>CAZDGB010000262.1:0-10823 GCA_964504645.1 uncultured Planctomycetaceae bacterium | reverse complement strand
GGTCGCCTTGTCTTCGTGCAAGACTTCGGTGCCGGTGATGTCGCTCGGCATCAGGTCCGGCGTGAACTGGATGCGGTGGAACTGCAGCGACAGGCATTCGGCCAGCGTGCTGACGAGCAGCGTCTTGGCGAGTCCCGGCACGCCTTCCAGAATGCAGTGACCGCGGGCGAAGATCGCCATCATCAACTGTTCGACGACCTGGTCCTGCCCGACGACGACGCGGGCGATCTCCCGCCGCAACTTCTGGTGCGCGTCTTTGAGCCGTGCGAGTTCGGAAAGGTCGGCGTCGTGTCCGTCGTGCATTTTGGGACTGACTTTCTGGATGTCTTGACTGAGCGGGGGGCGTAAGCCCCCTGTGGACGCTCAATCAGGGGGCTTACGCCCCCCGCTCAGTTGAATTTATCTCTGATACACCGGCAGAAATTTGTACGGCAGTTGCAGAATGATCAACGCGACGGCAGTGCCGTAGGTTTTGCCGATGCCGTCGCCTTCCCACGAGCCGTCTCCTTTGCTTTGCAGGGAGATCAGCCGGTCGCGGACTTGCGGGAAGTACGCGTCCCAGTATTCATCCCCCGAAAGGTAGTAGGCCTGCGACGCGTACATGTGGTAGTAGAACCCGTGGCCGAGCGCTCCGCCGTCCCAGCGGTCGGCCCCTTTGGACTGGCCCCAGATGTACTCCAGACACCGCTTGGCGATAGGGGCGTCGTATTCGCCGGCGTTGTAGAGCGTGGCGACCGCCGCCGCGGAAATCGCCGGGCGCGGGCCGCCGCCTGAACCGAGGGAATACATGATGCCCCCTTCCGGCGTGCTGCACCGCTCGATGTAGCGGACGGCTTCTTCGATGGTGGCGCGCGGCACGAGAAACCCTGCGTTGTGAGCCGCCCGCAGCGCCTGCACCTGCGTGACCGTCACCGAACCTTCGTCGCCGCTGGCGGGGATATACGTCCAACCGCCGGCGCTGCTTTGCCCGGACGACGTGAGCGCGACGCCGGCCTCGATCGTCTCGCGGGCACTGTCGCGGAGCGATTCCTTCGAGATCATGCCGTAGACGGAAGACAGATACATCAGCGCGAAGCCGTGCCCGTGCATCGGCCGGCCCGATTCCTGCGACGGCGACGTGATCAGCCCGGATTTCGTGCGGCTCTTGATCAGGTACTCCGTCCCTTTTTCCAATTGCGGCGCGTACTTGCCGCGCGACGGGCTGTCGCCGTGCGCAAGGATCGCCGTGCAGGCCAAAGCCGACATCGACACCGGATACGACTGGCCCCCCTGCCCTTCATGCCAGGCGCCGTCATCGGCTTGCGTGCGGGCGAGATAATCCAGCCCGTCGCGCACGGCTTTCAGCGTTTCCGGCGTGATGTGCTTGGGCAGAACTTCTTCGCCCCGCAGCGCGGGAGACGACAAACACACTCCGGCGATCAGTGTCAACGTGGTGAAAAAACGCTGATGAATCACTTCGCTTTCTCCTGCGCGGCGACGGGAAATTCCTTTTTGGTCGCGGCGTCGGCCTGAGCCGCGGCTCCCGCGATGCCGAACCGCACGCGCAGCCGGACCGTGATCTGCCCACCCGACAATGTTTCGGCGACGATTTCCGTCTTGTCCTCATCGTTCGAGTCGGAAAAGATCGGTCCGTAGAAGTACGGCACCTGCCGGCCTCCGCCGCTCATCAGTTCGTCGACCGCCAGCACCGATCCGAGCGCCACGCCGTTGAGCCGCGCCAGCCGTTCGGCCTTGCGGCGGGCATCTTTGACGGCGAGCTCGTAAGCCTTCTCGCGGATCTCGGCGACGTTGGTGACGATGAATTTCACCAGCGACGACTGGCGCGAATAGCCGTAATACCGCATATTCATCATGTCGGAATCCGACACGCCGAGGCCCGCGCCAGAGTCCTGGGCCGCGTCGATCAGCTTGCCGATCGTGGTCATCAATTCTTCCGGCGGCAGCTTGTCGATCTCGACCAGCCGCGCCTGCAGCGTGCTGCCGACTTCGATGGGCGTCCGCTTGTTCTGCGACGGCGGCATGCCGTTCCACATCATCTGCATCATTTCCTGCATGTTGCCCGGGCGAAGGCTCAGATCCTTTTCCACCAGCTTCAATTTCTCCAGCTTGAGCGCCTCGAACGTCTCCATCGTCCGCTTACGGGAATCCTTGTGTTTGACGACGGCGTCGTCCGTCAGCTCGCCGCGGGCGTTGAGCTTCACGTTGATTTCGACGACGTCCGGGACCGTCTTCGCCTCGCCGGTCCCTTCGACCGTGATGCCCGGTTCCGACGGAGACGCCCCGACTTGCGCGCTGGCCGGCGACGCCAGCCACCCCAGCAGCGCGAGAGCCGCCAGCAGGCGCCACTGCGAGCGGTTCACAGAGGTCATGACTCGATTCATCGGAGCGATCCCTCGTTTCTAGTCGCGCGAAGTTCGACAGGCAGCGTCTGGGCAAACAACGGCAGTTCAACTGCCGTCGCCGCCGCGGCCGCCGGCGCCGGGGCGAGCGGGTACGCCGTGATCGCGAGATTGGACACCGCCAACAGGCATTTCGGAGCGGCGATCAACTGGCCCCCTAGCGAGTAGCCGTCGGCGCCGCGCAGCAGATGCACGACTTGGCCGTCATCTTTGTTGATCTCGTAGATTCCCCGCGGCGAAAAGCTGTAGATCCGCCCCTGCGTCACCAGCGGGCGATTCCAACTGGTTCCCGGAATCGCATTCACCGACCAGAGGATTTTCCGCGTGCCGGCGTCGTAAGCCGAGATCTCCTGGCCGCCGAGATAGAACCGGTTGTCGTCGACACCCAGCAGAATGGCCGATTTCTCGACCGGCCGGCTCCACAGCACTTTGGGCCGCTGCGGATCGACGGCGTACAGCCGCCGCGAGCGCATCCCTTTGACATAGAGCACGCCGTTGACCATCTGCGGCGGGCTGGCCGACAGCCGATCCATCTGCATCGGATAGCCGCCCCACCACATGCCCCGGTTCTGGGTCGGGTCCGAGGAATAATTCAGACCCCAATCAACCTGCCCGGACACGGCCTCAACCTGCACCAGGCTGCCGGCGTGCGTGTCGACATACAACCGGTCGCCGTCGAGCAGCAGCGACGGCTGCGTGCCGCGCTCCATTTGATAGTAGTAGTATTGCTGCTCGCCGACATATGTGCCGATGAGCGTCGACCATAACAGCCGGGCGTCCTTGGGATTCAACGCCAACAGATGCAGTTCGCCCTGCTGGTTCGGCTTGCTCGCGCAGACGAAAATCCGGTCGGCGGTCACCAGCGGCGTGCCACGGAAATTCCAGTCCTTGAGTTCGGCGATGTTCTTGCTGACCAGCAGTTCCTTGCCCGTAACGGCCTCGCGGACCCAGAGGCCGAAACCGCCGGCATTGCCCCCGCCGGGAAACCGATTTTGCTGCTGATTGTTGCCCTTCGGATCGGTGGTAATCGCCCACGTCCGGTCGACGCCGATCGACAGGCCGAATTGTTCGATCGATTGGATCTGTCCCTGCTGCGCCTTCTGCACGGCGTCGAGAAAACGTCCCGTGCGCCACAGCAATTTTCCGGTCTGCTGATCGATGCCCATCCCATAACCGACGAAATTGACATAGACCCGTGAATCATCCGTCACCACCGGCGGCACGGCATCGGAGACGCCCGCGGAGCCGCCGCCCCAACCCCACATCTGCTGCTGCATCCGCAAGCCGGGGGGCTGATTTTCCTTTTGCGGATCGTAGTGCTGGAAGAAGCGGAACTGCCACAACGGCGCCGGATCGCCGGAGAGCGGGATGTCGGCCGGCAGCGCGCGGCCAGCGGAGACGACCTGCAAATCGGCGGAACGGCTGCGATCGGCGAGGGGACGCAAGTAGTCCGCCGGGCTGGTCTCCTTGCCGGCGATGGTCATTTTTTCTTGGCCGTGCTGCTCTTCGATGACGCGCAGGATCTGGCGGAACTCTCCCCAGCGCTGCAACCGGGCCAAAGCCACGGCGATTTTCACCCGCAAGCGGGCCTTGGACACCCGGCTGTCGGGCCGCTCTTCGAGAATGGACCGCCAAGCGTTGACGGCCTGGGCGAAATTTCCTGCTTCGAAGTGCAGATCGCCCAGACGATTGGCCGCGTCGTCGCCAATCGAAGTTACCAGATACCGGGTGAAAATCTGCGTCAATTTGGCCAGTTCTTCCGGGCCTTGCGCCTGCTCCAGCAGTTTTTTCGCCTCCGCATCGAAGAAGATGCGGTAAGCGTCCTGGCCCGCGGGCGGAAGTTCCAGTAAAGCTTCGCGGGCGATCAAGCGGCTCGGCAGCATGATGCCGGTGTCGGTGAGGACCAGCCCCGTCGACGTCGCGTCGAACACTTTTTGCAGATGCTTGAACGCCTTTTCCCACTGCTTGCGGCCGGCAAACCGGCGGAAATCTTCAATCGCCTCGCCGATCTCCGTCGGCTGCGACGGCAAGAGAAACGGGTGCTGGGCCTGAACGGCATCGTCTTCGACACCGGCCACCATCCCCACGCCTTGGGCGAAGAGGGGCCGCGTTGCAATGCAGAATAGCGACAGGAGGCACGCGAGCGCGAGCGAGGCACGGCAAGCGCATCGCGGGCTCAAGCGGTTCGGCACAGGCGGGCAGTCTTGCATCGCAACACGGTCCTTAACTGTCCGTAAGGCTCACATCCCGTCGCCGGTTTTCAGAAGAATGAACCCCGCTGGTCGAACCGCGTCCCAAGTTTTTCGTGAACTCTTTTGTCGCTCGCACGTCTCTGATCGAATTGCACGTGTGCCCGGAAACTGCACGGTCGGAACAAAATCGGAATCGGTAGTTGAGCTAACGAAGAGATTCTGCCAGACTACAACGCGTTCAGTGACGTTGCAACTCGTTCTTGAGTTCCCGATTTCCCGGAATCGTCGCACGGAATTCTCGCGAAAATCTTTGGCCATAAAATCGCCCGTCGCAGGAGCGTTCCATGAGATGGAAACTCAGTGCCGCACGAGAACTGTGTTGGCACGGCCCGTTCTTGTGGCTCGCGTTGATCTGGATCGCGATTGCTCCGCACGCGATGGCCGCCGAGCCGCGGGAGCTTTCCGCCGACGAATGCGCGGCGTGGATCGATCAACACTTTCAGGAAGCGTGGAAGCAAGCCGGCGTAGAACCAGCGGCGACGACGACCGACGCGGAGTTCGTCCGCCGCGTCTATCTGGATCTGATCGGCCGCATCCCGTCCGTCGCGGAAGTCCGCGAATTTCTTGACGACGAACGGCCCGACAAGCGCCGTCAACTGGTGGACGAACTTTTGCAGCACGGCGCGTTTGCCGCCCATCTCGCCAATACGTGGCGCGATCTCTTGTTGGCCGGATCGACCGCTCCCGAAGCACGCGGCCAGGCGTCGGCCCTGGAAACGTGGCTGAAGCTCCGGTTCTCCGCCAATCTGCCGTACGACCAGATCGTCCACGACTTGCTGACCGCCGCGCTCGATCGGGATTCGCCGCGCGCGCCTAGTCCACTGGCGTTCTACCAAGCGGCGGAGTTCAAACCGGAGCAGTTGGCGGCGAACGTCTCCCGCGTGTTCCTCGGCGTGCAAGTGCAATGCGCGGAATGCCACGATCATCCGTTCGCCGCGTGGAAGCAGCCGCAATTCTGGTCGTTCGCCGCGTTCTTCAATAAGCTCAGCGCGCCCGGCCAAGCGGGGATGGCGTCGTCCAATGAAGATTGGGACGAGATTTCCATTCCGGGTAAGGACCAGGCCGTGCCGGCCTTGTTTCTCGATGGCCAAAAGCCCGAACCGATTAGCGGCGTCGGCAAGCGCGGGACGCTCGCCCGCTGGATCACCGGCCCGGACAACCCGTACTTCACGCGAGCCGTGGTCAACCGCATCTGGGCCGGCTTCTTCGGACGCGGCTTCGTGCACCCGGTGGACGACATCGATCCTGCGAATCCCGTCGTCCATCCCGAAGTCTTCGCCGAATTGTGCGACCAGTTGCGGCAGCATGATTACGATTTGAAATACCTCGTCCGCGCGATCACGGCAACGCAGGTCTATCAATTGTCGAGTCGCGGCGCACCGCTGGCGCCGGACGATCCGGCCTCCGTCCATTTCGCGCAGATGCCGCTGCGGCGAATGACGAGCGACCAGATTTACGCCAGCTTCCTGCAAGCGACCGGCTATCGCGATCCGGCGGCGAATCGCCAGAATCCCCTCGGCATTGCCAACACGGCCCGCGAGGAGTTTCAGGCGAAATTCGGCGACTCCGCCATCTCGCCGACTGAGATCGAAACGACGATCTTGCAGGCGCTGTCGCTGATGAACGGCCGCTTTGTCGCCGCGACCACCGATCTCGAACAAGGCGATTTGCTCGCCATTGTCTCCGCCGCGCCGTTCCTGTCGGACGCCGAGCGCATCGAAGTCTTATTTCTCTCGGTCTACAGCCGTCCGCCGAGTGCGGAGGAAATTTCGCTGTTTTTGGACGAAGGGTTCGCCAACGACGAGGCGGCGCGGAAAACACGGCTGGCCGACACGTTGTGGACTTTGCTGAATAGCGCCGAGTTTTTGTTGAATCACTGAGCCGAACCATTTCCCGATTTCTGTTCGCGAGGATCGCCATGAGCACGAATTTGTCTTTGCCGCGACGCGATTGGCTGCGGCTTTGTTCGGCGGGCGTGCTCGGCGCGTCGGCGTCCGGCTGGTTCGCCGCGCTGGCCGACGAGGCCGCCAAGAAACCGGAGCGGCGGCGGGCCTGCATTCTGCTCTGGATGAGCGGCGGTCCCAGCCAGATGGACACGTTCGATCTCAAGCCGGGCCACGCCAACGGCGGGCCGTATCAGGAGATCGAGACCTCGGTGCCGGGCCTGAAAATCAGCCAGCATCTGCCGAAACTCGCGCAGCAGGCCGATCAACTGACGATCGTCCGTTCGATGACGAGCAAGGAAGGGGACCACACGCGGGCGACCTCGTTCGCTCACGCGGGATACCTCGCGCAAGGGCCGATTCGCTATCCGACGTTCGGCTCGCTGATCGCGAACCAATTGGGCCGCGCCGACGCGGAGCTGCCCGATTTTGTCAGCATCGCCCCCAATCGCGCGATCAGTCCCTCGGCGTACGATCCCGGATTCCTCGGAGCCAAACTCGCGCCGCTCTTGGTCGGGTCAGGCGCAAACGGAGCCGACGAGGAATTGAAAGTCGAAGACCTGCGGCCTGCGGGAGCCATCACCCGCGAGCATCTCGATGCCCGTTTGCAGAAGCTGCAGGCGCTGAATGGGAAGTTCTTCGAGCAATATCAAGGGCAACCGGCGCTCAGTTACCGGGCGGCATACGATCGCGCTGTTCGTCTCATGCAGAGCCAGGCGGCCTCGGCATTCGCACTTGAAGAGGAACCGGCGGAACTCCGCGATGCGTACGGCCGCAATCGGTTCGGCCAGGGTTGCTTGCTCGCTCGCCGGCTGGTGGAGCGCGGCGTGCCATTCGTGGAAGTGACGTTGAACGGCGTCGAACAGCAGCAGATCGGCTGGGATACGCACGCTGAGAACTTTGAAGGAGTGAAGAAACTGTCCGAGGCGCTCGACCCCGCGTGGGGGACGCTGCTCACCGATCTGAAGCAGCGCGGGCTGCTCGACGACACCCTCGTCGTCTGGATGGGCGAGTTCGGCCGCACGCCGGTCATCAATCAGGCGAAGGGTCGCGACCACTATCCGCAAGCGTGGACCGCCGTGCTGTCCGGCGGCGGCTTGAAGAATGGGCAGGCGATCGGCCGCACCAGCGCCGACGGCATGACTGTCGAAGACCGCCCGGTCACGATCCCCGATCTTCTGGCGACGATCTGCCAGGGGCTCGGCATCGACCCGCTGGCGCAGAATATCTCCAACGTCGGCCGGCCGATCCGCCTCGTCGATCCCGCGGCAAAACCGATCCAGGAAATCCTCGGATGACCGCGCGCCGCGCTGTATTCGTCGCGATATCGCTTGCGCTGTGCGGGCCGCTCAGCGCCGCCGAACAAGTGTCTTCCCCCGCGCAACAAGACATCTTATTGCTCGGTCCCCTCGAACCAGTCCGCGTGCGTCTGGCCATCGAAGTCGACGGTGTCCCGTTCCGCAAAGTCTGGCTCGATACGTTCCAGCGGATGTTCGACCTGTTCGATGCCGACCGCGATGGAACGCTGAATGCCGAGCAGGCCGACAAACTGGCGGCGATCTTTCAACGAACGACTGTCCCGGCCGCGGGCGATGCGAAAGCCGGCATGATGTCGGCGAAAACCTGGACGCGCGAAGACTTGCGCCGCCGGATCGAAGCAGCTGCTCCGCCGCTGAGCCTGAAACAGCGACTGTCGAGCAAGGGCGCCGGTCCGGCGCTCATCCCGCTGTTGGATGTCGACGGCGACGGCCGCTTGTCCAAAGAGGAATTGTCGTCTGCCGAAAAAAGCTTGCACGGCCGCGATTTCAACGACGATCAATTGATCACGGTGCAGGAGTTGATTGCCGGGCCGTCGATTTCGAATTCCGGCGAGAACGGCGCCGGCGAAGGATCGGTCGTGTTGCTGACCGAAGCGCTGGACGCTGCGGCCGTCGCGGAGATCCTGCTCGCGCGCTACGACCGCAATCGCGACGGCGCCCTCTCGTTGCGTGCGCCGGCGGAACTCGTTTCCGCCGCCGACGGCCTCGCGACGCTCGATGCGGATGGAGATCAAAGTCTCTCGCGGCAGGAACTGCGCGGCTTTCTGACGCTGCCGCTCGATGCCGAGTTGCCGCTGGCCTTCGGTGCGACGGGCGCCACCCGCCAGCGCGGCGAAGCGGCGCCGCAGTACCGGTTGCAGCGCAAGCTCGACGGCGGCTACCGGCTGCACGTCGGCTCCAGCGAAATCAAATTCAAACGCAACAACAGTAATCCCAGCAAAGACGACCGCCAGCCCCGCTTCAAGGACTTCGACGCGAATGCGGATGAAGCGCTGGATGCGAACGAACTGGCAAACATCCCCGACCGGCCGGAGCTCGCGCTGCTCGACGCCAACCGCGACGGCAAGATCTCCGCGTCGGAGTTCGACGCCTATTTTCTGAACCGTGCCCGCATCGCCGCCGTGCAACTGGTCCTGGAAGTGTCGGATCAGGGGGCCGATCTCTTCACGACGCTCGACCGGAATTTCGACCGCGTGCTGACGCCGCGCGAATTGCAGTCGGCGCCGGAACTGATCGCCACGGAGGATCGCGACGGCGACGGCTACCTCGGCGGCGTCGAGATGTCGTACAACCTGGACCTCGAACTGTCCCGCGGCGGCCCCCGTGCCGTCCAGAATGCGCCCGGCGGGGCGACGCGCGCCGTTTCCGAGCCTCAGGTGAAAGGCGACCGCCAGGGCCCGGACTGGTTCCTGAAAATGGACCGCAACCGGGACGGCGACGTCAGCCTGTCCGAATTCCTGGGCAGCCGCGCGACGTTCCACCAACTCGACCGCGACGGCAACGGCCTGCTCTCCGCCGACGAAGCGCCCTGATCCAGTATAGATTGTCTCCGACGAATCTAAGCCACAGGAAACCAGGCTGATTTCGATCTGGCTACATATGGTGCATCCTATTTGAAACGTATGATCTCAAACTCAACACACCAAGAATCGTTCCAAAAGTAGCCCAGCCGAGGCTTGAGGCGTCCAGATTGTTACGTCGCAGTTAGTGGAACGAAACGCTACGTGCCGTGGCGAAAATAATATTTCACTGCTGCGACGACGCGCGTGATAGCAAATGTGAGCAACAGTAACCCACCACACCTGACGAGTAGATGTCGAAACCAGGCGAAAAGCAGAATCGCCCAAAGCGTGGCAAGACAAGCTTCCAAGATATCAATCCACGGGGGCTGAAAACACCGATCAATAATTCGTCGAATGTCCACGCTTCCCATCTTCCATTGCAAATCACTTATTTAGCTAGGCATTGTGGCTCGCGTTATGTGGTTTGCGGGCCCGTCTCAGACTTGGCTACGGCTTCTGCGGGGATAATCACGAGCCCCGGCGTCATGCGGAGGGATATTGGCCGTTTCGGCTTCATGCCAGCCTGGACTTGCCAAGACTGCATCTCAGCTGACGTCCAGGTTCCCGATCGACTGGCGGCGGCGAAATACAGATCGAATACCGCACCCATCTGATTTCTCGCCGAGGTCTTTGGAACTCGCTCGAAATCGACGATGGCCAGTAGACCGCCAGGACGAAGCGCACGGTGAATCCGCCTGCATAGCTCTTGATTGCTCTTGTCAGTGAAATGGTGCATCAATTGCGACACGAATACGAAATCCCATTCCTGCTCTCCCAGCGGATCCGTCAGGGCATTGCCGGGACGATGTACCACCTGCGGCCCCATGCCTTCTTCGGCGAGCAGCGGGGCGGCATGCTCGATAGCCTCAGGCAAATCGAGGATCACCGACTCCAATTGCGGGTACTTTCGACAGAATCCGACGGAATACAGGCCGTGCGACCCCCCGATGTCGAGCATCCGTCGCGGACGACGCGGCAACGGAGTGCGCGAGACGACTTCCGGAACGGAAAGTCTCGCCACGGACTTCATGCCGCGCTGATACACGGGCCAATGTTCAGCCGGCAAGTGGTCATGCAGTTCCATCGGTTGGCCGGTTTTCACGAACTCGTCCAGATTCGTAATGCCATCCCATTCCAAATACCTCATCAACAAGTTGTCGTGGATGGAATTCGGGCTGGAGCGCAACAAAAATCGACGCGTGTGCGTGCAGAGGCCATAAAGATCCTGCTTCAGCGTCAGATACTCGCTTGCCGCCAGAACATTCAACAGGGCTTCCAGCGCGCGCGGATTGGATGATGTCGCATTCGCGATCGCAGCGGCATCCTTTGGCCCATCTGCAAGGACCTC
>CAZDGB010000261.1:0-10927 GCA_964504645.1 uncultured Planctomycetaceae bacterium | reverse complement strand
TGCTAAGATGTCCTCGCCGCGCTTCGTTCGTCGCCGGAGCCGCGAGGAGATCCGCCATGCTCAAAGTTGTCGGACAGCGGTCGGTGCTTTGCGATCGAATCGCACGCCGCGATGCGCTGCAGGTCGGCGCGCTGTCGCTGTTCTCCGGGCTGACAATGCCCAGCCTGTTGCGGGCGGAAGCGCAAGGCGCCGCGGCGTTTCCCGGCACGGCGAAATCGGTCGTATTGATCAATCTCTTTGGCGGGCCGCCGCATCAGGATCTGTTTGATCTGAAGCCCGCGGCGCCGAAGGAAATCCGCGGCGAATTTAGCCCGATTGCGACCTCCGTGCCCGGCGTGCAGATCGGCGAACTGCTGCCGCAAGTCGCCCAGGTGCTGGACCGTTGCACGCTGATCCGCACGTATTCGCACAAGTACAACAGCCACAATCCTTACAACGTGCTGACGGGATTCGACGGCGGAAACGATCAGCAGAACTATTTCGCTAAACGAACCGACCATCCGTCGATCGCGTCGGTTTGTCTGTCGGTGAAACCGGCCGGTGGCGACGTCCCGCCTTACGTCATTCTCCCGGCGTTTCCCGGCTACTCGCAGTCGCTCCGCCGCGCCGGGCCGTACGGCGGTTATCTCGGCAGCCAGTTCGATCCGCTCTTTACGCTGCGGCAAAAGTCGACGCCCCTCAACGCCGGCGATTACACCCATCACCCGGTGCCCGACGTTCCGATCCTGCCGTCGCTGGACGGCTTGCCGAACATCACGGCCGACCGGCTCGACCGCAGGCATTCGTTGCTCGCGCAGATCGATCGCCAGACGGAAGCGTTGGAACGGTCCCGCGTCGTCGACGGGATGGATCATTTCCAGCGGCAGGCGTTCACGCTGTTGACCTCGGCGAAAACCCGCGCGGCGTTCGACATCGCGCAGGAACCCGACGCCGTCCGCGACCGCTACGGACGCGAACTCTGGGGTTCGAGCCTGATCATCGCGCGGCGATTGGTCGAGGCCGGCTCGATGTTCGTCAGCGTGAATTGGGAAGCGGAGAACGGCAACCACTGGGACTTGCACGAAAACAATTTCGGCATGTGCCGCGCGCAGTGTCCGATTCTGGACCGGATGGTGTCGGCGCTGATTCTGGATCTGGAATCGCGCGGTCTGTTGGATTCCACGCTCGTCGTTTTGATGGGCGAAATGGGCCGCTCGCCGCGGATCAACGGCAAAGCGGGTCGCGACCACTGGCCTCAATGCGGCTTCGTGCTGCTTGCCGGCGGCGGCGTGAAACGCGGCGTGGTGATCGGCAAGACCGACAAGGAAGCCGGCTACCCCATCGAACGGCCCGTTTCCGCCGGCGACGTCGCGTCGACGATCTATCACGCGCTCGGCGTCGACTACAACCTCGCCGTGCAGGATTTCACCGGCCGGCCGAATCATGTGTCGCACGGCGGCGAACCCGTCTGGGAGGTTTTGGCATGACGCCCGTCAATCTGCACAGCCGCTGGCGGACGGCCCAGTTCTCGCGGCGGACGTCGCTGCAAGCGGGGGCGCTCGGATTGATGGGTCTGGGTCTGGCCGACGTGCAATCCGCTCGGGCCGAGGAGTCCGGTCTGCCGGTGACGCCGAAGAGATCGGTGATCTTCGTCTTTCTCAACGGCGGGATTTCGCATCAGGACAGCTTCGACTTGAAACCGCACGCGCCGGAAGCCGTGCGGGGCGAGTTCCTGCCGATCGCGACGGACACGCCGGGCATTTCGATCTGCGAACATCTGCCGCGGCTCGCGCGGCTGACTCGGCATTACACGCTGGTCCGGTCGGTTTCGACCGACAGCAGCGATCACGGCGGGGCGTGCCACAAGCTGTTTACCGGCCGGCTCGATAATCCGCCGGGGGCGAACTTCAACGACGCTCCCAGCCCGAACGAATGGCCGTCGCTCGCCGCGCAGATGACGTTTGCCACCCGGACGAAAACCGGTTTGCCGCCCGCCGCCGTGCTGCCGCAGCCGAGCATCAACGAAGCGAACAAGGTCCGCCCCGGCCAGTACGCCGGCAAGTTGGGAGCGAGCTACGAGGCGTGGCATCTGCCGGTCGCGGCGCCGTGCCCGTTGGGCAACGGGGCCTGCCCGCACTGCTTCCGGTTCGAGGGGACGCCCTACGATCACGGTTCCGAGACGATCTTCGAAATTCCGATGCTGTCGCTCCCCGACGGCGGCCCGACGCGGCTCGATCGCCGCATCCATCTGCTCGGCCAGATCGACGGGCAACTCCAACGGCTCCAGACGGGCGCCGAATCGGCCCGGCTCGACCGGAACCGACAGCAGGCGCTGTCGGTGCTGTCCGATCCGCGCGTCCGCGCGGCGTTTGAAGTCGAGGACGCCGACGCGGGGATCGTGAATCGCTACGGCAAGAACAAGTTCGGCCTGTCGCTGCTGATGGCGCGGCGGCTGGTGGAGGCGGGCGTCAATCTCGTGCAGGTCAACCTGGGGAAGAATTCCTCGTGGGACACGCACCGCCGGAACTTTCCGAACCTGAAGTCGAACCTGCTGCCGTACCTCGACCAATCGGTCTCGGCGCTGCTGGATGATCTCGCGACCAGCGGCCTGCTCGACGACACGCTGGTCGTCGTGTCGGGCGAGTTCGGCCGCACGCCGAAGATCAACAACGACGGCGGCCGCGACCATTGGGGCCCGGTGATGACGAGCCTGTTCGCCGGCGGCGGCGTTCCCGGCGGCCAGGTGATCGGCGCGACCGACGCCACCGCTGCGTATTCGGTCAGCGATCCGTACACGGTCGAGAATCTCGCCGCGACGATGCTCGACGCGCTCGACATCCCGCGCCACGCGCTGTGGCACGACGTCGACGGCCGCCCACACGACCTCTATCGCGCCGACCCGATCGCGTTCTCGTAGCGGCACAGGCGAGCGTCGAGGCGTCAGTTCGACGTGTTTTTCGCTGCGCCAGCAAACCCACGTCGAGCTTACGCCTCGACGCTCGCCGGGGTAGGATGTCCCCACCCACAACCTTCAATCCCCAAACCACACTCTCTCCATGTTCGACCGCCATCAGCTCATCCGTCTGTTTCACGAACGGGCCCTCAAGTTCGGCGACTTCACGCTCGCGTCCGGGAAGAAGTCGACCTATTACCTCGACGGCAAGCAGATCACGCTCCACTCCGCGGGCTTAAGGCTCGTCAGCGAAGGACTCCTCGATCTGCTGGAAGGAGTCGACTACACGGCGATCGGCGGCATGTCGATTGGCGCGGACCCGATCGTGGGCGGCGTCCTCGTCGCCGCGGCGGGCCGCGGCCGCAAGCTCGATGGCTTTCTCGTCCGCAAGGAGCCGAAAGGCCACGGGACGAAGCAGTACATCGAAGGCCCGGTCGAAGCCGGCGCGAAAGTGGTGGTGATCGACGACGTCGTCACCACCGGCGGCAGTTCGCTGCAGGCGTGCGACCGCATCGAGGAGTTCGGCTGCGAAGTGATGTGCGTCGTCGGCATCGTCGACCGTAAGGAAGGTGGCGCCGCAAACTTCGCCGCGCGTGGGCTGGATTTTCGTGCGCTGCTGACGATCGAAGATTTCGGAATTCAAGCGCCGTAGTGCGAGCGCGCTCCGCTTCGCAAAGCCTTCGCGTCGCGGCTAACCGGGAACAACAGTCGCGCCGCGTGTGCGGGTTGTCGGTTAGCCGCGACGCGCTAGCGGAGCGCGTGTTGTTTTACGCGATGAGCGGCGCGATCACCTTCGCCGGGTACACGTCCGTCAGGCGTTCGTCGCGGCTGTTGTGGGGGAACGTCAGCCGTTCGTGGTCGAGGCCGAGTTGATGCAAGAGCGTCGCGTGCAGGTCGGCCATCGACGTGCGGTTCGTCACGGCGCGGTAGCCGAAGTCGTCGGTCGCGCCGTAGGCCTGTCCGCCGCGGATGCCGCCGCCGGCGAGCCAGATGCTGAAGCCGTACGGATGGTGATCGCGGCCTTCGGTGCCGCGGTTTTTGGGGTCGGCCCGCTCGGCGCCGGGCGTGCGGCCGAACTCGCCGCCCCATTGCACGATGGTCGATTCCAACAGGCCGCGCTGCTTGAGGTCGGTCAATAAGCCGGCGACGGGCAGGTCGGTCTGCTGGCAGCAGCTTTTCGTGCCGGCGGCGTTATTGCTATGCGTGTCCCACGGCTGGCCGGCGAGGAAAATCTGCACGAACCGCACGCCGCGCTCGACGAGCCGCCGCGCCATCAGGCAGCGCTTGCCGTAGGAACGCGTGACGTCCTGATCGAGACCGTAAAGCGCCTGCGTCGCGGGCGTTTCCTGGTTGAGATCGAGCGCGTCGGTGGCGGAAAGCTGCATCCGCGCGGCGAGCTCGAAGCTGGCGATGCGGGCGTCGAGATCGAGCTCGCCGGGCCGCGACACTTTATGGCGTGTGTTCAAATCCCGCAGCAGATTCAAGCGGGCCTGTTCGATGTCGGGCGTGCGCGGCGCTTTCGGATTGAGATAAAGGACCGGCGGGCCTTCCGAGCGGACGACGGTCCCCTGATAAATCGGCGGCAGCCAGCCGCTCGACCAGTTGCGGACGCCGTCGACCGGGACGCCTTTCGGATCGGGGAGCGCGACGTACGCCGGCAGATTCTGATTTTCAGCCCCGAGTCCGTATGCGACCCACGAGGCGATGTTCGGCCGGCCGCTCACCGTCAGACCGGTCTGCGCCATCCAGATCGCCTGCTCGTGGTTGCGGTGTTCGGAATACATCGAGCGGATGACGGCGATGTCGTCGGCGTGCTGCGCGATGTGCGGCAGAATCTCGGAGAACTCGAGGCCGCTTTGGCCGTGCTTGGAGAATTTGTAGGGGGTGCCGAGCAGATAGCTCGTCCGCTTTTCGTCGTCGACGACTTCCGCGGGGGGCGTCTGGCCGTCGTACTTCGCGAGTTCGGGCTTCGGGTCGAGCAGATCGACGTGGCTCGGCCCGCCGTGCATGAAGAGCTGGATGACGGCTTTCGCTTGCGGCGCGTGATGCGCCGATCTCAATTTCAAATCATACTCGGCTGCGCTGGCGGGTTCGCCGAACAGTGATGCCAGCGCGACGCCGCCGAAACCGGCGCCGAGGCGGGCGATCATGTCGCGGCGCGAGGTCGTGTGGGAATAAAGATCCATAGGGGATATCACCTCAATCGACGTACACGAATTCATTCGCCGAGAGCAGCATCTGGCAGAGGTCGGACAACGCGGCGCGGCGGGCGGCGTCGGGACCGGCCGCGGCGTAGCGGGATTGTTGGGCGGCCAGGAACGCGTCCAAAGCCGCGGCTTCCTCGGCGGAAATGGGGCGTCCGTAGGCGAGCAGAATCGCTTGGGCCATCGGCGCCGTCGCGGATTCCGATAGCGCGCGATCGGCCAGCGCGGTCGCCGTGTTGATCGTGAAATCGCTGTTGAGCAACATCAATGCCTGCGGCGAGACGGTCGACGACTTCCGCTGCGTGCAGTTGATTTCCATTACGGGCTGATCGAAAGTCTGCAGCGCGTCGACCGGTTGCGAACGCCGCTGGGCCAGATAGATCGAGCGCCGCCGCTCACCGGGCCCACCCGGCACGGTCGCGCCGTCGGCTTGGACGGCGACCGCCGTGGGAACTCCGTACAGGCGGTCGTCGAGTTGCCCGGAGGCGTGCAGCAAGGCGTCGCGAATCGGTTCGCCTTCCAAACGCCGCAGCCGTTGCCGCCAGAGCAGCCGATTGCCGGGATCGGCTTCGTTGGCTTTCGCATGTAGCGCAGGATCGAGCACGGAACTCTGGCGATAGACGCTCGACGTGACGATCAGCCGGTGCAACTGTTTGAGGCTCCACTCTTGTCGGACGATTTCCGCAGCGAGCCAATCGAGGAGTTCCGGATGGCTGGGAAATGCGCCGAGGTTGCCGAAATCTTCCGGCGTCGCGACGAGCCCCTCGCCGAAGTGCTGTCGCCAGACGCGATTGACCATCACCCGCGCGGTCAGCGGATGCTCAGGCTGCGTGAGCCATTTCGCGAAGGCCAATCGCCGCCCGCTCGTTTTCGCCTCAGCGGCCGGCGCGGTCCAGGCGAAGGTTTGCGACGTCTGCAGCGCGGCGAGGACGCCCGGTTCGACCGCCGGTCCGGGAGTCAGCGCATCGCCCCGCTTGAGCAATGGCGTCGTCACCGGTCCCGGCTGATCGTAGAGCGCCCGGATTTCATCGAAGCGCGTTCGCTGCCGTTCCTGCTCGGCGATTTTCCCATTCCGTTCGTCGACGCCCGTTTTGTATTCCGGGAACGTTTCCGGCAGGACTTTGTTCAACGTGGCGTCATCCGGCCGCAACTGCGCTTGGAATTTCTCCGCGAGATATTTTTCGACGTCCGACCGCTGTTCGACGGGCTTGTCGATTGCGGCGCGAACATCGTTGCGGATGGCTTCCGGCAACGCCGCCAACCGCTGCTCGAAGAGTTTCTGCTTGTGATCGTTGCGGAGCGCGTCGATCTCGCCGCGCAGCCGGGCGATTTCTGCGTCGAGCTGGCCGTTGTGTTCCGCGGCGGCTTTCTTCTGCGCCGCCGAGGCCACCGCCAGCTTGCGTTCCTCTTGCGGAATCCATTGCTGCGGGCGGTACGCCGGCATGAAGATCGCCTGCAACCGGAAATAATCCTGCTGCGGAATCGGATCGTACTTATGACTGTGGCAGCGGGCGCACTGGATCGTCAGCCCCATCGTCGACGAGACGACGATCTGCAGCGTGTCGTTCAGCGTCGGATAGAAATAGAGGGCGTCGGCATTCTTGATCGTGCTGAAATCGGGCCGGCTGGAGTCGGCCGCGCACCGCAGATAACCCGTCGCCGTGATCGCTTCGATGACCTCGTCCGGCAGCCGGTCGTGCGTGTCGTGAACCGTCCAGTAATCGGTGAGTTCGTCGCCGGCGATCTGCTCCTGCAGAAACCGATCGTAGGGCTTGTCCTTATTGAACGCCTGGATGACGTAATCGCGGTAGCGGTACATCGTCGGCAGCGGGCGGTCTTCCGAGAGGATGCCGGCCGACTCCGCGTACCCGGCGACGTCGAGCCAATGCCGGCCCCAGCGCTCGCCGTAATGCGGACTGGCCAGCAAGCGGTCGACGAGATTCTCATATGCCTGCGGATCGTCGTCCGTCAGAAACTCCTGCAACTGCTCCGGCGTCGGCGGCAGACCGATGAGGTCGAACGATAAGCGCCGCAGCAGAATCTCACGAGACGCTTCCGGTGAAAGTTGCAATTGCGACGATTCGAGCCGTGAAAGGATGAAGGCGTCGATCGGCGTGCGAACTCGCTCAGCGTTCAGCGGACGCGGGATCTCGACTCGTTTCGGCGGATTGAACGACCAGAAGTCCGACGGGCCGCCGGCGGTTTCGCCGGTATCTTTCGCGTCCTCGATGGTCGTGCCGTCGGTCGATTTCGCTCCGTCATTGATCCAGGTGCGAATGATCCCTTTTTCTTCCGCGGAGAGGGGCGGCCCGCCTTCTGGCATTTCGTTCGCGGCGAGTTTCACCCAGAGCTTGCTCAACTCGGCCGCGTTCAGACGAATTGCCGGGCCGGACTTGCCCCCTTTGTAGACGTCCTTTCGCGTGATCAGCCGCAACTCGGCCGCGGGTTCCGCCCCGGCGTGGCAGCGAATGCAGCGGGCCTTGAAGATCGGCAGCACGTGCTCTTCGAACGTGACGGCCTGATCGGCGGCGAGAGCGCCGCCCGCGGCCCACGGAATGATCGCGATGACAATAACGGCCCATCTCATCGGATCAGTCATCCTCGTTCGATCTGGACGGACAATAGTTTCTTCAGTTTATCCGACAGATCGGCGACCCGAAAGAGTTGATTGATGCGTTCACGCTGATTTTCCAGCGATTCAAACGATTATTCGGCTTTCTCCACCACATCAGGTTTCGGACAACGGTCGACAAATTCCAGCGACTTCTCAACCAGGATTTCGCCCGTCATTTCGCCCAGCGACGTGCGCGAGACGTAGTCGTAGCGTTTGAAGCTTGCGAAGTCGTACTTGGTGAGGATGTAGCCGAACGCGTCGTTCGTCAGGCCGAACAGGAGTTGGTGCTCGCCGTTCATTTTGCGCTTCAGATAGAAGCCGATGTTCGGCAAGGCCTCGCCGGGGATCGTCAGGATTTGTGCGTTGCCGAGGTTCACGACGTTGATGCGCGTCGAGATCGTGTGATCGGGATTGTGCGGATACTTCAGCGGCGAGCCGAGAATCACGGCCCACAATAAATCCGAATCGACCGGAAACGCGACGTCGAGCGCTCCGCAGAACAGCGACGGTTCCTGTTGAACCGGAGCGTCGGCGACGATGCGCAACGCTTCGCTCGCCATCAAATGGCCGATCCGTTCGCACTCCTCCCACACGCGTTTGTCGTCCCAATACGCGCGAAGCGGATCCTTCAACTGGTCGAGATCGCGGTTGTCGGCGGTGATCATGCCGCCCTGGGCGCCGTTCATGAAGAGCGCCATGCCGCCGGCGGTCGCTTCGATCTGGTCGCACAGCGGCCCGACGAGGTCGGGGCTAAGAATGCCGACGTTCTTGCCCAGAACTTCCGGATGGATGGCGTAATTCACCAGCGTGGCGAGCGGCTTGCCATCGGGATCGACGGCTTGGATCACGCTCATGCGGCGGTCGTAGAGATCGGGAGCGTAATAGTTGTAAGCGATTTTTCCCTGCGCTTCGCCGGTCGCGACTTTCAAGCGGGCCGGCTTCAGGTTGTCGACTGCGGCGTTGATGGCGGCGGCGGCTTCCTTGCAAACGAAGTCCATGTACTTGAGGTTGCCCGTGTGTCCCCCTTTGCCGTCGGGGAACGCGTAGCAATCGGGCGCGCTGTGAGTGTGCGTGGAGCCGATGAGGATGTTCTCGGCGGGAATGGCTTTGACCTGGTTCCGCACGCGGTTGCACAGCACCGAAGGAAAGCCCAGCAGATCGAGCTGCACGATGGCGATCTTCATATCGCCGCTCTGCAGCACCAGCGCGCGGGCCGTCAGATCGCCCCGTTTTTCCTTGGTGGGAGACGTCGGGCCCAATCCGCCCGAGACCGGCAACAGCGGGTCCGGCGTGATGACCCGTTTTGCCGCGCCGACGTGCAGTTCCGCCGCGTGAGTGTTTGCCGAAACCACGAACGCCACGAAAAAAAGCAGACTAAACGGTCGCGGATGCATGGCATGCTCCTGTTGTCTGTGGATTTCGAATTCTGGTGAAGTGATTACCGGCTACTGTAGCAAAATCCTCGTGAGGCGCGGTTTCCGACGCTCAATAGTCAGTCCGGCATCATTGAGCAAACGCCAGACTCCGCTATAATCACTCTCACCGGGCGATTAGCGTAGCGGCTAGCGCACCGCCTTCACACGGCGGGGGTCACTGGTTCGAATCCAGTATCGCCCATCCGATTTCCGTTAACTTTCGCATCCCTGGTCCGCGGGATGCGTGCTGAAATCGCAATCTCGTCGGGCGAACGCCTCGACACTCGCCAAGGGAACGCGGCATGGCCGATCCCGCTTGGCCCGGCATTCGTCCCGGGGCGCAATCGGTCGACGTCTACAACGAAGGCCTGCTGGTCTATCTGCTGGACGAAGCGAACTTGCCGGTATTGGAACAGTCCGGGGCCGATTTTCAGAGCGGGTTTGCGGAGGACGAAGCCGACGTTGATCCGCAGTTGAAGAAACTGGCCAAGGACGGAATCTACGGGGCCTACGAATTGATTCAGGACGACGAGGTCTCTGTCGAGATCGTCGTCGGGCCGCCGCTGACGAAGAAGGAACTCGCCGTCGGGCGGTGGCACAAACCGCAGAAGGCGTTTCTGCGGCTGCCGTCGGGCAAATTGCGCGTCGATACGCCGAATACGCTGCCGATTCACGACGAGCCGACCGATCCGCCGGGCGTGGTGAACGTCCCGCCGGGCGATTATGTGCTGACGTTGTATCGCCTCCATTGGGACGATCTGCGGAACGACGGCTTGATCTGCGGTGGCGAAGACGGCGAACCTCAGCGGCTGTGGCACGGCCCGCAAGAAGTGATCGTACTGACGCCGCTCGCCGAGGCGAAACCGGTGCGCGGCATCCAGTCGTATCTCCGGTTTCCGCAACCCGACTCGGCAGTGTGGAAAGGAAAGTATGAGATTGAAGGCCAGACGTTCCGCGGCCTGGCGATGACGCAGTATTGGTGGGACAACATCCACGTCAACCTCGATTGTCCCGCTCAGGCGGCGCTGGGACTCCAACCCGGCATGTCGTTCCGGCTGGAACTGAAAGGATTCGTCTTCGACGTGATCTTTTACGGCGACGCCGAGCCGGTGCAGACGATGCGGCTCGAATGGGCCAAAGCGCTGGCAAACGGGCGACCAGAATTCGGCGTCGCGTTTCGACTAATCGGGGTTCCGGATGGCGATCATTACATCACGTTTCCCCGCGTTGTTTCGACGAAGGCATTTCCGACCCACGAACGCTGGCTGCCGGCAACGTTGACGCTCTCGCCGGAACGGTATGAACTGCCGGCGTTGTCGAAGCCGTGATTGGAAGACACGTCGGGCTGACGCTTCGACGCTCGCCGGAAACATCATTATGGCCCGCAACGAAAGTGATCGCGACGATTTATGGGCGGAAGCCGTGGCGCTGACGTCGCGGGTGGAACTCGCCGTTGTGGATTGGCCGGAGGTCGTGGTGGCCGGCTATCGCGACAACGGCTGGTGTTCATTGTACGTCGGACAGGACTTGATGCTGCAGTTCACATCCGACGGCGGTTTGCGGCGGGCGTATGTCGACGGCGAACTCTATCGCACGCAGGGGACGACGCTGGCTAAGCTGCGGCGCGAGCGGAGCGAACGCGAAACCGCGCTCCTGCGGCACGATCTTTCGGAAACAGAGTTGGCCGCGTTTCGGACGCGCGTTCACACGGTGGTCCGCGATCTGAGGATGATGCTGGAAACCGGACACTTCGCGATTCAGC
>CAZDGB010000260.1:0-10940 GCA_964504645.1 uncultured Planctomycetaceae bacterium | reverse complement strand
CCGGTGCAACTGACGGGCCGCACGAACTGCGACCGCATCGTCGTCTTCCCCGGCAACCCATGGCTGGCCGGCTCGATCGCCGCCATTGCCGTCGACGACTGCACGCAGACGACTCTGCTGGGCCACATCGTCACCCGAGAAGTCCAACACGGCACCTCGCCGCTGCTGCCGATCCTGGCGTGATTCAAGAGTAGGTGATCCGCAGATTTCGCAGATTGACGCAGATCAGAGACAGAAAACTGTCTTGATAGAACTGGTGGCAGTGCCAGAGCTCAGATCGACAATCTTCTATTTCCTATCTGCGCGAATCTGCGAAATCTGCGGACCCCGCTTTTCTGAAAGAACACCATGACCGACTCCGCGGAAAAGCCCGATGCGCGGACGTATTTCGCGGCGGAGCGGACGTTGTTGGCGTGGATTCGGACCGGGTTGGCGATGATGGGGTTCGGGTTCGTCGTCGCTCGCTTTGGCCTGTTTCTGCACGAGCTCGCCGCGATTCCTGGTGGGCCGCCCGTGCATCGCACCGGGTTCTCGCTGTGGATCGGCACGCTGTTGATTCTGCTCGGCGTCGGTCTCACCGTCGGCGCGGCGATCCGGCACTACGGCAACATCCAGCGCCTCGACCGCGGCGAAGTCCTGCGCTTCAACGCCTGGTCGCTGGGCGTCACGCTCGCGATAGTTCTCGCCGTGCTGGGACTCGCGATGGCGGCGTATCTCGTGTTTGATCTGCCGCACTGACATCGTGCGGGGAAAACCATTGCGAACCCGCAAGCGTTTTGAGAAACCCGGTTCTGCTCTGATAACCGGGTTTCGCTTTCGCTGATGATGCGCAAAGCGAATCTCGGTTAGAAGACAACCCGGGATTCTGAAGGGCAGCGTTTACCGTTTGACGACCGCGCGCTTGCGGGCGATCCGCTCCAGCAACTTCGGCGCGGGGACTTGCCGCGGCGTCGGTTCGGGCGTGTCGCCTTCTTCGAGCAGTTCGTCGGTGACGACGGCCATCTCGGTCGTCTCGGCGTCGGCGAGCGCGGGCGACAGCTCTTCCTGGCGGATCACCAGAAATGCGCTCGCCGGCGACGCGAGGAACCGGCCGACCGGGCCGCTCAGCAATTCGTCGACGATCAGCCGCGTCGATTGCGAGTTCGGCTCGCGGAGCTGTTTCACCCAGGCGACGGAAATCCAGCGCAGCACCACGCTCACGGCGAACATCACGTGGAAATGGCCCCACGTCTTGCCGAGGAACGTCCAGTGGAAATCGGTCATCTGCGCGAGAATCGCCCCGCCGGCGATCGACGTGATGCCGCCCACCAACCCGGCGAGGGCCTGGCACGCGGCGATGTACATCGTGCGGTTTTCGCTGGGAGAATTCTTGATCATGAAGCCGTTGTTGGCGATCAGAATCCCCGCGTTCAGCGCCTGGTCGAGCATGAAGACCGGCACCAGAATGAGGAACGCGATCGTCGGCTGCGCCGGCACCAGGAGCAGCGTGATCATGTTGATCGACTTGCCCGAGATGCACAGAATCAGCACGGGCCGCGAACCGTAGCGGTCGGCCCAATGCCCCAGATGATGCGAACAGAGCGCCCCGCCGATCCACGAGCACGACCAGAGCGCGAGCACCTGGTACAGCGTCATGCCGATGTCGTTCAGCAGAAACAGGCTGATGAACGGCGCCCCGGCCATGGCCGCGAAGTGCCAGAAACAGGTGAAGCTGATGTAACGGCGGAATTCCTTCCGGCGGAACGGTTCGGCGAACACGTCGCGCCACCGCGGGTTCTTCGCCTTCGCGACCGGCGGCTCCTCAATTCGGAAGAAGAAGCACAAATCGAGAATGCCGAGGAAGCTGCCGACGAGAATCTGCACCGTGAAGTCGGAGAGCGGCGAAAGGTTGCCGTAAGAGAGCAATAGCGCCGCAAACGCCAGCGAGCCCGCCGCCGACCATTGCATCCAGTTCTGCCGGATGCCCCAGAAGCGGCTGAGGCCGTCGTGCGGCAGGTAATCGCCCATCCACGAGAGCCACAACGGCGAACTGAAATGGAGCAACCCCTGGTTCAACGCCGTCGCGCCGAGGAGCGCCCAGACCCAGAATTCCCCGGAGACTTCGGGATAGATCCACGGTCCGAGCGCGATCGGGATGAGGAGCAAGCGGTGCGTCATCGCCGCGGCGAACCACGTCCAGCGGCGGTAGGACAAATGGTTGACGAGGACGGCGGCGAGGAACTGACCGAAGAGCATCAGCGTCGGCAGGGCGCCGAGAATGCCGATGTGGAATTCGTTCGCTCCCATCGACCTGGCGAATTCAATCGTCGAGGGGGAGGTGGTGAGCTGCGTGTAAATCGCAGCCAGACAGCCGGCGAGCACGATGGCGCGCCGAGCGGCCGGTAAAGACCACACGTGTTGGGTTCCGCGAATTGCCAGGGGAGCTTGGGAGGCGGGGTTGTAGCAGACCGGCCGGAATTCGCAAAGGGCAGGTTGCTGCGGTTTAAGGCGAGCCATGTTCATCCTAGACAGACGCCAAGGCGTCCGCCAGAGTAGAGCGTGCGAACCGATTTTGGTTCGGAGGAAAAACGTAGAGCAGGCGGCTCGCCTGCTCGCAGCACAGACGCACAGGCGCGCCGCCCGTGCTACGGATGACCAACATGCTGCAGATTCTCGACGCCGATTCCGACTGGTGCCAGCGGTTGCAGGCCGTCATACAGACGATGCGGGAGATGAGCCGGCAGACCGACCCGCAGGAGATGGTGCGCTCGTACGCCCGCCGGATGCAGCAGATTCTGCCGGTCGACTGCCGGATTTCCTTAAGCCGCCGCAACCTCAAGCACCCATACGTCCGCGTCACCCGCTTCAGCCAATGGGAGGACGAACGCCATCCGTGGAAGGAAATCAATCCGTGGAAGGAATCGGACAAGCTCCCGGTCCTCGACCGGGGCTTGCTCAGCGAGCTGATCTACGAAGACATCCCGCGAATCATTCCCGATCTGCAACTCGCGGACGACGACCCGGCACGGGAGTTCCTCGCCGGGCAGCGGTCGCTGATGGTGCTGCCGCTCTACGATCAGGGGGAAGCGCTGAATATGGTGATCATCGGCCGCAAGGAGCCGGACGCGTTTCCGTATGAGGAGCTGCCGGAGCGAGTCTGGATGTCGAACCTGTTCGGCCGCGCCGCGCACAATTTAGTGCTCGTCGAGGAGCGCAACGAGGCATACCGGCTGATCGATCGCGAACTGCAGGCCGTCGCCGACATCCAGCGGTCGCTTCTGCCGCAGACCATGCCGCAGATCGAGACGCTGAAGATCGCCGCGCACTATCAGACGTCGCGGCGGGCCGGCGGCGATTACTACGATCTCTTCCGTTTGCCGAACGACCAGTGGGGCCTGCTGATTGCCGACGTCAGCGGCCACGGCACGCCCGCCGCCGTGATGATGGCCGTCACGCACTGCATCGCCCACATCTACCCCGGCGAGCCGAACCCGCCCAGCCGGTTGCTGCATTACCTGAATCAGCAACTGACGCAGAACTACACGTCGAAATCGGGCCACTTCATCACGGCGTTTTACGGCGTGTACGACACGAAGTCGCGCCAGTTGACGTACTCGAGCGCCGGGCACAATCCGCCGCGGCTGCTCCGCTGCGGTGTGACGGCCGTGCAGCCGCTGAATGACGCCACCATGCCCCCGCTCGGCTTCATGACGAACATCCAGTACATCGACCACTCGGTCACGCTGTCGTCCGGCGACCGGCTGGTCCTCTACACCGACGGGATCGTCGAAGCGCACAGCCCCCAGGGCGAAATGTTCGGCACGCAGCGTCTCGACGACGCCCTCTGCCAATGCGGGGGCAACGCCGACGTCTCCCTCCGCCGCGTCCTCGCCGACCTCGCCGCCTTCACCGACGGCCTCCCCCCCGACGACGATCGCACACTGCTGATCGCCGACGTGGTGTGAATCCCGGTTATCAAAGCAGAGCCGGGTTCCTCGCGACGCCGATGCGTCAGATCCCCGCGCCGAGCGCAGTTTCGGCCAGCACTTGCCGGTAGACGCCCACGGTCTCTTCGACCATCCGCTCGACGTTGTATTGGGCAGCGACTTCCTGCCGCGCGGCGTGGCCCAGGCGGCGGGCCTTCACGGGATCGTCAAGCAGTTCCAGCATCCGCTCCGCGAGTTGGGCGCTGTCGGACGGCGGCACGAGCAGGCCCGTCTCGCCGTTGCGCACGACCTGGAACACGCCGCCGACTTTCGTGGCGATCACCGGCCGGCCGATCGCCATCGCTTCGAGCATCACGGTCCCCAATCCCTGGCGAAGCGACGGCAGGCAGAAGATGTCCATCGCCTCCAGCGCCGGCGAAAAGTCGGAGAGGTTCGGCAGAAACGTGACGTGTTCGGCGACGCCCAATTCCCGCGACAAGCGCCGCAGATTGTGTTCCTCCGGCCCGGCGCCGGCGACGACGAACTCCACATCGCGGCCGGTGGCCAGGACTCGTGCGGCGGCTCCCAGGAAATAGGGAAACCCCTTCACCGCCTCCAGCGGGCCGGCTGTGCCGATCACCGGCACTTTCCCCGGCTGCAGCACCGGTTCGATGGGCGTCTCCTGCGGGCAAACCACGCCGCTGGAGATCACCGTGATCAGATCGGCCGGCACGCGATGCCGGTCGATGAGATGATCCCGCACCGGATTGCAAACGGTGATCACCTGCCGGCAGATGTCGCGATCGAGACACAACACCGCGCGGTCGGGGAGATAATCGTGCACCGTGACGACCAGCGGCCGTTCGAGTTGCCGGGCCAGCCAGGTTGCTCCCGCCAGGGCCGTCGGCGTCTGCGCGTGAATGATCTCCGGCGGATCGAAGACCAGTTGCCGCAGCAGAATCTCCTGCACCACGCGTCCGAGCAGCGGTTGCAACAAATGCGGGAACTCGCGGATCTGCAACTCGCGGCGGGTCTCGGCCGGGACCGTGCGGGCATTCGGACAGACGACCTGCGACCGATACCCCTGGACCGGCAGACATTTCGCCAGCCGCAGCGTGTAGGCGCATTGACCCCGCACGGCAAACTGCCCGGCGAACAACAGAATCTGGGGAATGTCGTCGGAGTAGGCCATGAGCTTTATGAATCAATCCCGCCGCAGCGCGCGCGGTTTTTGCAGGATTTCCTGTAGAGCGATCGCCTGCCGGACCCCCTGCGGGTCGCGCAGCAGCGTGACGAGGGGATGCACGGGCGCGGGCTTCACGACGGCAGCCGTTGAGGTCATCTTCGCGGAACCGAGATCGGCCCGAACTTCGTCCGCAATGCGGTTCTTCAGATCCTGCTGCACTTCCGCCGCGACGCGGTCCTTCTGCATGTAGCTGGAAACGTGCGACCGGACGCCCGAGCCGAGATTCGAGCTGCCGAGATGCTTATCCGCGAGCGACGCCACGGGTTTCGGAGCTTTGGGCGGCTTTTCGCCAGGGGGCTGCTTGTTCGGCTTTTTCGGGGCTTTGGCGACCGGCGGCTTGTTCGGCGGCTGCGGACGGGCGGGGGGCCGCTTCGGCGCGTTGCCCGACAATTCTTCCAGGAACGTTTCGATCTCCGAGCGGACCGGCTTCGGATTCCCCCGCTTCACCGGCGGTTGATTCTCGCCCTGGCCTTTGACGGCTTTCACGAACCAGCCAAGCACCGTCAGGACCAGAATGATGATCCCGAAGACCTCGCCTACGTCGAAGGCCAGCAACAGCGGCATATCGGAACCTTTTGGTAGGTGGGTCGAGGCTTTGTGAGGCCCACCAATCGGTTTGTCTTCCCATAAAATCGGTGGGCCTCGGAGACTCGACCCACCCTACATTGGCATGCTCACGACGACTTGCTCAATCCCTGCCCGGCGATCGCGGAGCGCATCTGTGTGTCGGCTTGCACGTTCTTCAAATCATAGTAGTCGAGCAGCCCCAGCGATCGGCTGCGGAACGCGTCGGAAATCGCCTGCGGCACTTCAGCCTCGGCGAGCACGACTTGCGCCCGGTTCGCCTGCACCAGCGCCACCATTTCCTGTTCGCGAGCCGTGAACTCCGCCCGCCGCTGTTCGGCCTTCGCCCGGGCGATCCGCATGTCGGCCTCGGCCTGGTCCGCCGACAACCGCGCGCCTATGTTATCCCCGACGTCGATATCGGCAATATCGATCGACACGATCTCGAACGCCGTTTGCGCCTCAAGCCCCTGGTTCAACACCGTCTGCGAGATGCGGTCCGGGTTTTCGAGCACCGTCTTGTAGCTCGGCGTTGAGCCAATGGCTTGCACGATGCCCTGGCCGACGCGGGCGATGACCGTTTCCTCCGTCGCTCCGCCGATGAGCTGATGGATGTTCGTCCGCACCGTGACGCGGGCTCGCACCTTGAGCTGGATGCCGTCGCCGGCCACCGCTTCCAGCGTTCCCTGGCCCTTCTTGCCGTCGGGGCAGTCGATCACCTTCGGATAGACGCTGGTCCGCACGGCTTCGAGGACGTCGCGGCCGGCGAGGTCGATGGCCTGGGCCGTCTGCCAATCGAGATCGATTTCCGCCTTGTTCGCGGCAATCAGCGCCCGGATGACCTTCATCACGTTGCCGCCCGCGAGGTAATGCGATTCCATATCCTTCGTGGCGATGGGGTAATGGTCGGTGAGGCCGGCCTGCACCGCCATGATCTTCGCCCGCACGATCTCGCTCGGGTTGACGCGGCGGATGAACATCATGATCAGGTGCGGAAACGAAATCCCCGCGCCGGTGAAGAGGCACTGAATCCATAGGCCGATGAACTGGGCGAACATCGCCAGGAAGATCAGCAGGAAGATGACGATCATCACGGCGATGCCGATGGCGATCGCCTGTGGGAGTTGCATTTGTGCGAGCAGCATGATGTGGCTCTTGTCAGTTGACTCTGGTCACCCTTGCGGGATTTCGAAATCGAGCGGCGCCGGTTCGGGCGAAGCGACGGCGTGATTGTTCGCGTGGTGGAGCGGAATGCGGACCAAGAGCCGCGTGCCGCGGACTTCGGCGACTTCCACTTCGATGCCGGGTTCGACCAGCAGTCCGTCGGTAAAGGCGTGCAGCCGCTCGCCGTTGATGTTCACCATGCCGCCGGGGTTGAGCAGCGTCTGCGTGGTGCCGCGGCTGCCGACGAGCTGCGCGAGCCGCGCGGACTCCTTGGCGAACGGCGTCACCTGCTCCAGTTCCGGCGCTTCGAGCAGCATCTTCTTGCCGAACTTCGTGTGCGGCAACGCGGTGAACGCCCCGACGAGAGCCGCGGGAATCATCATCAACAGGAACCCGCAGAAGCCCCAGAAGGCCTGCGGACTCGTCTTCCACCACGCGGCGTAAGCGCACCAGATCGACGCGACGAGCGTGACGACCATCACGCAGAACAGCAATCCGCCGGACGGAATGAAGACCTCCGCCGCCAGAATCGCAATTCCGGCGAACAACAACAGAAACGCAAAAACCGCGTACGAGTCCATTCCGCCCGGTTCCCGTTGGTGTCCCAATCGAGGGAAAGAATGCTCAAGGTCAGGCACTCAAATTGAGCGCCGGCACAGCTCATTCAGTGTATCCGGGAAATCGGCCCGGTAGAATCAATGTGAGGAAAATTTACGCCGCGAGTTGCTGCCATGCCGAACACGTATCAAAACTTGCCGCCGCTGGCGGGACTTTGCTCCTTTGAAGACGCCCAACGCTCCGCGCTCTCCGTCGAGGACTGCGTGACGTGGATGAAGCGGCATCACTACGTGCTGCGGCGGCTGCACGAAATCTTCACGGCGCGCATCACGTCGGAGCCGATTTATGAACTGAAGACGGCGTTCAGCCATCACGCCTATTTGTGCGCCGAACACGTCGCCGCGATTCGCAAACGGGTCAGCGAACTGCGCGAGCCGCCGCTCGGCCTGGACGTCGTCCCGCACGAAGGCTTGAAGCTGTGCTGCGATGAGATTCTGGCGTCGCCATCGCACGTCGAGCTGTTACTCGGCGTGTACGAGGTTTTGATTTCGCAACTCTTGAACTCCGTGCGCGACTATCTCGCGACGACGAACTTGCTCGCCGATGCGCCGAGCGTCCGCCTCGCGCGGTTCTGTGAACTCGAATTGAACGACATGCTCCAATTCGGCAGCCGCGCGATCGAGTGCCTCGTAGGTGAAGCCGATCGCTCGCGCTTAACGGATTGGACGACTCTCCTGAATCAAAGCCTCGGCGCCGCGGGAGGCCTCTCCGGCCGTGTGATCCATCGTCCCCCTCTCCCTAACCCTCTCCCCCACGGGGGCGAGGGGACAAAGCCAAAGCTCCCTTCGCCTCACTTCTCAGCGACGCCGTATCGTTACGACCCCGTCCCGAAGCGCGACGAACGCTTTCACGATTCCTACAACGGCGGCGTGAATCCCGAGGCGTTTCTCTACGACGAGCGCTTCTCGCCGCGCGACAAGACGCTGATGCTGTTCTACAAGCGGCTGCGCGAGATCGACGTGCCGGAGATGATGGCCAGCATCCTCCACCAGACGCCCGGCAAGCCGTGGGACTATTATCTCGACATGACGCGGCAACTCTGGGACGAGGCCCGGCATTCGATGCTCGGCGAAGTCGGCTTCGTGAGCCTCGGCCTCGACTGGTCGCGGATTCCTATCAACTTCACCTGGTCGCTCAACCTGAACACTCAGCTCACGCCGGAGGAGCGCCATGCCGTCCTGTTCTTCATCGAGCAGACGCTGATGCCGAAGAACGGCAAGCGGTTCGAGTGGGAGGTCGGGCAGCAATCGGGCAGCGCGCTCGCCGCGCTCATCCAGGATTTCGACTGGGCCGACGAAGTGCTGCACGCCCAGATCGGCCGGGAATGGTACGTGAAGAACTTCGGCGACTTGATCCCCGCGCTCGACTACGGCGACCAATGCTGGTCGAAAGTGATGAGCCACTGGCGGAAATACCGCGACGACGGCCTGACCGAACACCGCAACTGGTGGCCCGAAATTTACGAAGCCGCCTGCCAGAAGTGGAACGTGAAACCCGACCCGTCGGCACTGAAGTTCGACACGACCTACGAAGACACGCGAGCCGATTTGAAGAACATTTCGGCGTCGGCCTAAAGCCGCGGATGCCATCCGCGGCTTTGAATGGGGGGATGAATGGATCTCACACGACGAGACTTTTGTCACCAGGTCATGGCCGCCGGCGCTGCGCTCACAATTCCGTCGTTGCGTGCCGAAGACCAGCCGTTCCAACTCCATTACCTCGTCGCCTCGTCGATGTACGGCAAGCTGCCGCTCGCGGAGATTCTGCCGGAAGTCGCGAAGACCGGGGCGAAGACGATCGACGTCTGGCGTGAGGTTCATGCCAATCAGCGTGAGCAAATCGCCGAGATGGGTGTCGACGCCTTTGCTGCGCTGCTCAAGAAGCACGACGTGTCGCTGGCGTGCACGACGATCTGGAGCAAGCCGTTCGCCGAGGAATGCCGGTTCGTGCAGCAGCACGGCGGCAATCTGCTCGTGACGGGTTTCATTCCGGAATCCGAGCCGCAGAAATTCATCGAGACGCTGAAGCCGCAACTCGCCGTCGCGCAAGATACCGGCGTGACGGTGTGCATTGAGAACCACGGCGGCGGGTTCGACGCGATTCACGCCTTCGCTGACGCCGCGGCGAAGATTCCGCAGTTGAAAGTCGCGCTCGCCCCGTATCATTTGCCGCAGGACGCAAAGGCCATCGCGCAGGTGATTCGCGACATCGGCCCGAAGTTGGGATTGTTCTACGCGTGGCAGCACGGCAAGGGAGCGATGCAGAAGCAGCCGAAAGAGGACGAGCTTCTGCAGTTGCCCGGCCGCGGTCCGCTCGATTTCACGCCGATCCTCGCCGCGCTGAAGCAGATTCAGTACGCCGGGCCGACGGAAATCTTCATGCACCCGTTCCCGCGCGGCATTCCGATTCAGCCGACCGCGGCGGAGGTGACCGCGGAGATCAACCGCTCGCGGGAATATCTGGCGAAGTGTTTGCAGTCGGCCTAAAGCCGCGGTTGGCAACCGCGGTCTTCGATTTCGAAATCCGCGCGGATGCCATCCGCGGCTTTAAGGATGTTCATGCCCATCACCACCGAACGCGAACTCGAAGACCGCCTCTCCGAGCCGACGCCCGAGGCAATCGACGCGATGTCCGCCTTGTCGGGCGACGTGTTGCTCTTGGGTGTCGCCGGCAAAATGGGGCCGTCGCTGGCGCGGATGGTGCGGCGAGCGTTGGATGCGGCGGGGAAAAAATCGCGCGTAATCGGCGTCGCGAGATTCTCCTCGGGCGGCGAAGAGTGGCTACAGGCGCACGGCGTCGAAACGATCCGCTGCGATCTGCTCAACCGCGACGAGGTCGCACGGCTTCCCGACGCCCCGAATGTGATTTTCATGACGGGCATGAAATTCGGCTCGACGGGGAACGAATCGCTTACCTGGGCCATGAACAGTTATTTGCCGGGAATCGTCTGCGAGCGGTTTCGCCACAGTCGAATCGTGGCGTTCTCGACGGGCAACGTGTACGGCGTCTCGCCGGTCGCGGCCCGCGGTTCGCGGGAAGACGATCCGCTGAATCCCCTCGGCGAATACGCGCTGAGCTGTCTCGGCCGCGAACGGATGTTCGAGCACTTCAGCCGCACGCTCGGTATTCCGCTGGCGATTGTGCGGCTGAACTACGCCTGCGATCTGCGATACGGTGTGCTCGTCGATCTCGCGGCGAAAGTCTGGAACGATCAGCCCGTCGACCTGGCGATGGGCTGGTTCAACACGATCTGGCAGGGGGACGCGAACACGTTGACGCTCGCCGCGTTTCGGCACGTGAGTTCGCCGCCGTGGGTGGTCAACCTCACCGGGCCGGAACAGTTGTCGGTCCGCGCGGTGTGCGAGGAGTTCGCCCGCCGCTGGAACAAGCCGGTGCGCTTCGTCGGCGCGGAAACCGATGCGGCGCTGCTTTCCAATTCGCAG
>CAZDGB010000259.1:0-10944 GCA_964504645.1 uncultured Planctomycetaceae bacterium | reverse complement strand
CCCACCAGGAATCGTTCGATCCCAAGCCGTTCGCTCCGATCGAATATCGCGGCGAAATGCGCCAAGTTCAAACGGCCATTTCCGGCGAACTGTTCGGCGATACGCTGCCGCAGACCGCATCGCTCGCCGACAAGTTGACCGTCATCCGCTCGATGACGCACGGCGAAGCGGCCCACGAGCGCGGCACGCACAACATGTTCACTGGCTATCGTCCCAGCCCGGCGCTGCAGTTCCCGAGCATCGGCTCGGTTGTCAGCCACGAATACGGTCCGCGCAATAACCTGCCGCCGTATGTTTGCGTTCCCGGTCAGCCGAACGAATACGCCGGCAGCGGCTACCTCAGCTCGGCGTATGCTCCGTTCAGCCTCGGCAGCGATCCGGCCGCCGGCGGATTCAAAGTCCGCGATCTCGATCTGCCGGGCGGCGTCGATGATTCTCGGTTCGGCACCCGCCGCAACGCTTTGGCCGCTGTGAACGCCCACTTCCAGAAGAAGGAAAAGTCCGACGACCTGAAGGCGATGGACACGTTCTACGACCGGGCCTACAGCCTGATCAGTTCGCCGGAAGCCCGGGCCGCGTTCGACATCGAAAAGGAACCGGCGAACGTTCGCGATGAATACGGCCGCGGCACGGCGGGGGCTCGCATGCTGCTGGCCCGGCGTCTCGTGCAGGCCGGCGTCCGCCTGGTCAATCTGACCTACGGGGGCTGGGACATGCACAACAACATCGTCGGCGGTTTCCGCGGCCAGATGCCCGAATTCGACAAGGCCTACAGCACCCTCATCCGCGATCTCGAGCGGACCGGTTTGCTGAAAGAAACGATCGTCATGATCTCGTCCGAATTCGGCCGCACGCCGAAGATCAACGGCAACGCCGGCCGCGACCACTGGCCGAAGGTCTTCAGCGTGGTCCTCGCCGGCGGCGGGTTCAAGGGCGGATACATCCACGGCTCGTCGAACTCGACGGCGTCCGAGCCGGAAGAGAAAGCGATCGGACCGGAGAACCTGTTCACGACCGTGTACCACTGTCTGGGCATCGTCGCCGACAAGGAATTGATGGCCCCCGGCGACCGCCCGATCGAAATCGTCGACGGCGGCGAAGTCATCAAGGAGTTGCTGGCTTAATCGTCAATGTGAATGCTGAGCCTTCAGAAGCCCAGGGATTGCTATCCCTGGGCTTCTTGTGAAAACGACAGTTCCCTCCCAAGTTTTTGATCTCGCCCTAAGTCCAGATTGCAGGTCGCAACGGTCTCCCACCTTGGCCGCTCTGCGACCGACTGCAGGAGGTTTTATGAAACTCTCAGGTGTCCGCGCCCTGCTCGGCGTGACTCTTTTTGCATCCCTCGGCAACTTGGCTGCGGCGTCCAGTCCGGCCCTGTCGAACATCATTCCCCGCGGCGGGCAGCGCGGTACCGAGGTGGAAGTCACGCTCAACGGGGCGCGGCTCGAAGATGCGCAGGAGTTGCTCATCTATCAACCCGGGATCGAAGTCGCCGGATTGACCGTCGTCAACGGCAACCAAGTGAAGGCGAAACTCAAGATCGCTGCCGATTGCGCGCCCGGCACCAAGCGGATTCGCGTCCGCTGCGCTAGCGGCATTTCCGATTTGCGGACGTTCATGGTCGGCCCGCTGCCGGTCGTCGCCGAAGTCGAGCCGAACAGCGAGTTCACCACCCCGCAGCCGATTCCGATGAACGTCACCATCGACGGGACGATCGGGAATGAGGACGTCGATTACTTCGTCGTCGAAGCGAAAAAAGGCGAACGGATCACGGCGGAAGTCGAAGCGATCCGCCTCGGCGATTCGTTCTTCGACGTCTACGTCGCGATTCTCAATGAGGCCCGCTTCGAACTCGCCACCAGTGACGACGCGGCCCTCGTCTGGCAGGACGGCGTCGTGTCGATTCTCGCCCCGGCCGACGGCAAGTACTTCGTCCAGGTTCGCGAAAGCTCGTTCGGCGGCGGCAACTACTATCGCTGCCACATCGGCAATTTCCCGCGGCCGCTCGGCGTGATTCCCGGCGGCGGCAAACCGGGCGAAACTCTCAAAGTGAAGTTCATCGGCGACGTCCTCGGCGACTTCGAGCGCGATATCACGCTGCCTGCTGCCGCCGATCCCGATTTCACCGTCGTCGCGACCGATGACCGCGGCGTCTCGCCCTCGGGCAACCGTTTCCGGCTGACAAACCTCGACAACGTGAACGAAGTCGAGCCGAACGAAGACATCGCCCGAGCTACGAAAGGCTCGGCGCCGGCGGCCTACAACGGAGTCATCGCCAGCAAGGAAGACGTCGACTACTTCGGCTTCACGGCGAAACAAGGACAGGTCTTCGACATCGCCGTCTGGGCCCGCCGGCTTCGCTCGGAACTCGATCCGATTCTCATCGTCTACAACGCACAAGGGGGCGGCGTTGCCAGCAACGACGACGCCTACGGACCCGATTCCGGCCTGCGTTTCACCGCGCCGGCCGATGGGGAATACTTCCTCCGCGTCTACGATCACCTCGGCCGCGGCGGCAACAGCTTCTTCTACCGCATCGAAGTTTCCAACGTGACACCGGAACTCACGCTCGGCATCGCGGAGTTCGTCCAATACGTCGAACCGAAAATGGCCGTCCCGCAGGGCAACCGCATTCCGCTGCTCTTGACGGCGAGCCGCGCCAATTTTGGCGGGCCGTTGGAGTTCCTCGCCGACAATCTGCCGCCGGGCATCACGCTGGAACACGCCGGTATGCGAGCTGATGAGAGCGTCACGCAGGTGTTGCTGGTTGCCGCGCCGGACGCACAAATCTCTGGGAAGATTTGCAACATCCTCGGCAAGCTGGCCGATCCGAATCAGCCGAATCTCAACCTCGTCGGTCCGACGCGGCAAGATGTGGTGATGATCCGCGGCCAAAACAACATTCCGTTCTGGACCGAACCGGTCAAAGGCCTGTCGATCGCCGTGGCGCAGAAAGTGCCGTTCACGCTTCAAGTGATCGAGCCGAAGGTGCCGCTCGTGCAAGGCGGGCAGGCGAAGTTGAAAGTTGTCGCCACCCGCGATGAAGGTTTCACCGCGCCGATCAAGATCGAATTGCTGCAGAACCCGCCGGGGATGAACTCCAGCCGCGAGGCGTCGATTCCCGAAGGCCAGACTGAGGCGTTCATCGACATCAACGCCGCGGGCAACGCCCGCGTGGGAGACTATAAGATCGCCGTACGCGGCGATGCGACGGTCGGCAACGGCCCGGTGATGGTCGCCTCTCCGTTCGTGAACTTCCGCATGGCCGAAATGTACGTGAAGTTCACCTTCCAGCAGGCCGCGATCGAACAGGGCAAGGAAAGCGAACTGGTCGTGAACATCGAAACCGCCAAGCCGTTCGACGGCAACGCCCCCGTCGTGCTCTACGGCCTGCCGAACAAAGTCACGACGGCGCCGATGGAGGTCAATAAGGAGACGAAAGAGATCGTCTTCAAGATCAAGGCCGAGGCCGACGCCCCGCCGGGAAAGAATCAGAACCTGTTTTGCCAGGTGGTAATCACCGAAAACGGCGAACCGGTGCTGCACAACTTGGGAACGGGCCAGTTGCGCGTCGACCAACCGCTGCCGCCGAAGCCCAATGCCCCGGCTCCGATGCCCGCCGCCCAGGCCGCGGCGCCGATGCCGGAGGCTCCCAAACGTCTGACCCGTCTGGAGCAATTGCGCCTGGAACAGAAGCAGCGGGTAGAAGCCGCAAACGCCAAGCCGGCCGAAGGCGGAAAGTGATTTCCTCGGCGAATCTCCTCGAATAGAGCTCTACGCACAGCAGAAGGATGCGATACCGATGATTCAATCCTCTCATTGGCGCTGGTCGTTGGCCCTCGTCGTGTTGAACGGCGGCGCGGCCGCGTTCGCCGAGGCCCCGCTCGCCAAGCTCACCGTCGATCCGCCGCAGATCAATTTGACCACGGCGAAAGACCGGCAACTGTTGGCCGTGCAGGCGGCGTACGCCGACGGCATCACCCGCGACGTCGCCGCTCAGGCGTCGTACGTCCTGGCGAACCCGGCGCTCATCCGCCGCGACGGCCAAACTCTCTACCCCGTCGCCGACGGCGTAACCGAATTGAAAGTCGAATTCGGCGGCCAGGCGGTGACGATTCCCGTCAAAGTCGAAAAGGCGGCCGAACCGCGTTTGATCAGCTTCAAACTCGACGTGATGCCAGTCTTTATGAAGTCCAACTGCAATACCGGCAGTTGCCACGGTGCGGCGCGCGGCAAGGATGGCTTCCGGCTCTCGCTGTTCGGGTTCGATCCCGACGGCGATTTCCAGCGAATTCTCCGCGAGCAACCGGGCCGACGCATCGACCTCGCCGTGCCGGAATCGAGCCTGTTCGTCGAAAAGGCGATTGGCACCGTGCCCCACACCGGCGGCAAACGCTTCGAGCGGCAGTCCGAGATGTGCGACACGCTCATTGAATGGATCAACGCCGGTTGTCCGCAGGATCCGGCGACCGTCGCCACTTGTACGGGGATCGAACTCTATCCAAAGTCGGGCGTCCTCGACGGCGATGGAGCCACCCAGCAGGTCACCGTCCGCGCCACCTACTCCGACGGCACCGACCGCGACGTCACGTCGCTCGCGTTGTTCCTCTCCAACAACGACAACTCGGCGAGTATCTCGCCGGACGGCGTGATCAAGGCGGCCAATCGCGGCGAAGCGTTCGTCATGGCCCGCTTCTCGACGTACACCGTCGGGTCGCATTTTGTCGTCTTGCCGAAGGGCCTCGTCTGGGAAGACAAGCCGTTTCTGGCCCGCAACTACGTCGACGAGTTCGTGAACTTGAAGCTCAAGCAGTTGCGGATGGATCCGTCGCCGCGGGCCGGCGACGAAGAGTTCTTGCGCCGCGTCTACGTCGACCTCGTCGGCCTGTTGCCGACCGAGGACGAGTATGTGAAGTTCATGACCAGCGCCGACCCGGAGAAGCGGGACAAGCTGATCGACGAACTGATCGGCCGCAAGGAGTTCACTGAGCTGTGGGTTTCCAAGTGGGCCGAATGGCTCATGATGCGGTCGAACAATCAGGTGACCTATAAGTCGATCGTGCTCTACTACAACTGGCTCAGCGAGCAGATCTCGAACAACGTCCCGCTCGACAAGATGGTCCGCGCGATCCTCTCGGCCAACGGCGGCACGTTCAAAAATCCGCCGGCGAATTTCTACCAGTTGGAAACGGACCGCCTGAAGGTAGCGGAGAACGTGGCCCAGGTCTTCATGGGGATGCGGACGCAGTGCGCCCAGTGCCATAACCATCCGTTCGACCGCTGGACCCAGGACGATTACTACAGCTTTGCCGCGTTCTTCTCGCAGATCGGCCGCAAAGGGGGCGAAGACTACCGCGAATTGATCGTCTTCAATTCCGGCGGCGGTGAAGTGAACCATCCCGTCGGCGGCCGCGTGATGCCTCCGGCTTTCCTTGGCGGCGGCCCGGCGGACACCGTCGGCAAAGATCGCCGTGAAGTCCTCGCCGATTGGCTCGCCTCGCCGAAGAATCCGTTCTTCGCGCAGAACTTCGCCAACCGCATCGTGCATCACTTCTTCGGCGTGGGGATCATCGACCCGGTCGACGACGTCCGCATTTCGAACCCGGCATCCAACGCGCCGCTGCTCGCCGAGCTCTCCAAGCGGTTCACCGAATCTAACTACGATTTCAAGGGCCTCGTCCGCGACATCTGCCGTTCGGAAGCCTATCAGCGGTCGACGCAGACGAATCCGTCGAACGAGCTCGACGAGCGGAACTTCGCCAAGCAGACGCTGCGGCGGATCAAAGCCGAGTCGATGCTCGACATCATCAGCGAAGTGACCAATACGAAGGACAAGTTCCGCGGCCTGCCGGTCGGTTCGCGGGCCACGCAGATTTCCGACGGCGCCACGTCCGATTACTTCCTGACGACGTTCGGCCGTGCGACGCGCGAGACGGCGTGCTCCTGCGAAGTGAAGATGGAGCCGACGCTCTCGCAGGCGCTCCACCTCTTGAACGGCGAGACGACGAACAGCAAGATTCAGCAAGGCGGTCTTATCGTCCAGTGGCAGCAGGCCGGTCTGACGCCGCCGCAGATCGTGGAAAAAATGTATATCCGCTGTTTCAGCCGCAAGCCGACGGCGGAGGAACAGGCCGCCCTCGCCCCGCTGTTCGCCGAGGGCCAGGACATCAAGCGTTCGCTGGACGACACGTTCTGGGCGCTCTTGAACAGCCGCGAATTTATTTTCAACCATTAAAGCCGCGGGGCTGCATCCCCGCAGTGCTTTTGACGAGCAAGGATTCGGAATCATGCTGCGTTGCATCACGCTGATCGCAATCTTCACGGCGACGTCTTCAGCATTCGCTGAAGACGCCAAGCCGGCCGAGAAGGTCACGTTTGACGACCATATCCTGCCGATCTTCCGCGAGAAGTGCGGGACGTGCCACAACGCCAACGACAAGAAGGGCGATCTCGTCCTCGACAACTACTCCGCGGCGATGCGCGGCGGCGGGTCGGGCGAAGTCATCAAGACCGACGGCGACGCGGATGGCAGCACGCTCTACAAGGTGATCGCCCACATTGAAGAGCCGTTCATGCCGCCGGCGCAGCCCAAAATGCCCGACGCCCAGATCGCGCTCATCAAGAAATGGATCGAAGGGGGCGCGCTGGAGAACGCCGGCAGCAAGGCGAAGGCCAAGAAGAACACGATGGTGGCGAAGGTCGAAGTCTCGAACCAGCGTCCCGCCGGCCCGCCGCCGATGCCCGAAAACCTGAGCGTGGAACCGCTGGTCGTGACGTCCCGCGCCAACGCAGTGACGGCCATGGCTGCGAATCCCTGGTCGCCGCTGATCGCCGTCTCCGGACACAAGCAGATCATCCTGTACGACACGGCGACGACCGACGTCGCCGGCATTCTGCCGTATCCCGAAGGCCAAGCCCACATCCTCAAGTTCAGCCGTAACGGACAGCTTCTGCTGGCCGCCGGCGGACGCGGGGCGCATTCCGGGAAAGTGATTCTGTTCGACGTCAAGACCGGCGCCCGCGTGGCCGAAGTCGGCGCCGAGTATGACGTCTGCCTCGCCGCCGACGTCAGCGCCGACCACACGCTGGTCGCGCTCGGCGGGCCGAAGAAGATTGTCCGCGTCTACAGCGTGGAGACCGGCGAACTCGTCTACGAGAAGAACAAGCACACCGATTGGATCACCGCGCTGGAATTCAGCCCGGACGGCGTGCTGCTCGCCACGGCGGACCGCAGCAACGGCCTCGTCGTGTGGGAAGCCTTCACCGGCCGAGAGTTCTATTTCCTCTCCGGCCATCAGTCAGTAATTTGGGACGTCACTTGGTCGCCCGACGGCAACCTGCTCGCCACGGCCAGCGAAGACACCACGATCAAACTGTGGGAAATGCAGAACGGCGGTCTGGTCCGGAGTTGGGGCGCGCACGGCGGCGGCGTCACATCGGTCGATTTCACCCGCGATAGCAGGCTCGTTTCGACCGGCCGCGACAACACCGGCAAGATCTGGGATCTCGCGGGCAAGCAGTTGCAGGCGCTCGGCGGACTGAGCGACATCGGGACGGACGCCGTCTATTGTGCCGAGACCGACCGTGTCTTCGTCGGCGACCTCGCCGGCCAGGTACACATCTTCAAGGGAGACAACGGCGCGGCGCTCGGGAAGCTGAGCACAAACCCGCCGCCGCTCGCCGCGCGGATCGAGCAACTTGCGCCGCAGGTGCCGCAGACGCAAGCCGTTGCGGACAATGCCGCGGCAAATCTGGCGGCAATCCAGAAGGGCATCGCCGACCGCAAAGCCGCGGCCGACGCCGCGACGAAAGTGGCGACCGACGCCCAGACCGCGCTCGACGCCGCGAACAAAGCCAAGGCCGACGCCGACGCGGCGTTCGCGGGCGCGATGAATGACGACAACAAGAAAGCCGTGGAGACCGCCGCCGCGAACACCAAGACGGCGACCGAGAACCTCACGAACGCGAAGGCGAACGCCGAGAAAGCCGTCGCCGCCGCGCAAGTGACGCCGGAAATCCAGAAGCAACTCGACGAAGCCACTGCCTTTGCGAAAGCGACGGCGGATACGGCGGCGTCGACGAAAGCGCGGTTGGACAAGATGCAGGCCGCTAAAGCGGCCCCGCCGCAAACCGCCGCGGCGAAGTGATGTCCACTTAGCGATGCTTCGGAGAAGCGTTCCCGCCGTCGCGGGCGGCGGGCTTTGGTCGTGCGTGGGAATTGTCTACAATCCGCGCATGACGACCTCCAGCTTCTCCGCGCAGCCCTACGCCGGGATCGCCACGTTCGGGCGGGCACCGCATCTTTCGGAACCGGGCGACGCGGACGCCGTGATCCTCGGCGTGCCATATGACGGTTCCACGTCGTATCGCAGTGGGACGCGGTTCGGGCCGCGCGCGATTCGGGAACAGTCACTCCTCTTGTGGGGCTACAACAATGCGCTCGGCGTCTCGCCGTTTCGCGATTTGAAGATCGTCGACGCCGGCGACGTCGACGTCGTACCGGTCGACATACTCGCGACGCACCGTCAGATCGAAGGGGCCGCCGACCGGATTTTGTCGACGAAGACGAAGCTGATCGCGCTCGGCGGCGATCATTCGATCTCACTGCCGCTCTTGCGGAGCCACGTCCGCCAGCACGGTCCGGTCGCCGTCGTCCATTTCGACGCCCATCCCGACACGTGGGACAGCGAATATCCGGGCCAGAAGTACAGCCACGGCACACCGTTCATCCGGGCCATCGAGGAAGGCCTGATCGACACGACGGCGTACCTGCAGATCGGTATCCGCGGCCCGACCGGGGGGCCGCAGGACTACGCCGACGCCTTGAAACTCGGCGCGCGGATGATCACGCTCGACGAATTCCACAGCCGCGCACTCGCAGATGTGGTCGCCGAAGTCCGGCAGCGGGTGGGGAACCGCCCGGCGTACGTCACGCTCGACATCGACTGCGTCGATCCCGCGTTTGCACCGGGGACCGGCACGCCAGAAGTCGGCGGCTTCACCAGTTGGGAAATCCTGCAACTGGTGCGCGGGTTGAAAGGGCTCCAACTCGTCGGGTTCGACCTCGTCGAGGTCTCCCCACCGTTCGACCCGGCCGGCACCACAGCGATTCTGGCGGCCAATTTGGTGTTCGAGTTTCTCTCGCTGACGGCGCTGGCTGCGTCTTCGTGAAGCGGCATAAAGCGGGATGAAGACTCTTCTCGCGAAAAATTTGCCGAAAACACCTTGACACGGGGTTATTCCGCAGGCAAAATACGACTCACTTGATGGCATTTAATTTATCTCGCTCAGATTGCCGTTCCGATGAAACTGTCACGCAAATCCGATTACGCCCTGCGAGCGCTCATGTCGCTTGTGGCGAATTACGGTCGCGGGACGTTGTCGGTGCGGCAAATGGCGGAAATGAACGATGTTTCCCGCAAGTTCCTGGAAAACATCATGTTAGAGATGAAGTCTCAGGGCTGGGTCTCCAGCGTGCCGGGACGCGACGGGGGCTTTGTGCTGGCGAAACCACCGGAAGAGATCACGATGGGGCAGGTGGTGCGGCATTTCGATGGAATTCTGGCGCCCATCTCCTGCGTCTCGACGTCGCATTACGAACCCTGTTCCCAGGAAGGGGTTTGCCGATTTCGCCGCGTTCTGCTGGATATCCGTAACTACATTTCCCGGCTGATGGATTCGGCGACTCTCGCCAGTGTTTTCGCCGGGCCGGTTGTGCGACGCGAGGAAGTCTTCACTCCAGGAATGATTTACGGCGAAGGCATCTGATATTTTTTTGGACTAATATACTAGCCACACAGTGGTAGATATTTGGAGGCATCGTGTACCCTCGGTTTGGATTGGCAATTTCCGCGCTCCTTTTCGTTATCGCCGCAGGCTGCGAATCAGCTTCCTCGGCGACCAAGAATAACAACGAGGGCTCGGTCGAGTTGCTCAACGTCTGCAACGATCCCACGCGAGAATTGTGGAAAGAGATCAACCAGGTCTATACCGCCAAGTACGAGCAGGAACACGGCCGCGAGCTGAAGATCAAGCAATCGCACGGCGGGTCGAGCAGCCAGGCGCGCGCCGTGATTGACGGCCTCGAAGCCGACGTTGTCGCCCTCGGCTTGTGGCCCGACACCGATCAACTTCGCAAGTCGGGCCTGATCAAGGAGGGCTGGGAAGAGCGGCTGCCGAACAAAAGCCTGCCGTACACCTCGACGATCATCTTCGTCGTGCGAAAGGGGAATCCGAAGAACATTCGCGACTGGTCCGATCTCGTGAAGCCCGGCGTGGAAGTCGTCACGCCGAACCCGAAGACATCGGGCAACGGCCGCCTGTCGTTCCTGGCGGCGTGGGGACACGTCGTGTTGAACGGCGGCACCGAGGAGCAGGCGCGGGAGTTCGTCACGAAGATGTACCAGAACACGCCGGTGCTCGACACCGGCGCTCGGGGGTCGACGATCACGTTCGCGCAGAAGGGGATCGGCGACGTGCATCTCACTTGGGAAAACGAAGCCCATCTGGAAGTCGAGGAATCGAAGGGCGAATTGGAAGTGGTCTTCCCGCCGGCGAGCATTCTCGCTGATCCGCCGGTTGCGGTCGTCGACGCCAACGTCGATCGCAAGGGAACGCGAGACGCGGCGGAGGAGTACCTTCAGTTTCTCTACACGCCGGAAGGGCAGGCGATTTTTGCGAAGCACTACTATCGGCCGGTGAACGAGGAAGTCTTCGCCGCGCACAAGGACAAGTTTCCGGACATCAAGATTTATCCCGTGACGGATCTCGTGGCCAATTGGGACGAGGCCCAAGGGAAATTCTTCTCGGACAGCGGGGTGTTCGACGCGATCTTCCAGGCGAAACCGGCGCCGAAGGAAAAGACTCCCTCGGAGTTGTAGACGCAGGGAACCGAGATCGCTCACTTTGCGAAAGCGTTTGAGAAGGTGGATGACGTTATGTCCG
>CAZDGB010000258.1:0-10981 GCA_964504645.1 uncultured Planctomycetaceae bacterium | reverse complement strand
ATCGATCTTTTACTCTTCAGCAACCGCATGGGCCGCGGAGAGTCTACGATCGCTCATAATCACAACACCGACCTGATCGGCATCTATTATGCCCGCACGGCGGTTTCCCATCGACAGCCCATCCCTCCGGCCGACGGCGAAGACTATTTCGAGGCGGGCGACGGAGTCCTGGTGCTCCACGATCCGCGCTTCAATGCCAACCTGACCTCCGTATGCAATCGCGATCACATCAAGGTCTTTCCGCGCCCGGGCCTGATGCTGATCTTCCCGGCCTACGTCTGGCATTCCGTCACGCCGCATCGCGGAGAGTTTCACCGCCTTTCGTTTGCGATGAACTTCACGCTGCGCTGGCCGGCCGGCCCGGCGGAGCAGCACTCGTTGAAGTGATGAGCCGGACCACACCCACGAATAGGAATTGTTGTTGGCTTGTTCGTTAGTTATGATTCGGGGCATGTGGCGATCGTTGCTGGTCCTGGCGCTGGTTTTCGCTCTGAACGTCTGCCCGTTCGTGTGTCTCGGGCACCGATGTGCGGCAGCCGATGAGGCTGAGGCGTGTCCCTGCTGTGCCGATTGCAATCTGCCGGAGGAAGCGCCGATAGACGACCGGTCGGATTCCGGATGCTGCGATTGCGTCTGTGACGGGGCAGTGCTCTCCGCACGACAGGGCGACGCGCTCGATCACTGGGTGATGGACGGCGTGCTGTTCGTGCTGCCGGTTGCCGACGCGCTGCCAGAGGAAGGGCTCGGCTCGGCGTGCCGCGAATTCTCGTTCGCCTCTCGACGGCCTGCCGGCCGGTTCTCGGGTTCGATGCTGCGCGCTTTGCGAGTCTAATCCGTGCGCCGCTCCGCGTGTCGATAGCTCCCGCGTCTGCGTTTCGGACGGCGGCTCTTTGGCGACCTGGACAGGTTTCTCCCGCGATTCCATGCTCTCCCTGCGGCTACTTCCCTGGGAATACGGCGTCCGCAATTTGCTGCGGCGGCCGGGGCGCAGTGCGCTCACGCTGCTCGGTCTCGCGACCGTGGTCTTTCTCGTATTGCTCGTCGTGTCGTTCGTGCGCGGACTGGAATCTTCGCTGACGGTCAGCGGCGATCCGCTCGTCGTGCTCGTCCATTCGCTGGGCGCCGGCGAGAACCTGGAGAACTCGACGATTCCCGGCCAGGGCGCCGGCATACTCACGGCGAGTTTGAAACGGGTGCAGACATTGAATCGCCAGCGGCATGTCTCGCCGGAACTCTATCTGGGAACGGAGGTCGTCACGGAGTCCGTCGCCGAACCGGCGTTGGGCATCGTCCGCGGCGTAACGCTCGCCGGGCCGTTGGTGCGGCATCAGTTTCAACTCATCGAAGGGACGTGGCCGGCCGCCGGCGAAACGCTCGTGGGACGACTCGCTGCGTCGAAGCTCGGTCGAAACGCCGAAGAACTGGGGATCGGTCGGCCTCTGCAATTCGAAGGACGAACCTGGAAGATCAGCGGGCGATTCGCCGCCGGCGGCGCGGCCTTCGAATCGGAAATCTGGTGTCCCGTTGACGACTTGCAACAAGCCATGAAGCGCCAGGATGTCAGCCTCGTCGCCGTGGAAGTCAGCGACGCGAAAGGTCTGGCCGACGTCTCCGAGTTCTGCAAGGAACGCGTCGACCTGGAATGGGAAGCGACGCCGGAGTTGGCGTATTACGCGTCGCTACAAGCGCATTACGGCCCGGTGCGCCAAGTGGCGTGGCTGATCGTCGGACTGGTTTCGGCGGCGGGCGTTTTTGCGGGTCTGAACACGATGTATGGCGCGGTGATCGGTCGCGTGCGCGAACTCGCCATGCTGCAAACGCTCGGTTTCTCGCGGCGGGCGATCGCGCTCAGCATCGTGCAGGAAGGGGTCCTGCTGTCGACGGCCGGATCTTTGATCGCGGCTCTCCTCGCGTTGCCGCTGCTCCATGGCTGGGCGGTGCGCTTCACGATGGGCGCGTTCACGCTGCGGCTTGACGGCGTCTCTCTGTTATTTGGATTGGGAACGGGATTGCTGATTGGAATTCTGGGCTCGCTTCCGCCTGCCTGGCGAGCCTTGCGGCTTCCCGTCGTCGACGGATTGAAGGCAGTCTAGTTTTCCGCAAAGGATGAACACGATGTCGAAGTGCACAGGGATCATTCCCGCAAGTTTGTTGACGGTATGGCTGGCGGGATGCAATCAACCGAACGCTTCTCCGCCGAAAGTCGCGGCGGACACGCCATCGGCCGCGCCGAAATCCGGGCTATTGCTGGCGGATCAGCTGGTTGATGCCAAACCGGTGGGGGACGTTCGCGAATCCGCCGAAGATGGAGCCGAGGTGGCGATTGTCGGCCGGATTGGCGGCGACGCGAACCCGTGGGTCGAGGGCCGCGCGGCCTTTACGATCGTCGATCCGAAGCTCGAGCCGTGTCAGCCGGACGAAGGTTGTCCCACGCCATGGGATTACTGCTGCTCGACCGATCTGCTGCCGAAGAACCGGGCGCTCGTCAAGTTCGTGACAGCGGAGGGAGACACGTTGGAAGAAGACGCCCGCAAACTGTTGGGCGTCAAAGAACTGCAAACTGTCGTCGTCAAAGGGAAGGCCAAGCGAGACGAGACCGGCAATCTGACGGTCCTCGCCGAGGGCCTGTTCGTCGTGCCGGAAACCAAATAACCCTTGTCGGACAATCGTTATGTCGCACGTTGATCTTCAACAACTGGCGCTGCCGCGCACGCGGACGACGGAACCATCTCCCCGTCGGCCGCGACCGTGGGTGACGCGTTATCTGTTGCCGGCGGCGATCTGCGCCGGATTCCTCGGCGTCCTCGGTTGGTCTTTGGCCGGGAGCTTTATCCCGGCCCAGACCGTGACGGTGATTCCCGTCGTCGCTACCCGATCCAACATCGCCACCGCCGAGTCGCCGCTGTTTCAAGCGGCGGGTTGGGTGGAACCGCGACCGCAGCCGGTCATCGTCTCGGCGCTTACTGAAGGCATAGTCGAGGAAATGCTCGTGGTGGAGGGGCAAGTCCTGGAAGCGGGACAAGTCGTGGCCCGACTGGTGCGGCGCGATGCGGAAATCGAACTGGAACTCGCTGAGGCTACCATTCAATTGCGCGAAGCCGACGTGAAATCAGCGCAGGCGTCGCTGGTTTCGGCGCAGATTCTCTACGAAAAGCCGCTTTCGCTGATGGCGGCATTGGCGGAGGCCGAGGCGCTGCGGACCAAAGTGCAGACCGACCTGGCGAAGATGCCGACGATGATGCGGTCCGCCGAGAATCGACGGGATTTCGCGGCGAAGGACGTCGCCGGGAAATCCCGCGCGTCCGACGCCATCCCGGCAATCGTCCTGGAACGGGTGAAGGCCGAACTCAAGACGGCGGAAGCCCAGTTGGAGGAATATCACCAGCAGTCGAAGTCGCTGAAACTGGAAGAAGCCGCGCTGACCAAGCGATGCGACGTACTGCGTCAGCAACTGGAATTGAAGATCGACGAAACGCGGCAACTCGCCGAGGCGGAAGCGAAAGTCCAGGCTGCACAAGCCCAACTCCGGCAGGCGCGTGCCGCGCACGAGGCGGCGGCGCTCAAGCTTGAGCGGACAGACGTTCGCGCAAAAACGGCGGGACATGTGTTGGGATTGATCGCCAAGCCGGGGAGCCGGTTGATGGGCATCAATCAAGCCGCCGTGTACGACGCGAGCACGGTGATCACGATGTACGATCCGGCGAAGCTGCAAGTGCGGGCGGACGTGCGTCTGGACGACGTGCCGCACGTGGTGGTCGGTCAAGCCGTGCGCATCGAGACCCCCGCGATTGAGAAACCGTTGACGGGACGCGTGCTGGTGGCGACGGCCCTGACCGACATTCAGAAGAACACGTTGCAGGTGAAGATCGCCATTGATGAGCCGCCGGGCGTCATCAAGCCGGACATGCTGGTGCAGGTCACGTTCCTTGCTCCCCCACGTGCGACACCGGAGGGGACCGCGTCTCCGCTGCGTCTGTTCATTCCACCGGACCTCGTACAGGGAACGGGCGAAGACACAACGATCTGGCTGGCCGACCAGATCAGCGGCCAGGCACGGCTGCGGCGCGTTTCGTTGGGAGTGACGACGGACGACGGGCTGCGGGAAGTCACCGCGGGGCTCAATGTCGGCGATCGCCTGATCGTGTCCGGTCGAGAATCGCTGCAGGACGGCGACCGGATTCGCATCGCCGCGCCCGTCGTTCAGACATCCCATCGTGAGGCAGCTCCCGTCAAGTCGTCTCAAATTCCGCGCAGCGGCAACTGAGGAACACCGCATGGAACTCGTCGAAGTCCGGCAAGTGACGAAGGAATACGTCAAAGGCGACCAGAAAATCTCGCCGCTCAAAGACGCCGACCTGACGGTGCGGCGCGGCGAATTCGTGTCGCTGATGGGAGCCAGCGGTTCGGGAAAAAGTACGCTCCTCAACCTGATCGCCGGAATCGACCGGCCGACGTCCGGCGAGATCGTCGTCGATGGACCCGCGATCACGAAGTTCTCGCGCACGCAATTGGCCCGCTGGCGGTCGGAGCATGTCGGCTACATCTTCCAGATGCACAATCTGGTGCCGGTGCTGACGGCCTACGAGAATGTCGAACTGCCGCTGCTGTTATCGCGGCTCTCGGCCCGCGACCGGGACCAGCGCGTGCGGATCGCCCTGGAAGCCGTCAGCCTGACCGACCGGGCCGATCACTATCCCCGCCAACTCTCCGGCGGGCAGGAGCAACGCGTCGGCATCGCGCGGGCCATGGTGGCGAATCCGACGATCATCGTGGCGGACGAACCGACCGGCGACCTCGACGCCGAAACGACAGGGCAAGTCCTCGAACTTTTGCAACGGCTCAATCGGGAACTCGGCATGACGCTGCTGATGGTCACGCACGACCAGCACGCGGCCGCCGTCGCCACTCGGCAGTTACGGCTCGTGAAAGGCCAGTTCATCGAGTCGAATCCCGACGTGCGTTCGGCGGAGACGAAGTGAGCGATGAAGCAGTTTGTTCCCTACATCCTGAAAGCGCTCTGGCGGCACCGGACGCGCACGCTACTGACCGTAAGCGGCGCCGCCGTGGCAATGTTCGTCTTCTGCTTCGTCGGAGCGGTACAGGAAGGACTGGACCGGCTGCTGGTGGAACAGCGGCAAGACCGATCGTTGATCGTCTTCCAGGCGAACCGGTTTTGTGCGAGCACCAGCAAGCTGCCAGAGGATTACGCCCTCCGCATCGGCAAACTTCCCGGCGTCGCCGATGCCGTTCCGATCAAGGTCTACATGAACAATTGCCGGGCCAGCCTGGACGTGGTGGTCTTCAACGGCCTGCCGGCGGAAAAATTGCGAGAGGTTCGTGCGCTCGAACTAATTCAAGGCGATTGGTCGCAGTTCGAGCGGCAGCGCGACGCCGCCGTCGTAGGGAGAGCCGTGGCGCAACGGAGAAAACTTTCCGTCGGGCAGAAGTTCTCCATCGGCGCGTTGACGGTGACCGTCACGGGAATCTTTTCATCGCCGGTCGACGCGGACGAGAGCATGATCTATACGCATCTGGAGTTCTTGCAGCGCACACCTGGCTTGCATTCCGTCGGCACTGCGACGCAAATCGAAGTACGGCTCGATCCCTCGGCGGATGCGCAACAGGTCTGCCAGGCGATTGACGACCTGTATCGCAGCGGGCCTGTTGGAACGAACACGCGCACCAAAGGAGCCTTCCAGACGAAGACCGTCGGCGATCTGATCGAGTTGGTCGGCTTCACCCGCTACCTGGGCCTAGCGTGCGCCCTCATGGTCATGGGGTTGGTCGCCACCACCACCGTGATGGGCGTGCAGGATCGCCTTCGGGAACATGCCGTGCTGCAAACGCTCGGCTTTACCGGCTGGCACATCTTCGGTTTCGTGATCTCCGAAAGCCTGATCGTCAGCCTCGCCGGCGGCCTGCTCGGCACCAGCGTCGCCCTCGCCATCCTGCAATTCTCTCATCTCGCGTTGGGAACGGAGGGAATCCTGATCGCGTTTCTGCCCTCATTCTCGCTAGCGACGATGGGTTTCGTCGCTTCGATGCTGATCGGGCTTCTGGCCGGAATCGCGCCGGCCTGGCAAGCCGCCCGCGCCGACATCGTGCCGGCCTTGCGGTTCGGGTAGATCGGAATTGCGGGAGCGACTGGCGGCCCGATACCCCGAGTTCATGGACGATAACGCCGACGACCGCCGACTTCCTCAACATCTTGTCGCGCAACACCCCACGGAGTAGGGAGACAAGTTTTCGCCGCGCGATGGCCGTTTTTCGGCAGCGTGTTGGGAAATCGAACTTGCGCGGAATTCCCCACATGCCCAAGGTTCGAGTCGGTTGCCCAAGTTGCCGACGCAACCAAACACACATCAGCCATCGCTAATTTGTTGCCGCTTACTGCGCGCCAGCAGCCACGCGGCGGCCATCAGCAGCCACTCCGCAGCCATCCAGCGGACAAAAAGTGCGCAAAAATCGACGCGCGGCGGCTCGGCGCGACACGACTGTTTGCAAACACTTTGTCGCGCAACACCGGCCGGTGGGCAGAGGGACAATTTTGCTCGTCTCGCGCTCTTTGACAACCCGGAAGAAATGGATTGCCCGCGGATGCGGGTCACGCGAGGATCTCGCGCACCACGCGGCCTTCGACGTCGGTCAGGCGGTAGTCGCGGCCCTGGAAGCGGAACGTCAATCGTTCGTGATCGAAGCCGAGGCCGTGCAGAATCGTCGCGTTCAAGTCGTGGATGTGGACCGGGTCGTTCACGATGTTGTAGCCGTAGTCGTCGGTCTCGCCGTGGACGAGGCCCGAGCGCACGGCGCCGCCGGCGAGCCACATCGAGAAGCAGCGGCCGTGATGATCGCGGCCGTAGTCGTCCTGCAATCCCCCTTGTCCGTAGACGGTGCGGCCGAACTCGCCGCCCCACACGACGAGCGTGTCCTCGAACAGGCCGCGCTGCTTGAGGTCGGTGAGGAACGCGGCCTGGGCCTGGTCGATGTCATTCGCCTGCTTCGGGATGTTCGTCGGCAACCCGCCGTGATTGTCCCAGCCGCGGTGATAGAGCTGCACGAATCGCACGCCGCGTTCCAGCAAGCGCCGCGTGAGCAGGCAGTTCGCGGCGAACGAGCCGGGCCGCTTGGCGTCCTCGCCGCAGAGTTCGAACGTCGACGCCGGCTCCTGCGCGAGATCGGTGAGTTCCGGCACCGACGTCTGCATGCGGAACGCCATCTCGTATTGCGCGATCCGCGTGGCGATTTCGGGATCGCCCGATTGCTGAAGCTGCTGGCCGTTGAGTTCCGCGAGACCATCGAGAATCTTGCGGCGGAGTTCGCGATCGATGCCGGGGGGATCGGACAGGTACAGCACCGGATCGCCGCTCGAGCGGAGCTTCACCCCTTGATGGCTCGACGGCAAGAAGCCGCTCCCCCACAACCGTTCGAGCAAGCCTTGATTCGAGTCCTTCCCGGAGCCGTGCGAGATGAGGACGACGAACGCCGGCAAGTCCTCGGCTTCGCTGCCCAGTCCGTAACTGATCCACGCGCCGAACGACGGCCGGCCCGGCTGCTGGGAGCCGGTTTGAATGAACGTGATCGCCGGGTCGTGATTGATGGCCTCGGTGTGCATCGACTTGATCAGGCAGATGTCGTCGATGACTTTCCCGGTGTGCGGCAACAAGTCGCTGATCCACGTGCCGTTCTCGCCGCACTGATGAAAGCCGAACTTCGGCGCGATGACGGGAAAGTTCTTCTGGCCGCTCGTCATGCCGGTGAGGCGTTGTCCCTGGCGAATGGAATCGGGAAGCTCGCTGCCGTGGAGTTCCTTGAGCTTCGGCTTGTAATCGAGCAGTTCCAGATGCGACGGCCCGCCCGATTGAAAGAGGTAGACGACGCGTTTAGCCTTCGCCGTGAAGTGCGGCTGCCGAACGTTCGTGGCCGCATCACTCGATTGCCGCAGCAGCGATGACAACGCCGCCACGCCGACGCCGGTCGAACACAGGAACTTCCGGCGGGAAGATGCGGCGAACTCTTGCAGCGGAGCAGGCATGAAGTTCACTCCAGCAAGTAGGGTCCGCTGTGCGGATCACTTTATCGGCGAGGTGGGGAATACTGGTCCGCACAGCGGACCCTACAACGGATCTCAGTTCGATTGTAAACCCGGCTCGGGCGGTGCGGGAGCGTCTGTGGAGAATTTTCCTTGCCGTTCCACGTCGAGGGCCACGACGTCGGTGGCGTCGGCGCGGACGTTGGAACGCTTGAGGACCTTCAGCACCGTCAGCAGCAGAATCTTGATGTCGAGCGGAAACGAACAATGCTCGACGTACCAGACGTCGTGTTCCAGCCGCTGATCCCACGGCAGATCGTTGCGGCCGTTCACTTGCGCCCAACCGGTGACTCCAGGCCGCACGGTAAAACGCTGGCGTTCCTGCTCGGTGTAATACGGTCCGTATTGAACGAGCAGCGGCCGCGGGCCGACGAGACTCATGTCGCCGACGACGACGTTCCACAGCCCCGGCAATTCGTCGAGGCTCGTGGCCCGCAGGAAATGGCCGAGCTTTGTCAGCCGGTCGCGATCGGGCAGCGGGTTGCCAGCGGCATCTTTGGCGTCGGTCATCGTGCGGAACTTAAGGATCGCAAAAGGCTGCTCGCGATACCCCGGCCGCGTCTGTTTGAACAGCACCGGCCGCCCCATCCGCCACGCCACCAGCAACGCCAGAATCACGAGCAGCGGCGAGAAGATGACGAGCGCAGCGACGGACACGAACAGGTCGAGCAAACGCTTTCCCGGATAACCCATCGCCGGCGCACGCCTCAGTCAACGGAACGGTCGCAACTCGACCGAATTCTGCGGCATTCATCGGGGGTTTGCAAGGTTTTGACTTCCGCAATCACGGATAGCGTTCGGTCTGAGGGCAATCTATACTCGCAACCGCGATTCCGCGCTGGATCTGAATATGCTGCGTTCGTCGGCGAGCTTCTCGACGTCATTGTCGTTGATTCGACGCGCGCGGGCCGTCGATCCGGAGGCGTGGGAGATTCTGCTCCAACTGTACGGCCCGTTGATCTACAGTTGGGGACGCCGGATGGGCCTGCAAGGTCAGGATGCCGGCGACCTGATGCAGAACGTCTTCGTCTCGGTCTGGCGGGGCTTGCCGAAGTTCGACGCCGAGCGCCCGGATGCTTCCTTCCGCGGTTGGCTGCGGACGATCACTCGCAAAGCCGCCTACGAACAGGCCCGCAAAAAGCGAGTGGAGATTCTTGCCGGGGAGCAGTTGCAGCACGTTGTCGACCCGGCCACCGCTCAGACGCTGACCGAAGCCGGTGAGGACGATCTGTTCGACCGCCTGCCGCAGCGCGCTTTAGAAATCGTGCGAGAGTCTGTCGATGAGACGACTTGGACTGCGTTCTGGCGCGTGACCGTGAAAGATCACTTGGTCCCCGACGTGGCCCGCGAGTTGGCGATGTCGGCCGCCGCGGTGCGCCAAGCGAAGTACCGGGTTCTGTGCCGGCTGCGCGAACTCCTCGCAGATCACTGAAAACGCCGTTAAGTCTCAGTTTTCAGAAAAGCGCGGCAAACGGCACAAAATCTATTGGCAGACGATTGACAAGGCCGAAACTATGCGGCATAAATACCACTCATTTTGTAGATATTATTTTTGCCCAGTGCAACGACGGATCTTAACTGTATTTCTGGAAATCTGTTACGACCTGAAGCCAGCATTTCCACGGAGCAGATGCAATGGTTCTCTTTCGCGACAATCTCGAATCGATCGGCCGGACGCCCCTGATTCGGTTGAACCGGCTCGCGGACGGCCTCAAATCCACGGTCTTGGCCAAAATCGAAGGACGCAATCCGGCGTACAGCGTCAAATGTCGGATCGGCGCGGCGATGATCTGGGACGCCGAGCAGCGCGGCGAACTCAAGCCCGGCGTCAAAGTCATCGAGGCAACGAGCGGCAACACGGGCATCGCCCTAGCCTTTGCCTGCGCGGCCAAGGGTTATAAGCTGGTGCTCACGATGCCGGAGACGATGTCGCTCGAGCGGCGGGCGATGCTCAAAATTTTCGGCGCGGAACTGATTCTGACCCCCGCCACGGAAGGAATGCGGGGAGCCGTCACTCGCGCCGAAGCGCTGGCGTCGCAGCACGGCTGGTTCATGCCGCGGCAATTCGAAAATCCGGCAAACCCGCGCATTCACTTTGAAACCACGGGACCGGAAATCTGGAACGACACGGACGGTAACGTGGATGCATTTGTCTCGGGCGTCGGCACCGGCGGCACGATCACCGGCGTCGGACGGTATTTCAAGCAAGCCAAGAAACAGAAGTTGCACGTCGTAGCCGTCGAGCCGGCCGCCAGCCCGGTGTTATCGGGCGGGCCGCCGGGGAAGCACAAGATTCAGGGGATCGGCGCCGGATTCGTGCCGAGTGTTCTCGATCGCTCGATCATCGACGAGATTCAAACCGTGTCGGACGACGAGTCGCTGGAGATGGCCAAGCGGCTCATGAGCGAAGAGGGAATTTCGAGCGGCATCAGTTGCGGCGCCGCAGTCGCCGCAACGTTGAAAGTCGCCGCCCGGCCGGAATTCGCCGGGAAAACGCTCGTGACGGTGCTGCCGGATTTCGGCGAGCGGTATCTCTCGACGCCGCTGTTCGAAGGCATCATCAAAGACGCCGGCACGCCGACGGCCACCGTGCCGGCCGCACCGAACCCGTATGACGTGGAAGATGATTGATCGGCCGGTCGTCCATCCCGGCCACCCGACTGTCTTCACGAACCATCGACCCAACACCCATCACTTGCAACTGACAAGGAGCCCAACTTGAGCACGGCCGACAATCTCTTGCAGCGGAGCGTTACGACGACGGTCGCCCGCAATCTGGCGAACACGACGAAGACCGCGCCGAAAATGATGTCCATCACTCCGCGGTGGCTCTTGAGCCTCTTGCCGTGGGTGCAGGTCGACGGCGGCACGTACCGCGTCAACCGGACGAAG
>CAZDGB010000257.1:0-11023 GCA_964504645.1 uncultured Planctomycetaceae bacterium | reverse complement strand
TTTCGACTGCTGCGCGAAGCGCCGGTGACGGTGCTGTGCGTGTCGCTGTGCGCGGTGCTGTTCCTGCTGACGACGCGGCCGCAGCAGAGCGAACCGGCCCGCCGCGAGGCGCTGCATCGCTGGGGCGCCGTCGTGGAACAGCCGTTCGTGCGGGTCGTCGGGCCGCGGATGCTGTTCGTGGAGCGCGACCTGCGCGGGCCGATTTCGCTCTGGGAAGGTCAGTGGTGGCGCGTGCCGGTCTGCGCATTTCACCACATCGGTTTCTCGCACCTGTTGATCAACGGGATGTCTGCGGTATTTCTCGGCGCATTGCTGGAACGTTACTGGGGCAGCCGGCGGATGCTGCTGTTTCTGCCTTTCGCCGCGACGATTCCCATGCTCTGCGAACTTCTGCTGGGGAACTATGTACTCGGCTTTTCGGGCATCATCTCGGCGTGGTTCGGCGTGCTGTGCGTGCTGCGGTATCGGGATGAAAATCTCCACGAGGAATTGCCGGAGGAAGCGGTCCATCTCGGCGGCGCACTGCTCGCCGCCGGCGTGCTGATCAGCGTGCTCGATCTGGTTCCCGTCGCCAACTTGGCTCATATGACGGGCTTCTTTTACGGCGCGCTGGCCGGCTGCGTGACGACCGGATTGCCGTGGGGACATCGCCCGGCCCGCTTGATGCGCGTCGCTGTGATCACGTTGACGGCATTGGGACTCTGGCTGGTCGTTCGTCCGGTGTGGGACGGCCATTATCGTTGGTACCTCGCGCTGAAGTCCGACAATCCCGCCGTGCGCTACGCCGAGTTGCAGCGCGCCGTGCAATTGAGGCCCTCGGCGATCGGCGCGTGGCGGAATCTCGCCGACGAGGAATTGCGCCGCGGCGAGCCGATGACCGCGTGGAAGACGCTGCTCGTCGCGCTGTCGCGCAGTCCGTCGGATCCGCAACTCCTCATCTCGGCGCGTCGCGTTTGGAGGAAGGTGATTCTCGACCCCGGCCGACCGGCTGCCGAGCAAACGATCCGCGAAGTCTTCGGCGACCTCGCCTGGGCGTGGGAGGCGCAATTCCGCGAGGAAAGCGCCGACGGTCCGGGCTCGACCGCCCCACTGACTTCGGCAACGGCGGAAATCGATCCGGTCCAGCGGTTTCCGTTGAATCAACGGGTGAACCTGGCGCTGCCCGAACTGCAAGACTCGGACGAGTTACCGCCGCGAATCCCTCCCGAAGGCGACGCCGTGGAAGGCCGCCGGATGTGATCGCGGCCGGAAAATCCGTTACAACCGGCAGTGACCCAGGTGGCTCGCCGGTGCGTTTTCTCAACGGGAATCCTCGCGGCGAGCCGCCTACGCTACGTTTCCAGCATGAGTACGACCACCGTGGACTCGGAAACTGTCCCCTCGGAGCGCAAATTGCCCGACGCCGGGGCGCTCGTCGATCAGGTCCCCGCGCAGCTTAAAGCGCCGCGGCGTTGGGCCGCGTGGACCGTCGTGCTGGGCGTCATCTATCTGACGTTCTGCTTAAAGCCGATCTTCCACACCGACATCTGGGGGCATCTAGCCTACGGCCAGTTGATCTGGGAACAGGGATCGATCCCCACGCACGAGCCGGTGATGCCGCTGGCACAGGGAATGCCGTTCGTCGACACCGCGTGGCTCAGCCAACTCGTCAGCTACGGCGCTCTCAGCGCACTCGGCCTCGCAGGCCTGCAAGGTCTCACGGGAATTCTCGTCGCGGCGACTTGCGCCGCGCTTGCGCTGCGCGGGTCCGCCCGCACCCAATCCTTCCTCTTCCCCCTTTTCAGCATCGCGCTCTTGCTCTGGTTCGACTGGAACCAGTTCCTCGTCCTCCGTCCGCAACTCTTCGGCCTCTTCTGTTTCGCCGCCCTCTTCAGCCGCTTGGCGGGCCGTCCGCATCGCAGCGATTGGATCTCGGTCCCGGCGTTGTTCCTCGTCTGGACCAATCTCCACGGTTCGTTCGTCATCGGCCTCGGCCTGATGGCGGCGTTCACCGCCGGCCGTGCCATCGACGTGTTGCGCCGCACCGGGAATTGGAAATCGCTACTAAAAGATGCCCGCTTATGCCAGCTCATCTTGCTGACGGAGCTCGCCGCGGCGATGACGCTCATCAATCCGTACGGGCCGTTCCTATATCGCGAAGTCTTGACGTTCGGGGCGAACCCGAATTTGCAAAGCCTGACCGAATGGCAGCCGCTGGAAATCCGCACGTGGATCGGCGGCACGCTGCTCGGCCTGTTCGCTCTGCTCGCGGTCTTATATCGCGTCACGCCGCGTCGAATCGCCGCGTGGGAACCACTGGTGCTGATCGGCCTGGGAGCCAGCGCGTTCTGGTCGGCCCGCATGCTGGCGTGGTTTGTTCCGGTTGCGGCGTATCTCGTCGCGCTGCACGCCTACGCCGTGTGGCGAGCGCGGCGGCACGCGCCGTTCATCGCCGCGCCGTCGCCGCGTGCGGGCTTGTGGACTGTCGCCGTGATCGGACTCGCCTGGATTTTCTTCGGCTACAGTCCGATGGGGCTGCGCGTTGTGCACGGAAAGTCGCCGAAACTCGAACGGGCCGTCAGTTCCTACACTCCGCTCGGCGCGGTGCAGTATCTGCACGAGCACCCGCCGGTCGGGCAGGTGTTCCACATCTACGAATGGGGCGACTATCTCCACTGGGCCGGGCCGAAAGGTCTGCGAATCTTCGTGAACTCGCATGCCCACGAGGTGCCCCGCGAAGTCTGGCAACATTATCTGCAAGTCATCCACCTTCAGCCCGGCTGGCAGGAGACGCTCGACCGCTACGGCGTGAATACCGTCGTCGTCGACCGGGCCGTCCGCGACAATCTCATCCGAGCCTTGAAAGACGACGACAAATGGCGCGTCGGCTATGAAGACCGCGTGGCCACGGTCTTCGTCCGGAAAACGCCTGTCTGAAACAGGAACGACAACGCGCGGCTTTAGCTTTGGAAAGCCGCGCTTTCAAAGAGCCAGCGATTCCGCTTCTTGACAATGAATGAAGCCCGGCTTTTCAGAGCCAAAGCCGGGCTTCGACGAACTCACCACCATGCATCCATCACAACCTTCCCGCACGACAGTTTGGTCGATTCAGGCCTTGTGCCTGATCGTCGCCTTGGCGTCGTGGCGATTCGGGCTGGCTTCCCCCGCGGCGAAACGGCCGGCGGAGTATCTGCCCATTCCCTACCGGCCCGTCCGCGAGATCCCGCGGACGACACCGCTCGTCATTTCGCCGCTGTACGACGACGTCGAAGTCGTCGGCGACGACGATCTCGCCGCCGTCCTTGCGAAGATTCGGCCCGTGTTTCCGCCGGAGAGGCTGAAGCCGAACTATGTGGAGCACGCGCTGCGGACGTGGAGCATCCACGCGAAATTTGCCGACCCGCGGGCGCTCTCCGGCGAAGAATTGAAAGACTTCCTCACCGATCATGGCAAGTACCTGGCGTCATGGGGCGAACGGATCAAGCCGCTCTTGGAACCGCGCCGCGACGGCGTCGCCGTCCGCTGGGGCAAAGAGGAGTGCGCCTCGATCCATCACGATCACTGGCTGGCGTGTCTCACCGAAGCCGGCGTGTCGCTCGACGAGCCGGTCTTCATCGCGGGCCGCAAACCACAGACGATCGCCGACGTCCTGGAGCAGGCGCTGTCCGACTTCCGCTTGGACGACGTCGAGGTCGAATGGTCAGCGCTCGCCTTCGGGCTCTGGATCGTCCCGCAGAAATCCTGGACGACGCGCAGCGGCCGCGAGATTTCGTTCGATCTCATCGCCGAACGATTGATGCGCGGCCATAAGAAATTCGGCACCTGCGCCGGCACGCACCGCGTCTATTCGCTGATGGCGCTCGTGCGGCTGGATGACGAGTACAGCATCCTGCCCGCATCGTGCCGCGAAGAAGTGCTGAACCATCTGCGCGAAGTGCGCGATCTGATCGCGGCCAGCCAATTTCCGGATGGGCATTGGCCGTCGAACTGGGCGCTCGGCGCCGTGGCGGTGGAACAGCCGATCGAGGACGAACTCTTCAAGCAGGTGATCGCCACCGGGCACCACCTGGAATGGCTGGCGATCGCCCCGGAAGAACTCCATCCGCCGCGCGAGCAGATTCTGAAAGCGGCCCGCTGGGCGATCGAGACGACGATGAACCAGACCGCCGAAGACATCGCCGAGCGCTACACGTTCTTCAGCCATGTCGGCAACGCGCTGGCGTTATGGCGGAAGTCGCACCCGCACGATTTCTGGGCGGCGTATTTTTCGAATCGCCCCGAGCCGCCGATCGACGAGCCGAATTAGCGACGCTTCACAGAAGCGTTCCGCCGCGAGACACGGCGGCTCTCGGCTTCGTGCGTTACTTCATGAAGAAGTCCGTCGGTCCTCGCAGCGTATAGTAAGGGTATTGCACCATGCCCGCGGGGAGCACCGGCGGCGGGTAGACGAGGTTCTTCGGCCACTTGTACGAATAGGTGTGGTAGTTATGCGGGCAACCGTGGCCACAGTGCTGGCAACCGCCGGGTCCGCAGGCCGCGCCGCCGTCGCAAGCCGGGCAGCCGTCGTCGCCAACGTCGTACACCCGCTTTTGATGGTTGGGATAGTAGGCCTCGGCGCCGTTGTAGTAGCCCCCTTCGAACCCGAACGCCGGATTGCGATGCTGGGCGAAGGGCTTGAAGTCGCGGTGCTTGTGCTTGAGATGGGGCTTCTCACCGTAGCCCGGCGCTGTGCCGATGAGCGGCCCTTCGACCGGCGGAGCGACTTCCACGGGCGGGGCCGATTCGACGACCGGAGACTGCCCGCGCACAACGCTCGGCGATTGAGCGCATCCGATTCCGACCAGCAACATGCCGCCAGCCAATAGCCCCAGACAGGTTTCGAACTTCATTGACATTCCCTTTTCCACGCCGACCATCCCCACAGACAGGAATGTCTGTGCCGAGACCCTCAGGACTTATATCGGCGAAATTCCCGGCAAAATGCGGACAATCCGATTCGTATGAAAATCTCGCGGAATCCGCACAACCAAAACTTCTTGCAGAATCTGCCCAATCCCGATAGATTAACAAGGACAGGATTGGGCCGCTCCGGCGGCCGCCATTGACAGAAGTGCAGTTCCTGCCAGCACTTTCGGTGGGAGTGATTCCCAGGGAGGATGGGTCGAGTGTTTATCGCGGCATCGTCGCATTGTTTCGGAGATAAGCCCTTTGCCGAGGCCTGCCAGGCCTTGGTCGACTTGGGCTACGACAAGATCGAGTTGTGGCTCGACGAAGAGGGCGACCACCTCAAGCCCTCGGAAGTCGGCACGCAGGCCGAAAAGTTCGTCACCACCTACCGGGAGACGACGCGGCTCACGCCCGTCGCTCTCCATTTCGAGAAGGACGTTCCCGACGAAGTCTTCGCGAACGTCTGCCGCATCGCCAAGATCCTGAAGATCACGCAGGTGACGATCCCCGCCGGACAGATCGGCACGCCGTTCAACGAGGAGATCGACCGCTTGCGGAAACGGCTGGCGACGACCAACTCCGCCGGCATGCGGCTTTCGCTCAAAACGAAGACGGGCCACCTGACGGAAGACCCGCAGACGGCGATCGAACTCTGCCAATCGGTGCCGGGCCTCGGCATCACGCTCGACCTCAGCTATTTCCTCTGCGGTAAATATGCCGGCAAGCCGTACGACCAAGTCTACGCGTACGTATATCACGTTCATCTGCGCGACACGTCCCCAACGGGCCTCCAGGTGCCGATCGGCCTGGGCGAAATCGACTACAGCCGGATGATCTCGCAGCTGAAGCGGTGCGAATACAACCGCATCCTATCAGTGGAGATTCTGCCGGAGTTGCTCGACGGCATCGACCGTCCGCTGGAGATGCGCAAGCTGCGAATGCTGCTGGAGACGCTGCTCTAACGCGTGCGCTTCACGGCGCAACGAGCGCTGCTTTGTCTATCGAGCGTCGCTTCCATCCACTATACGCAAGGCAAATGGTCCCCACTTACCCGGGGGATCGGTATCGCCTTCTCCGTGAATGATGCCGTTTTCGATTCGCCGAATGTCCACGCCATCGATGGCAACGGGTTGCCGCCACAATTCGGTGCCGAGTGTTGTGATGGCTACAACATCGGTGTAGGTGCTCAGAATCGCGAGTTCAGATGCCGGCGCGAGAACGCAATCGATGGCGTTGCTGTCCAGAAATTTCCAGTTGTCAGGCTTGGTGAGATTGATGAAATAGGCAGCGCCGTTAGCAATCACGATCATCGCATCAGCTGTTTCCCAAGATATGATCTTCTTTGCATACCCCCAGCCGGGCTGAAGATTTCCAATCCAGCTTGGTCCATCGTCCGGTTCAAAGCGAACGACACATCCTTCAGACCACGGTGTCGGTTTGCCGGTGTGGAGATGGACGGGCGTGGGACCAGTTCCCCGCAGTCCGGGTTCGAAGACGGCGCGTGTGACCACCGGTTTGCTCTGAAATGGTGCACACAATGCGGCGTCGATGCGCCGCGAGGCGCAAGCGAGGATTGTTATCGCGAGTCGAAGTCGCCGGGGTTGCCGAACAGGCCACCGCCGCCGGTGCCGCCGGTGCCTCCGCGGAGCGGTTCTTTCCGCTTGCGTTCGTGGGCCTGGCCTTTGCCCGGTGCGAGGTCTTCTTCCTTCGGTTCTTCCGGCTTCGGTTTCGTCGCTTTCAGCGACAGGCTGATCCGCTGCCGGTCTGGCGCGACCTCCAGCACCTGCACGTTGACTTCCTGGCCGACGGTGAGCACATCGCTGACTTTTCTCACGCGCTTGTGATCGAGCTCGCTGATGTGGATCAAGCCTTCCACGGACGGCTCCAACTCAACGAACGCGCCAAAGTCGGCGACGCGCGTGACTTTCCCGGTCACCGGTTTGCCGACACTGTAGCGTTCTTCGATCTGGTCCCATGGGTTCTGCGACAGTTGCCGCATGCCGAGGCCGATCTTCTGCTTCTCGCGGTCGAGCGAAATGATGACGACGTCGATCTGCTGGCCTTCCGCCAAGACGTCGGACGGATGCTTCACCCGCGACCAGCTCATCTCGCCGATGTGCAGGAACCCGTCGACGCCGCCGATGTCGACGAACGCGCCGTAATCCTTGATCGTCTTCACGCGGCCTGCATATTGCTGGCCGACGTCGACCTTCGGCCAGAAGTTCGCGGCGGCTTCCTTGCGTTCCTGGATCAGGACGGCCCGGCGGCTGACGACGAGGTTCCGCTTCGCGGGATTGACCTCGGTGACTTCCACCACGAACTTCTGTCCGACGTACGAATCGAGTGACGACACGAACCCAAGATCGACCTGGCTCGCCGGCAAAAACGCCCGCAGGTTGCTGATCGTGACTTCGAGTCCGCCTTTGTTTGTCTTGTTGACGAGGCACTCGACGATCTGCCCGACCGCAAGTTCTTCCCAGCCGCCGCGGACTTTGCGGGACGCCTTTGGCAGGTTGACGCGGATCACGCCGGCGTCGGCGTCGAACTTCTCGACGTGGACCAAAAACTCTTCGCCGATGCGGGGCTGCTTCCCTTGCGGAAACTGCCGCAGCGGCACGACGCCGGGGCAGCGATAGCCGACTTCGCAGAAGACGTCTTCCGCGGTGATCGTTTGCACCTTGGCTTTGAGTTTCGTTCCCGGCTCCAACTGGTCTTCGGTCGCCGGCAGTGGCTCGAGCGTCGACGACGGCGTTCCCTCGGCGACCGGAACGGCGGGCGGCGCCTCCATCGCGCCAGCCATCGCGGCGTTGATCTCCGCCTCCAGCGATTGATCGAGACTCGTGTTCGCCGGCGGCAACTCGACCGGCGCGGTCGCGATCATTGGCGGTGGTATGGGGGCAGACGGCGCGGGTACTTCTGGCGCCGACGTGGCAGCGGCCGTTTCTTCCGGTGCGGGAGCAGAACTTGATCCATACGACGCGATCGGCCGCGCCTGCTCGGGGTTGATCGTCGGATTGAGCTGCACGCGCCGCCGCGGTTGTTCGGAATCCGCGTTGACGCATTCTGACGACGGTTCATGTACAGAGGGAGGCGGATTGCCGTCGGTGGTGCCGGCGATCGCGGCCACGACCGGATCGACTACAGGCGTCTCGACCGGCGATTGCTCGCCGGGAGACGATTCTGCCAACTGTGCATCTTGCGGAACAGGATTGTCCGACACCGCCGTCTCACCGTTCATCATCCGACCTCATTCCGCTGTCGTCACCGTGGCGCATCCTGCATCACCGTAAGCTCTCCGGCGCTTCGGGTTGCGCCAGCCGATTTACAGTATCGAGTCGGTTTCCGGCTTGCCAGCATGCGGGCCGGTCGCTGGACAGGAAATTCACGAATGCGCGAAGTCGAAAACAAACCCCGTCACGGCGATTTCGTCTCGCGCGATTTCACGCAGCGGAACCCGACAGCGTCGTCGCGGCCGTCTTTAGGGAAACCGATGCGGGCCGCGCTGCGCAATCGTGGATGTTCGTTCTTCCACGATCCGCTGCGAAGGGTGATCTTTGCCGGCGATCTGTCGTCCTTTTCGATTTTCGTGGGACGGCCATCGTCATGGGCATGTTCGTAATCGCCACCCCAGTCGTCCTGAGTGAATTCCCACAGGTAGCCGTGCATGTCATACAGTCCCCACGGATTCGGCTTTTTTGCACCGACCGGCGGATCGTTGCCGGCCGCGTTGCCCGTGTGCCAACCGTACTCGTCAAGGATCGACGCCTTGGCTCCGGCGTCACCTTCCTTCGTGGCCTTGTCGCCGAAGCTGTATTCTGTCGTCGTACCGGCGCGGCAGCAATATTCCCATTCCGCTTCGGTCGGCAAGCGGATTGTTTCATCCCTGGCGATCAGTTCTTGCTGCTGAAGCATTTGCGTCAGCTTCGAGCAGAACTTCACCACTTCGTCATAGGTCATCATTTCGACGGAGTTCCGCTTCCCTTTCCACTTGCTGGGATTTTCGCCCATGACCGCTTCGTACAGGTTCTGCGGCACTTCGTACTTCGCAATACTGAACTTCTCCTTCAGCGTCACCTCATGCACAGGCTGCTCGCTGTCGTCGCCCTGCTGGCTTCCCATCTGAAACGACTTGGGAAATTTCCCTTCCCCCGGCGTGATCTCGACGAACTCCTCCACGAACGTCTTCAGCAAAGGCACGAGTTTTTCGTCTTGATCCGCGGCGAAAGAATTTGGAGCCGTTTCCACCGCGATCCCCAGACAACCGAGAAGGCACACCGCACGCAGAACGATTCGCAAGCCCATGGTAACACCCCAGACGGGAACTGTTCGGAAGAACGTCAGACCGCAAAAAGTATAACTATGAAAATTCGAGGATGCGATTCCGCGTGACATTTCCCCGTGCATGGAGTAGAAGCGAAGTAGAGCCGTTTGTTATCCGAAATTCGAGATTGCCATGTCCACTCCCTCACCATTCCGCGGTCCCGAGTTGCTGCAGGCGGAATCGTCGCGATTGCTCGTCATTGACGTGCAGGAAAAGCTCGTCCGCGTGCTGCCCGAGCCGGCGGAAATGATCGCCGGCTGCCGCATGCTGATGGCCGGCGCGGCGTTGTTCGACGTACCGATCAGCGTTACAGAGCAGTATCCGCAGGGACTCGGCTCGACGATCGCCGAATTGGCCGGCGTCGCCCCGAACATCAAGCTGGAATTTAGCGGCTGCGCCTGCCTCGGCTGGCCGACGGCGGCGGAAGATCCGAGCGGCCGCTATCAAGTGGTGATCGCCGGCATGGAGGCGCACGTCTGCGTGTTGCAGACGGCGCTCGAATTGCAATCGGCGGGCTACCGCGTCTTCGTCGCCGCCGACGCCGTGACGAGCCGCAGGAAATCGGACCGCGATGTCGCGTTTCAACGATTGCAATCAGCCGGCGTCACGCTGGTGACGGCGGAATCGATCATGTTCGAATGGTGCGAACGCTCCGACCATCCGCAGTTCAAGGCGCTGTCGAAACTCGTGAAGGAACGGCCGTTGTAACGCTTCTACGGAGCGTCGCGAAACATCCTCATGCCCGATTCGTTGCGAAAATTTCTCGATCCCGCGGTCCTGTCCAAGCTGCAAGGCCTGGAACTGAAGGCCCGCATGATCGTCGAGGGCTATGTCTCCGGTTGGCACAAGAGCCCCTATCACGGCTTTTCCGTCGAGTTCGCCGAGCACCGTGACTATGTCCCCGGCGACGATCTCCGGTACGTCGACTGGAAAGTCTACGGCAAGTCCGACCGCTACTACCTCAAGCAGTTCGACGAGGAAACGAATTTCTCGTGCCATCTGCTCGTCGACACCAGCGAATCGATGGCCTACAAGTCGGACGCCGCGGCGTGGTCGAAGTTCGCCTACGCTCAGCACGTCGCGGCGGCGTTGGCGTACCTCGTCATCCGACAGCAGGACGCCGTTGGCCTGGCGACATTCGATGAAGCGGTCGGCCAGGTGTTGCGGCCGGCGAGCACGCCGATGCACCTCAGCCAGCTTTGCGCGATGCTCGATCGGGCTGAGCCGCGCGGCGAATCGGCGATCGGGCCGATACTGCACGAGCTCGCCGAACGCTTCAAGCGCCGCGGGTTGGTGATCATTCTCAGCGATTTCTTCGACGATCCCGAGGCCGTGCTGTTGGGCCTGAAGCATTTCCGACATCGCCGGCACGATGTGCTGCTGCTGCACGTGATCGACCCCGCGGAGCATGATTTCCCGTTTCAGGAGCCGACGCTGTTTCACGGCCTGGAACGTTGGCCCGACGAACTGACCGATCCCCGTTCGCTGCGGACCGCGTACCGCACCGAGTTCGAAGAGTTTCTTCGTGCTCTCCGCGGCGGCGCGCGGGATTTGCGGATGGACTATCAACTGCTGCGCACCGACCAGCCCCTCGAAGCCGCCCTCGCCGCCGTCATCTCGCAACGCCAATCGCGCCGCTGACGTTCGCCATTTTGGTAGGGTTTGCCGAGTCTTCGAGGCGAACCGCATTCAAGTGATGGCGAAAAGATGGTTCGCCTCGAAGACTCGGCAAGCCCTACACCCAAAACCAAATCTTCCTGCACCGCGAGTGGATGA
>CAZDGB010000256.1:0-11096 GCA_964504645.1 uncultured Planctomycetaceae bacterium | reverse complement strand
CACCGCCGCCGAGCCCGCGCCGAGGAACACGATCTGCTGATCGCGCAGCCGCCGGCCGGTCACGCCCACGGCTCCCAGAATCGCGCCGAGCGCCACCGCCGCGGTTCCCTGGATGTCGTCGTTGAACGTCAGCAGTTTGTCGGCATAGCGTTCCAACAGGGGCCGCGCATGCGGCGTCGCGAAGTCCTCCCATTGCAGACAAACCTGCGGCAATTCCTGTCGGACGGCTTGCACGAACTGATCGACGAAGTCGAAATACGCCTGGCCGGTCACGCGCTCGTGCCGCCAACCCAGATATTCGGGATCCTGGAGCCGATGCGGGTCGTTCGTGCCGACGTCCAGCACGACGGGCAGCGTTCGCTCTGGGGGAATCCCGCCGATGAGCGTGTAGAGCGATAACTTGCCGATGGGAATGCCCAGGCCACCGGCCCCCTGGTCGCCGATCCCCAGAATTCGCTCGCCGTCGGTGACGACGATGACGTCCACTTCGGGATGGGGACGATTGCGCAACAGCGCCGGAATCGAGTCTCTCAGCGGGTACGAAATGAACAGCCCGCGCGGCCGGCGGTAGATATGGCTGAACTGCTGACACGCCTGCGCCACTACCGGCGTGTAGACCATTGGCGTCATCTCCTCGATGTGGTCGAGCAGCAGCCGATAGAACAGAACTTCATTCGTATCCTGCAGGGCGCGCAGGTAGATGTGCCGTTCGAGGTCGTCGTCCTTCCGCTGATACGCCTCATAGGCGCGCTGCGCCTGTTCGTCTAACGTCTCAACGTGTGGCGGCAACAGGCCGTGCAGGCCGAGTTCGCTGCGTTCGGCTTCCGTGAACGCCGTCCCCTTGTTGAGCCCCGGAATATGGAGCAACTCGATGCCGCGCGGCGGAACGTTGGTGGGTCTAAGAGTTGTCAAACGGAAAATCCTTTCCCAAGAGTCCAAGGGAGTCGCTGGCGACGATCATTCTTTGTTCATCGCGGGATGGAGCTTAACCATCTGATCGCCGCGCTGCATCTCCACGGCGATCGTCATGAGAGCCGTCGGCGTCAGGAAATCCAGCGCCCGAACGCCGCAATTCCCGACTCAATGCGCTGGTTTCTCAGCGGAGAATTCTGAAAAATAATGCGAACCGTCGTTGTCGCCGCGATGGTAGTTCGATTGACCGGACGCGTGAGACATTCGTCGCGTCCACAACTCTCAGCGGAAGGCAGGACGTATGAGCGAGGGCGAAATCCAGGCCGAGTCGTTCTGGTCGATGGAATCCGGCCGCTTGTTGGACCGGCTGCAAACTTCGCGCGGCGGTTTGAGCCGCGCGGAAGCCGCCGAGCGATTGCGGCATGCGTCCCGGCTCCGTCCGCGGCGCCCGTCCGCCTGGATGCTGCTGCTCGATCAGTTCAAGAGCCCGATCATGCTGCTCTTGTTCTGCTCGGCCCTGCTGTCGTTGACCCTCATCAATGACGCGACGAACGGCGTGATCATTCTGTTCATTCTCGTCGCGAGCGGCTTATTGGGTTTCTGGCAGGAATGGAGCGCGGCCGACGCCGTCGCCAAGCTGTCTGGCCTGATCGCCACGCGGGCGACCGTCGTCCGCGAAGGACGGGACGTCGAAGTGCCGTTGGACGAAGTCGTCGCGGGAGACATCATCCGGCTGCGCGCCGGCGATCTGGTTCCGGGCGATTGCCGGTTGCTGGAATCGCAAGATTTGTACGTGAACGAATCGGTGCTGACGGGAGAGAGTTTCCCTGCCGAGAAAGTCGCGGGCGACCTGCCGGCCGATTGTCCGCTCGGACGGCGCACGAATGCGCTGCATCTCGGCACGCATGTCGTCAGCGGCCTGGCGACGGCCGTGGTCGCAGGCGCCGGCCAGGAAACGGAGTTCGGCAAGATCTCGGCGCGGCTGGCGCATCGTCCGCCGGAAACGGGCTTCGAGCGCGGCCTGCGCCGGTTCGGACAACTGCTGATCAAGATCGTCCTGGCGATCACCGTCGTCGTGTTCGCGGTCAAGGTCGGCGTGCAGCAGCGTCCGCTGGTGGAATCGCTGATGGTGGGGCTGGCGCTTGCGGTCGGGATGACGCCGCAACTGCTGCCGGCCGTCACGAGCGTGGTGCTGGCCACCGGAGCCAAGGCGATGTCGCGGCATCAAGTGATCGTCAAGCAACTCCTGGCGATCGAAAACCTCGGCAGCATGACGATCCTGTGCAGCGACAAGACCGGCACGTTGACGGAGGGCGAAATCAAGCTGCACAGCGCGGTCGATGTCGCAGGGAGCCCTTGCGATTATGTGTGGACGCAGGCTTACTGCAATGCCGCGCTCCAGACCGGATTCCTCAATCCTATCGATCGCGCCATCCAGCAATCCCGACAACTGGAATTGAGCGACGTCGAGAAACTCGACGAAGTCCCTTACGACTTTATCCGCAAGCGGCTTAGCGTCCGCATCCGGCGCGGCGACGAGCGGCAGTTGATCACCAAAGGCGCCTTGGCGCAAATTTTGGACGTCTGCACGCGGGTGCGGCTGGCCACTGGGGAAGAGATCGAGTTCAAGGCATGCCGCGACGAGATCGAGCGACAGTTCCTCGCGTGGAGCAATTCCGGCTTGAGGGTGCTCGGCTTGGCCCAACGTCTCTGCGACGTGCCGCATGCCACCAAAGACGACGAACGGGACATGACGTTCCTGGGATTTCTCGTCTTTTCGGACCCGCCCAAAGCCGACGCGCCGCAAACGCTGGAGAGTTTGCGGCAGTTGGGCGTACAGTTGAAGGTGATCACTGGAGACAATCGCGCCGTCGCCGAAGCTGTCAGCCTGCAGGTCGGCCTGCGCAATCCGGTGATCATGACCGGATCGGAATTGCGGCAACTGCTGCCGGAAGCAATCCGCAATCGCGTCGCACAGGTCGACGTCTTCGCCGAGATTGAACCGAATCAAAAAGAGCAGATCATTTTGGCGCTGAAGCAGACCGGGCAGACGGTCGGCTACCTCGGCGACGGCATCAACGACGCCTCGGCCTTGCACGCCGCGGATGTCGGCATTTCGGTGGCGTCGGCCGTGGATGTGGCACGCGAAGCCGCACAAGTCGTTTTTATGAAGCAAGACCTGAGTGTGCTCGTGGACGGCGTCCGCGAGGGACGCAAGACGTTCGCCAATACTCTGAAGTATGTGTTCTTCGCGATCGCCGCCAACTTCGGCTACATGTTCAGCCTCGCCGTCTCGTCCCTGTTTCTGCCGTTCGAGCCGCTGCTGGCCCACCAGATTCTGCTCGTCAACCTGCTGGCCGATTTTCCCGCGATGGCTTTGGCGACAGACAATGTCGATCCGGAACAAATTCACCGTCCCCGGCAATGGGACTCGGCGTTCATTCTCCGGTTTATGCTCTCCTTCGGGCTGGCCAGCTCGATGTTCGACTTCCTGACCTTCGGTGCGATCGTGTGGGTCTTCGGCACGCAGGATCCCGCGTTGTTTCAAACCGGCTGGTTCGTGGAATCGGCGCTCACCGGGCTGATGATCCTGATGATCATCCGCACGCAGCGCCCCTTCTTGCTCAGCCGGCCGGGACGGCTGTTCCTCTTCGCCGTGGCGGTCGTGGCGGCGATCATCGTCTGGCTCCCCTATTCGCCGTTCGCAGAAACCTTCGGCTTCGTCACGCCGCCGGTCAAATTAATCACAATCGCCATCGGCATCACGCTGCTGTATGGCGTGGGCATGGAGATCGTGAAGCGCTGGTTCTATCACGGAGCCAACCTCGGCGGCCGCGGCGACTTCGATTCACCGTTGCGGCTCGCCCGACCGGCCGAGGGGTGATATATCCAGGTAAGTGACGAGGCAGAGAGAGAACGGCGTCATCATACCGTCTTCCACGCCCCCTCCTTTGCGCTCGACAGCACCGCGTCGCACACTTTCTGCGTCTCCAGCGCGTCGCGGAAGGTCGGCGGGCACGGCTTGCCGGCGGCGACGGCGGCCAGGAAGTCGGCGACTTGATGTACGAACGTGTGTTCGTAACCGATTTGCAGGCCCGGCACCCACCAGTGCTTCATGTAGGGATGCTCGCTGTCGGTGACGTGGATCGAACGCCAGGCGCGCAGCGGGCCTTCGTCCTTGTGATCGAACCATTGCAGCCGGTGCAGGTCGTGCAGGTCCCATTTGATGCTGGCGTGCTCGCCGTTGATTTCGAATGTGTAGAGCGCCTTGTGTCCGCGGGCGTAGCGGGTCGATTCGAACAGGCCCAGCGAGCCGTTGCCGAACCGGCAGAGAAAGGCGCAGGCATCGTCGATGCCGACCTTTTCCACCTTGCCGGTGAGGTTGTGCTTGCGTTCCTTGATGAACGTCTCGGTCATCGCGTTGACCTGCGTGACGCCGCCGTTCAGCCAGATCGCCGTGTCGATGCAATGCGCGAGCAAATCGCCCGTCACGCCCGACCCGGCGGCGGCGACGTCCAAACGCCACAGCGCCGTGCCCCCTTGCGGCAAATCGGCGGAGATCGTCCTGTCCTGAAGGAAGTTGGCGCGGTAATGAAAGATGCGGCCAAGCTTGCCCGCGTCGATCAGTTCCTTGGCGAAGGATACCGCGGGAACGCGGCGGTAGTTGTACCAGACTGTGTTCCGCACGCCGGCTTTTTCGACGGCTTTCACCATTTCTTCTCCCTCCGCCGTGTTCATGGAGAGGGGCTTTTCGCAGAGGATCATTTTGCCGTTCGCCGCAGCAGCCAGCGCGATCTCTTTATGGAGATTGTTCGGCGTGCAGATGTCGATGGCATCGATGTCTTTCCGCTCGACAACCTTCCGCCAGTCTGTTTCGGTCGATTCGTAACCCCATTGATCGGCGAAGGCCTTGACCTTCGCCGCGTCCCGCGCGCAGACCGTTTTCAGGACGGGCCGCAGTTCCAGATCGAAGAAATTCGGCACGCGGCGATACGCGTTGGAGTGCGTGCGCCCCATGAAGCCGTAACCGATCAGACCGATGCGCAGATCTTTCGCCATGACGCCTGTTCCTCGCGAATGGGGACGGTGGACTGCAACGATGTGCCGCGTACTTTACCACAGGCGGCAATGTTCGTCACATCAAGGCGCATCGCTTGCGCTACGCGGGCCATCGACGAGGCCTTGCGCAAGCGAAACTCGCGTTCACCCGCGGCGCGCCGGCCGTTTACTCACCGTGTGGCAGACATCGGCGACGCGGCCGGTGTCAGCCAGCGCGACGTGGAACCGTTCGTCCCCTTCCAGCCGGTGGACGCTGACGTGATAAGCTTCTTCGACGCACGCCAGGTACGGCCGCTGTACCGGCCCTTTCGGCGGGCGGATCTTGCCCCACGAACCGTCGCCGAGATAGACGACGCCGTGCCGGTCGTACAGCCCGTTCACCAGCGGTTGGGTCCGTTTGAAGGCGTGGTCGTGATGTTCGAGGACGACATCCACGTTGTAGCGCTCGAAGAGCGGGCACCAGTGCAGGCGTTGTTCCTCGCCAGCTCCGAAGCCGCCGTTCTTGCCGACCGGCTCGCGAACCGAGGGATACGCCGGGACGTGGTTCGCCACGATGAGATGCGGCCGCTCCTGCCGGTCGGCGAGCGTTTTTTCGAGCCATGCGGTCTGCTCGCCGGCGATCCGCGCGATGTGATCCGTATCGAGCAGCACCAGGCTCAGATAGTCGCCGACGTCCAGTACGCCATAGGTCGACTCCGAGAACAGGCCGTCGAACACGCTGAGGTACGCCGGCGATTCGGCCCGCGTTTTCCGATAGCCGCCGTTCACTTCGTGATTGCCGATGCACGACAGCATCGGGATCAATCGCCCCTGGCCGTCGATCAAGGTTCGGGAGTAGTTCTTGATGAAGGTCAGAAACGTGTCGGGCGATTTGCCGTTGTCGTACGCCAAATCCCCGCCGATCAGCGCGAAATAGGGATCCTGCTTCGCGGCGAGCATATTCGTCTTGAGGGAGTGCTCGTCGATGCCCGCGTCTCCGCCGGAAACAAACTGAATCGTATTCGTCGCCTTGGACGGCATCGTGCGAAACCGGTAAACCGGCGACAATGTGCCGAATTGAAATTTGTACTCCGTCCCCGGCGTCAGGTCGGTCAATTCGCAACGATGGACTTTCAAATCGGTATCGGGATACGGCTTGAGAATCGTTTTCCCGGCTTGCCAGACGGTGTCGCTCACTTTCGCATACTGAATTTCGGAACCGGCGGGCGCTGACGGGCCGATCCATTGAATCGTCATCGTGGTCGTTGGATCGCGCTGCCACGTCAGAAACAGCGAATCGGGCGAGAAGGCCGTACCGTCCGCCGCAGTTCCGGCCATGGTGTTCCATGCCGCCGTTCCGAAGGCGAGCGCAGCCGCGCCGGTCAAAGAAGACGTCAAAAACTGTCGACGAGGCAGTGTCATGGGCCTGGCTACGCGGACGATCTTTCGCAATTCGTCCGCATACCATGTCAGCCCAACGGCAGATTGTCGAGTTCAATCGTCGGCTTCATCAATTTCTCATGGACGGCGAACTTGCCGGCGACCATCGGGGGCGATTTGGCGTGGATTGCGGGTAGAATTGTGGGTGTAGGTTGCGGGTTGTTAGTGGAAAAAAACTCCAACCGCCAACCCGCCACTCCCAACCCACAGGAACACACCGTGACGGAAGCCTCCAATCTACTGATCGACATCCAAAACCGCGTCGCCCGAATCACGCTCAACCGGCCGGAACGCCGCAATGCGCTGTCGGAGAGCCTGATCGCGGAGTTGTCCGCCGCATTGGACAAGATCGGGAACGATCGTGCGGTGCGCGTCGTCGTGCTCGGCGCGGCGGGAGCGGTGTTCAGTTCGGGGCATGATCTCGGCGAGATGACGGGCCGCAGCGAAGCAGAGTACCGCGGCGTGTTCGCCCGCTGCTCGCGGATGATGCAGCAGTTGCACGAAATTCCTCAACCAGTCATCGCCCGCGTGCAAGGGCTGGCGACGGCGGCCGGCTGCCAGCTTGTCGCGGCGTGCGATCTGGCGGTTGCGTCGACCGAGGCGAAGTTCGCCACGCCGGGCGTGAAGATCGGCCTGTTCTGCACGACGCCGATGGTGCCGCTCGTGCGGAACATCCCTGCCAAGCCAGCAATGGAAATGCTGTTGACCGGCTGGCCGATTGCCGCGGACCGGGCGCAGCAACTGAGCCTCGTCAATCGCGTCGTCCCCGCCGATCAACTTGACGCCGCCGTGCAGGAGTATGTCGACGTCATTCTCGCTAGCAGCGGCGAAACGATCCGCCTCGGCAAGCAGGCTTTCTACGCTCAGAAGACGTTGCCCGAATCCGAAGCCTACAGTTGCGCCGTTGACGTCATGACCGACAACGCCGTGCAACATGACGCCCAGGAAGGCATCGCGGCGTTCCTGCAAAAGCGGAAACCGCAATGGTCGAACTGACGCGTCGGCACGTTTCTTAACGTGCCGGAAAACATCTCAGAGCCGCGGATGGCATCCGCAGTATTGCTTCAACGACGTCGCGCAGAAGACCGCGGTTGCCAACCGCGGCTTTGTGCTGTGTTACTTGTCGTCCGCCGGTTCGTCCGCGGCGATTTCCTTCGCCGTCAGTTCGCGGAGTTGCACGTCCTTCACGCTGGCGACGGTCGCGTAGCATGACAGACCGAGAGGCTTGGCCGGTTCCATGAACGGATGCAGCGACAACTTCCGGCCCTTCGTTTTCAGATGGACGTATTCCTTGCCGTCGATCCACGCCGTCACGGCATGCTCGGAGACCTTGAGCCGGAACTTGTACCACGTCTTCTCTTCGAAGCTGGCAAACGTGCCGGTCTCGTTTTCCGCGGCGTACATGCCGTCGACGCTCGACAGGCCGATTGTGCTGCCCCCCCAGCCGCCGGCGACGAAGCTGCAGTATTCGTCGCGGTACGGAAAGACGATGCCGCAGAAGAAATCACTACCGTCGATCCGCTGGGCCTCGAGCGTGATTTCATAGTTGATCTTGGGAAGCGGATCGCCGGTCCAGTGAATACCCGTCAGATCGGCTCCGCGTTGCATCACGATGGCGCCGTCGACGACTTCGACTTCGCCCTCGCCGCCGAAATTGCTGCGCTTCCAGCGGTCGAGCGATTTGCCGTCAAACAGAACGTAGGTCTTTGGTTGAGCCGGCGCGATCGGCTGCGGCGAAGCACCAACGGTCTGCGGTACCATCGGCACGACTGGGGTGCAGACCGTCGGGCAGGGGGGACAACAACGAATCGCCGGGCGGGGACAGCGGCGACGCGACCGGGCGAAAACGGAATCCGTGTGCATCGTGCCGCACACCCAGACCAGCATGATCCACAGACAAAAGCGAACGTAATTCCACTTCATCCCGGCTTCTCCCTCGTTGCAGATCTTGAGTGGCGTTACGGCTCGTTCGCGGCTGAATTTTCGGCCGGTTCTTTCGCTGCCGAGCCATCTTCATTCGCGGCCGGCTGGTCGGCATCCGCCAGCGGCGGCTCGGATTGCGGCGGCAGGATGTCGTGCTCCGGCTCGTCCGGCTCATTCGTAACCGCGGGATTCTTCGGCGGCTGGACGACGTTCTGCGTGTGGCGGGATTCGCAGCCGGCGGTGAACCCGATCAGCAACATCAACAACGGGAACAGGTTCCGTACAAGAAAATGCGACAGCATCGTGCGATCTCCGCAGGCCACGTCCGTCCGAATCTGCGGATGTTCTGACATAAATGGAGCGAGGCGTCCAGCCGATCATGACGATTCTGCCGATTTTTTCGAGCGACGAACCGCGCACGAAGTCAGCGGAACAAACGACAATACGCCGCGGACTTCGTGTGCGGCACCTGCGGAGAATTCGTGAGCTACAGTTGAACAGGCGTGTCCCTCCATGCTTCCCATGTTGCGAGCGCAAACCGTGTTCGACCAGATCCTCTCCAGCCTCTCCTCGCTGCAAGATTTTTCGCGTGCTGCGGTCGCCGGCGGCTACCTTGTCGCGTTCGCGGCTGTCTGCCTGCTGCAGTACCTCTATTCGATGGCGCGCCACAAGCGCTACGTCGCCGAAATGGATCGCATTCGTCAGGAAGCGGAAGGGCTGGAGTGCGAACTCAAGCTGCTCAATCGCGATCAGAACGTCACGCGGCTCGAAAACCAGATTCTCCGCGAAATCCTCGGCCAGACCGAATTCTCGAAGGCGCTCGACCACTTGCTGCGGCGTCTCGTGCCGTCGGCGACCGAAGGCTTCGCGGCGTTTGTCGAACTTCATGCCGAACAACCGGGCCCGCGGCAAGCGCGCGGTTTGAGCGAAGATTCGTGCCGCAATCTGCTGATCGACGACGCGCTGATTGAAACACTGCGAGTGCAGAAGACGATCGCCCTCGAAAACCTGACGCTGCAGCGTAGCCGGCTGTTCGCGTGCCTGTCGGCCGCCGATCGCAAAAAGACGCGGCAAATTTTCCTCGTGGGCGTGGGCGAAGGGGACGATCTCTTCGCCGCGCTCGTCACCACGTCGCTGTTGCCGAACACGGCGCCGCGGGCCGAACAATACGAACTGACATCGCGGTTGATGGCCGGCATCTCGGGCAACCTGCGCCAGACGTTGATGCTCGAAAAGCAGAGCCATCAGTTACGCTCGACGCGCGAGATGCTCGAACTCCGTTCGATCACCGACGGCAAGCTCGATCAGCCGATCAAGATGCTCGACAAATTCGTGCTGCGGCTCTCGCAGATGGTCTCGGCGGAACGCGGAGCGCTATACCTCACTTCCAAAGACTCTTCGTCGCCGAAGGCGGCCGTGCGCGGCGGCGTGCAATTGCAATTGGGTGTCGCCTCCGCGTGGCAGCAACACGAAGACATGCTCGCCGAACATGGATCGGCTTACCCGCACGTCGTCTATTTCGATGCGTCGCGCTTGCAGAGAAGCCAGGTGCAGACGCTCGTCGGCTCGGCGGTCACGATTCCGGTGCTACAAAACGGCACGCCGGTCGGGCTGCTGTGCCTGACCCGCCGCACGCCGTCGGAATTCAACGCGGTGCAGAAACAACTGCTCGAATGGGCCGCGGAGACTCTCTCGCAGGCGATGCAGCGGACCCTGAGCTACGCCGCGATCGAACGCCAGGCCCGGCAGGACGGCTTGACCGAACTGGCCAATCGCCGGACGTTTGATCTGCAGATTCAACGCGAGGTCGATCAGGTGACGACCGGCAGCGAGGTGGAATGCTCGCTGCTGCTGATGGACCTCGATCGCTTCAAGTCGATCAACGACGAGCACGGCCATCAGGCCGGCGACGAAGTCCTGCGCTCCACCGCCCAGGTGCTTCGCACGCAAATGTCCCGCATCCGCGCCGGCGACCGCGCGTTGCTGGCCCGCTACGGCGGTGAAGAGATCGCGGCCTTGTTGCCAGGCGTCGGCATCGCCGGCGCACTGCGCATCGCCGAAGGAATTCGCCAGGCCGTCGAGGAAAACGAAATCGAATTCGGCGGCACGACGCTGCGGGCGACGATCAGCATCGGCGTATCGACTTGCCCGCTGCACGGCAAGACGTCGCAGGAACTCATCGCCGCTGCCGACCTCTCGCTGTATCAAGCCAAAGCCAACGGCCGCAACCAGGTCCGCTGCCCGACCGAAGCAACTTTGCAGCAACCCATCTCTGTAGCGGGGTAATCGCCGCCGATGAATATCGGATGGCGGATATCCCCTATCCGTTATCCTTTACGTCCTCCCGAAAGTGCGGTACATCTTCCACGAACCGGTGATGGCTCGCCCCGAACGTGGAAACACCCGATGTCGCGTCTTTCTGTGGTCCAAGTGGAAACCTCGCAAGGACGCCGGGTGGGCGTGGTCGACAGCGCTGACGTGATCGATGTCACAGCCGTTGAACCCACTGTGCGACGCGTGGTCGATGCGTTTCCTCTGGCTCGTCAAGCGGGAATGCCGTTGGCGGCGTTTCTAACGCAACTCGCCGGGCGATCATCGACGCGTTGGAGTTATGCCGAACTACTGGCTCATCGGACGCTCGCTGCAGGGCCGATTCTGCGGCCGCCCGTCGATCATGCGGACCCATATCGGGTGCTGATCACCGGCACGGGGTTGACGCATCTCGGCAGCATGCAATCGCGAGACCAGATGCACGCCGCGGCGAAAGCCGCGACCGACGTCCC
>CAZDGB010000255.1:0-11137 GCA_964504645.1 uncultured Planctomycetaceae bacterium | reverse complement strand
ACACAGATTGGAGACAAGATAGGCCACAGTGGCGCAGAAGCCTTAAAAAAAATTGGAGCAGAAATCGCACGGTTTTCCGTTCCCGTTTTGCGACTTTTGTGCCTTCTTGCGGCCCTATTCCGTCTGCTTGAATCTGTGTTTATCTGTGAAATCTGCGGTTCCTGCCTTTGATCGAATGATTCTGGCAGGGGGGCAGAGTGATGGCTTTGACGACGCACATTCAGGGGCCGGTCGCGGTCATCGGCGACGTGCACGGGCAGACGGAGAAGCTCCAGGCCGTGCTCGACAAGTTGCGGCAATTGCCCGACTATCAGCAGCGATGGATCGTCTTTCTCGGCGACTTCGTCGACCGCGGGCCCGATCCGAAAGGCTCGATCGACCAGTTCCTCGCGGTGCTCAAGCAGCATCCGAAAACGACGGCGATCTGCGGCAACCACGAATACGCAATGTGCTCGTCGCTCAGTTGGATTCCGTCCCCCGACCCCGCCGGCTGGGGCGAGCGCTGGACCGAGCACTACGACGCCCACACGACTTTCGAGTCGTACGGTGTCGAGCACGGAAAGCTCGATGAACTCGGAGCCGCGGCGGAATCCCACCGCGAATTGCTGACGAACCTGCCGTGGTGCGTCGAGCATCCGGAGTACCTCTTCGTGCACGCCGGCCTGGATCCGCTGGCTCCGTTCGATCTGCAACTGCGGATCCTTCACAAGAAAGATCACACGCTCAGTCGGCCGCAGTGGCTCTTTTCCAAGAGCTACGTCAATGCCGACCCGCCGAAGGATTGCCCGCTGACGGTGATTTCCGGCCACGTTCGCGTCCCGAAAGTCACGATCCGCCCGAAACGGATCCTGCTCGACACGACCGGCGGCGAAGAGGGCGACCTGAGCTGTGTCCTGTTGCCGGAAAAAACGATCCTCACCTCCGGCCCCGGCACGCAACCAGTCGCCGCAACGATCGGCGATAAGCCCGCCAAGAAGTGGTGGTCGGTGTTCGGCTAACTGTTGGAGTGCCGCCTTCAGCCGCTCTTAGTCGAGAGTTTAAAGACTCCTAAGAAATCTAACGAGATCCGCTCGTTCGGCTGCGGGCAATAAGTTCGGCAGTTGGTGCTGAAACTTATTCACGACTTCTTCCAGATTTGTAGCCCGGCCATTGTGGAAATACGGGCCTCCGTGCCTGACGCCGCGGAGCGAGGGGGGATTAAACTCCCGCTGCCTTCGTTCGTCCGCGAGGCCGACGTCATAGACCGCGGGAGTGGTCAACGTCTCCGGCGAATGGCACCGGGCGCAGTTCTCCCGTTCGAAAATCAATCCTCCGCGGAGGACGGCCTCGTCCCGGCTGTTCGACGACAGCCACGCCGGCAGCGTTTCCAGAAACGCGACCAGGTCGCTCACGTCGCTTTCCGCCAAGTCTTCGCCCCGCATCGTGGACGCCACCGAGTGCCGGACTTGCTCGGCGAGCGTGGCGAAGTGGCCGTCCCATCCGTATGGGGCCGTCTCGCGTACTCCCCGCAACGAGAGGACGCGTTTCGGCGTCCCTTCCGTGCCGTCGGTGAAATTGTCCACGAGTTGTCCGTTGGAGTGGCCGTCGGTATGGCAACTGTGGCAACTGAACCAGCCGTCATGCGACAACCGGGCGCTGTAAAACAGGCGTTCGCCTTTTTCCGCCGGAGTCGGCGGCGTCGATCGCGCGGCCAGGGGAATCGTCCGCACGTCCTCCCATGGCTTGGCGAGCGGCACGAGGCTGAGGGAATCATCCAGCGTATTGACAACCAGAGCCTGCTCTCGGTTGGATGACAGCGCGACCGTCTGAGGCCGCGCGCCCACGCGGACGCGTTTCCAATTCAATCCGTCTTCCGCACCGAAGACGACTTCGTCGGCGCCGGCCAACGCGATGACCAGCAATCCATCGGCGAGGGCGGCGATTCCCGCGGGATCGCCGGCGCCCTGGCCGATGTCGCCTAAGTGCACTATGCGAGTGTGGGCCAACAAGTCCGCCGACGGGTCGAGCACGTCCGAAAGCTTCAAGCTTCGGGCCACGTTCGTGAGCAGTCCGCCCCAATGAATGTCATCCTGCGACGTTTGCGCCCCGCGGTGAATCGACTGATGCGTCAGCAGAACGCGGGTGTCCAGGAGGCTCGTTGTCAGCCCGGAAATGTTGTGCCCCGGAATTTCACGGACAGAGAGCAGTTCTCCCGCGGGACCATCGACGAGGCCGATTCGATCGCCAAACGCATCGGCGACGAGGAGATGACGCTGGTCCGGCAGCCAGAGCATTTCGCCCGGCGAAAACGGCAGCTCAACCTGTTTCCAAGGGGGAGCGTCCTGCGACGTCAACGCGTCCGCGGCGACGCATTTGACCCACCGAGCCTCCAATGACGCAACCGCCACCATCCGCCCGTCGGCGGCGACTCGGACTCGGCTGGCGCCGTCGACTCCTGACCAACGTCGAGCAATCCGAGGACGTTCTGCCGTGCGGTCGAGAGAAACCAAGTTCGCAGGTTCGCCCATCAAGGCCAGCGCGGCATGGTCAGTCCAAGCGGTCAAATCGTGCAGCCGGGTGTCGGGCGCCGACCACTGCTCCACCTCTCCGGAATCGAGCTGGACCACGGCGATGCCGGCCGGTTGAAGTTGCCCGATCCAACACGTCCGACCATCGGGAGACAACAGCAATCCCACGGGCCGCGGCAGCGCTTCGGCCAGCGACCGATCTGGCATCGACAGCAGGCCGGCAAGGATCCCAACCCAGACAAGTAGCGGGCTTGTTCTCATGGAATGGCCGTCTCCAACTGCGCGCGTGCCAAAAAGATCGCCAAGCTGGCGGCGTCGTGATCGGGCCGTCTGTCAAAACCCTTGACCGGCGGATCGACCGTGTAGACGGGTTCGGCCACGAGGTTCGGCGGCTTAAGCCCCTGTAGTTGATTGACGAATGCTTTCACGAACTGCCAGCGGTCGACGCGCAACGTTCGTTGCCAGAGATAACGCTTGCCGGGTGTCGCCGTCGATTCCGTCGAAACGCGCCATTGCCGCGTGGGCAAGACGAGCATCCATCGCCCTTCGGCCAAGGCGACCGTCTCCGTCGGTAGTCCCAGGAGTTTCTGATCGGTTTCCTTCGCGGACGCCGCCGGCATGATCACTTGCTCGAAATCGAAATTGTTGTAGTCGCGGCTTTCCAGGATCAAGGTGGCCCGCCCGGAGTTCTGTAGCGTCAGCGCCAGGGTTCGGACCGGACTAAACGAATCATCGTAGGCGATGGCGATCAGGGGCAGCCCGCGAAACAGGCCATCGCGATCCGCCTCCACGGTCTTTTGTTGTCCTGTGCGATCGACTTCTTCCCAGAGGATGCCTCCAGGGATCAACGCGTCGGCGATCATCTGCACATGCCGCCATTCGCCGGCTCGTTGAAGTTGACGCAAATCGAGGATGACCGCCTGACAGGAATCTTCCACTTGCGCCGCAACCTGGCGCAGTTCGTGAATCGTCGAACTGTTGAGCTGCCGGAATTTGAGATACGCCACCCGTTGATCCTCCGCCAAGAGCCAGCGAGCTTCGCGCTGCGGCCGGTCTTCCGAGTCCGCCAAGGCGTCAAAACGGATGACATCGCGGCGAATTGCGACGTACCGTTCAACACCCTCTTGCCTGACGCGCAACGCGACCGACGAACCGACTGGCCCTCGCAAGCGGTCCAGCATGTTCTCGGAAGATTCGTTCCGCGCCGGCCGACCGTCGATGGCCAAAATCTGCACGCCATTGGTTAGCCCCGCTCGCTCGGCCGGGCTGCCAGGAAGCACGTTGGGAAACGTCCAAATATCGCCGTTTAGGCCCAGCGTGACGCCCAGGCCGACATATGCGTTCGCCGCGAGTTGCTGTTCGATTCGTGCCGTTTTGGCGGGCATTAACCGCGGCTGGCCGGGAAGCTTGTCGGAAAAGTGTGCGAAGACGGACAGAAAATGTTCCATCGCGTCGACGCTCTCCACCCAGGAAGGTTTGGATCGCGCTGGAAGATCGGTGACGTTGGCCGGATTCCGGTCGGTGTCCGAGTCGATGAGCGGCGGCCGCAGCGGTCCCGGGATGCGTGCGGATTGTCGACTTTGTTCCCAGGCGGCCTCAGCCGCCTCCCAACGTTCCTGAAGCTCCTCCGCGGAGTATTCGAACACGTGCCGGCGCATCAACTCGGCGAACAATTCTTGTTGCAGCCAGCGCGCGTGGAGTTTGCCGACGTCTCCTACCGCGGGAAGATCCCACACCGCCGACACCGGCTCGGAGGCGGAAGACGAATGCGCCACTCCGCAGACGATGAGAAACGTGAGAAGCTTTGGAGACGCGCTCATGACATCCCCTGGGAGCGTGATTTCCACTCGAGGAACACGTGCCATGAACCTCAAGATATTCCGCAGGAGACAAGTTTCCAAGGCCGATTTGTTCGTCAGAAATTTCGACGTGGAACTGTTCCGATGACCCTGGATCGACTTCTTCCAACAGGAGACCCGCGGCGAAGGGGGATCGGCTAAAGCCGGAACTCCAATTGGCGTGAACGTCCGTCAACTATTTTGCGGTCTGCTGTAACGCTCTCCCGTTTGAGGAATAGGATCCAAGTTTCGGGTTTAGCGCGCCGTTTTACGGTGGCAGCGGCTAAACTGAAGTTGGCCCTTTTCTCCACCTCGCTGCTCACGACAAAGGGAGACGAATCATGGCCTCACGCAACTCACGGCGTGAATTTCTGGCGGATGTCGGACGAGGAATGCTGGTCGCCGGCGTCGGCTGGAACGCCGCCCTCGACATGGGCTTCGCCTCCAAGGTCTTCGCGGACGACGCGCCGACGCCGCTCCATTTCGGCGACTATGAAGCGCTGGTCGCGCTCATGCAGGAAACGCCCGCCGACAAACTGCAGCCGATTCTCGCCGACAAGTTGAACTCCGGCACGCCGTTGAAATCGCTGCTCACGGCCGGCATTCTCGCCAACGGCCGCAGCTTCGGCGGCGAAGACTACATTGGCTTCCACACGCTGATGGCGCTTGGCCCGGCGTACTACATGTCGGAGCAGCTTCCCAGCGAACGCCGCGCATTGCCGGTGCTGAAAGTCCTTTACCGGAATGCCTCCCGTATTCAGGACACCGGCGGCCATGCGAAGGAGACGCTGCACGCGGTCTCGCCCGCCGCGGCGGAGAATCTCACGCCGCTCGACCTGCGCGACGCCGCCCGCAAGATGGATCGCAGCCAGGCAGAGGGCATTCTCGCCGCGATTACGCAGAACAGTGCCGACGACGGTTTTAACGCGTTGCTGATGGAAGTCGCTGACGAAACCGAAGTCCATCGCGTGAACCTGGCCTACAAGGCGTGGGATCTCGTCAATATCATCGGCCGCGAACACGCGCTGACGATGTTGCGGCAAAGCCTGAGATACTGCGTCAAGCAGGAGAAGAACGGCCGCTCCGAAACGCGGAACATGTTGGCGAAGGTCTTCGATCAATTCCAGCTCGAAGGCCGTGACCTCGGGACCAAGCAGCCGGACGATGAATGGCTCAATGCGATGAGCCTGACAATCCTTGGCAACTCGGCTGATCAGGCGGCGGAAGCCGTCGCGGCCGCGCTCGTCGAGGGCTTCGATCCGGACGCCATCGCTCAGGCGGCAGCGCTCGCCGCCAATCAACTCGTGTTGCGCGACCCCGGCCGTTTGGAGAAATGGTCGGACGCGAAGAAGCCGGCCGGCAGCGTCCACGGCGATTCGCTCGGCGTGCATGCCTGCGATGCGGTCAACGCCTGGCGGAACATCGCCAAGGTCAGCAATCCGCACAACCGGAAGGCGGCGGTGATTCTCGCGGCGTACAACGTCTCGCGGGACCGCAACTCGTACGACCAGTACATCGACGGGGGCCTGATGAAAATCACTCCGCGGCCGTGGGTCGACGACGCGGAGAAGATGGTCGGGAAGACGGCGCCCGAACTTCTCGCCGAGACGGAAGACGCCATCCGTCAGAACGATCAGGCCCGCGCCGCAGCGGCCGTGCATCGCTACGGCGAAATCACGCAAGACGATTCGCGGCCGGTGCTCGACCTGTTGCTCAAGTACGCCATCAGCGAAGACGGCGCGCTGCACGCGGAGAAGTACTTCCATACGGTGAGCGAGGAATTCCGCACGTGGCGCCCGGCGTTCCGCTGGCGTCAACTGACGGCCCTCGCCCGCGTCACCGCCAGCGAGCACGGCTACCCGGCCCCGGGTTACGCCGACGCCTGCAAGTTGCTGAAGTTGAGTTGAACGTGCCGCAACAAAACAGCCCCCGGCGATCTACGCCGGGGGCTGTTTGCATTAAAGGCGAGCGGCGCGGCGTCAGCCCGCCGTGTTCTTCGCTGCGCTGTCGAAGAACATCACTGCTTCCGCGGCGTCGGCGTCAGCGCGGCGCCCGACGGAACGAAACGCATCGAATCGACCAACTCGCGGTCGCGATTCGCGAAGTTCTCCGCCAGCGATGCATCGAACGCGAATTGCAGCGACGCCTGCCGGCCCGAAGGATCGGCGACAAGGTAGTAGATCCACGTCAGCGTGCGGTCCTTCACGTTGCCCGTCGCGACGACCTGAAACACGAAGCGCCCATTCTTTGCCGGAAGCACTTTGGCCGATTCGATCTTCGTCAGACTGTCTCCGAGCGTCGTGCGGATGTCGGCCTGAAATTCTTCCTCGGACGTATGTTCGCCCGGTTTCATGGTCGTGATCGCCGAGAGATTGCACTGGGCGACCAGCGCCCCCTGGTCGATCAGCCGGAAGATCGCCATCTTGTCGGTCTGATGGAATAGATGCCACGCCCGGCTGTGCAGCAGCGACATGTTCCACGGCGAATCGAACCGCACGAATTTCGCGGAGTCTTCGGGTTCGACGGCGGCGGTTTCGATAAGCTTTGCCTCAGCGGCGCGGCCCGGTTCGGCGGCCGGTTTCCGCAGCAGCCGGACGCGGGCTTTAACGTCGAGTCCGGGGCTGATGGCGCCGACTTGCCGCTGCTCGCTCTGCGTGATGTCCGCTCCGGAGATCGACTTGGTTTCGAGATCGTAATCCACCGTGCCGGCGATGGTGACTTTCGTCGGCGCGCCGCCGGTCGCGCCTTCGAGTTCGCCCTGCACGCGGATCGTCGCGACCGATTTCTCGACCGCTTCCAGTTTGCACGCCAGTTCGCTTTTGGTGACGGCTTCGGTCCCGGCGAGCAGCGGCGCCGTCCACGCCGGCGGAGTCCACGAGTCGCCTACGGCGACTTCCTTGTCCGGCAACAAAGCCGGCAGCACTAGGCTGTCGAGCGGCGCCCGCAGCAGGTCGAGTTCGTTCGACGTCAACGGCCCGCCGAGGCTGTAGAGCTCCACCCCTTCCGGCCGGCCTTGCGCCACGATGATCTTGAGCCGGTCGTCCAGGGTGCGCTCGGTCTTCTGCTCGTCGACGTCGATCTTGGCCTGCGTGATTTCATACTCGCGAAGCGAACGCAGCCCCAACGCATCGCGGCCCAGTCCGACCAGCCGGCGTTCGCGAAACGACAACGCCGCCGACACGTTCAACGCCAGCGGCGCGACCTTGCCCGCTTCCCCAGCGCCGACTTGCAGCTTCCCGTTGACCTGCACCCGCATGCCGACGCCGAAGACCCGCACATCGTCGGCGGGCTCTTCGAGTTTGTAGGTGTCGTCGGCGGCGAGGAGGGCCGCGGTCCCCGCGAACCCGAGCATCACAGCTATGCGAATCATCCCTGACATCCTGGAACTCCTGCGAAGAGCACTGGTTGTGCCGCAGGATATGCCAGATCGCCCAATTCCGCTACGGCAATTTGACGGATAGAGCGTGCTCAGAGGGCCGATTCACCGCAGAGAAAACGGTGTTGATCTTGAGCTGTTGGCATGTCACTTGGCGTTATGGACTCGGTCAGTCGATGAGTCCAAGAACGACATCAACTTCTGCCGTAATCTTAATTCGTCCCGGATGGTACGCCGCATCTCCGAAGGCGGGGGCGAACATCAGGTTATACCTGACCTCGCCACCATCACGTCCCGCTTCAATGGTTACGACCTTCCCCACCTTGGCCCCGAAACCATCCGCTAGCCGAGTCGCTCGCCGCTTCGCGTTCTCGATCGCTTGCGTTAGCGCCTGCTCTTTGAGTTCCTGCTCCTTGCTCGACGAAAGACTGATTCCCTCCAAACGATTTGCCCCGGCTTCGATTGATTCTTTAAGAATGTCGTTGAGCTGCATCAACTGGCGAACCGTTACCGTGACAGAGCGAGTGACCTCATACCCGAGAAACTCCCAGTTGTCGTCGAGTTCCTTATATTTGGGCCTTACGTTCAAGTTGGTAGTCTGGACATCTTCCAGCTCGACATCCAGCTTTTTGAAAACACCGACAAGACTGGCAATCTTACTGTCGGCTTCACGTTTTGCCTTGAGGAGATCGCGGTCGAAGACAAAGATACCCAACTTAACGTCCGCAATATCCGGCTCAACCTCGATTTCACCATGACCACTGACGGCGACGGTTCGACCTTCTTCAGCCGTTGCCACACTGGCGAGACATATGGTTGGCAGCAAAGCGACGACGATGGAATAACGCATGCGACCGTCTCCATTGGTCCGCGGAACGAGAGTACCCTTGCGACGCTCGGGAACGACGCTTCTCCGAAGCGTCGCTAACCACGTCGTCCTTATTTCACGAACGAATCCCGCTCTGCCATCGCCTGTGCCGTGGCGACCAAACCGTTAACATCCAAACCCAAGTCGGCCAGCAGTTCGTCCCGTTCGCCGTGTTCGATGAAGCGGTCCGGGATGCCGAGGCATTGGATGCGGTCGCTTGGCAGGCCGGCGGCGTTGACGCATTCCAGCACCGCCGAGCCGAAGCCCCCTTGCAGCGTGTTCTCTTCGACGGCGATCAGGAAGCCGCTCTCTTCGACGGCGCGAACCAGCGTCTCGCGGTCGATCGGCTTGGCGAAGCGGGCGTTGATCACGCCGACGTCGAGGCCCTCCTCCCGCAGCCGTTCGGCGGCTTTGACGCAGCGAGGGAAGAGCGCTCCGAACGCGAGAAAGTTGCCGTCGGTGCCGAAACGATAGACTTCCGCCTTGCCGAGCTCGATGGGGGTCTCCGGCCGGTCGACCGATTCCACGTTTGCCTTGGGATACCGAATGGAGACCGGGCCGTCGTATTGCAGGGCGAATTGCAGCAACGGCTCGACGTCGTGCTCGTCCCCGGGCGCGGTGACGACCATGTTCGGAAAGACCCGCATGTACGTGTTGTCGAACACGCCGTGATGCGTCGGGCCGTCCGGTCCGGCGAGGCCGCCGCGGTCGAGGCAGAACGTCACGGGCAGGTTCTGCAACGCGACTTCCTGGAAGATGTGGTCGAAGCTGCGCTGCAGGAACGTGCTGTAGATATCGACGATGGGCCGCATCCCCGATTTCGCCATGCCGGCGGCGAACGCGACGGTGTGGGCCTCGCAGATGCCGGTGTCGAAGAAGCGGTCCGGGAAATCGGAGCGGAGCTTGGCGAGCTTGTTTCCTTCACACATCGCCGCGGTCAGCACGCAGACGCGCTGATCTTCCCGCATGGCAGCGTAGATGGCGTCGCTCATCGCGTTGGTATAGGCCTTCGACGAGCCTTTTTTCAGCGACGAGATGCCGTTCGAGCCGTTGCGTTCGATGACAGGCGGCGCGTGGAACAGGACCGGGTCTTCACACGCGGGTTCGAAGCCGTGCCCCTTCTGCGTGAAGACGTGGAGCAGCACGGGGCCGGACATCGTTTTGACGAGTTCGAGAGACTTCCGCAGGCCGAGGAGGTCGTGGCCATCCACCGGGCCGATGTAGCGGAACCCCATCTCCTCGAACAGCATGCCGCCGTGCAGAAAGCCTTTGACGGCGTCCTTGAGCTGCGACAACGTGTGCTGGGCGCTCTCGCCGACGAGCGGCACCTTGTTCAACAGCCAGGAAATGTCCCGCTTGAGTCCATCATAAAACGGAGCGACGCGGGCTCGGTCGAGATAGTTCGCCAACCCGCCGACGCGCGGGCAGATGCCCATCTTGTTGTCGTTCAGAATGACGAGCAAGTCCTTCTTCAGTTCGGCGGCGTTGTTCATCGCTTCGAAGACGACGCCCGACGGCAACGCTCCGTCGCCGATCACTGCGACCGACTTCCGGTCGAACTGCTGCAACAGATCGTCGCCGGCTTTCAGACCGAGCACCGTCGAGACGCTCGCCCCCGCGTGACCCGTCATAAACAAGTCGTACGGGCTTTCCTGCGGATTGGGGTAGCCCATCAGGCCCCCCTTGGTGCGGATCGACGAGAACTCGGCGAAGCGGCCGGTGATCAGCTTGTGCGGATAAATCTGATGGCCGGTGTCCCAGATCAGCCGGTCTTTCGAGAAGTCGTACACGAGATGCAGCGCGAGGCAGAGCTCGACCACGCCGAGATTGCTCGCGAAGTGCGCGCTGCGGACGGTGACGAGATTGCACAGCGTCTCGCGGATTTCATCCGCAAGCTGCAGCAATTGCTGATCGGTCAGCCCCTGCAAATCCTTCGGCGAACCGATCCGCGGGAGAAGTTCGTAGTTCATCACCGATCCCTTTCACGCACGTACTGTGCCAACGCGATCAGGCGGGCGGCCCGATCGCCGAACGGTTCCAGCGAACGGCAGGCTTCGTCAATCAGCCGGTCCGCACGCCGCCGGCTCTCTTCGATGCCGAGAAGAGCCGGATAGGTCAATTTTCCGTGTTGCGCATCCTTCTGCGTCCCTTTGCCGAGCTTTGCCGGGTCGCCGGAGACATCCAACAGATCATCCGTAATCTGGAACGCCAAACCAACCGCGAATCCATACGATTCCAAACGCTTTTGCCAATCTTCGGAAGCACCGGCGATCCGGGCGCCTAACGTCAAGCCGCAGCACAACAAGCGCCCGGTCTTACGCCGATGCACGGCTTCCAGTTGGTCGAGATTGGTGATTCCCTGATGCTCGGCTTCGAGATCGGCCACTTGCCCCGCGACCATTCCGCACCACCCCGCCGCGGACGCCAGCTCGGCACAACACTCAGCGGCGACATTCTTCGGCGTGTCGCGGGCAATGACATCGAAGGCCAGCGTCAATAGTCCGTCGCCGGCGAGAATGGCGAGCGCCTCGCCGTAAACCTTGTGATT
>CAZDGB010000254.1:0-11152 GCA_964504645.1 uncultured Planctomycetaceae bacterium | reverse complement strand
GGTCCGCCGGCCCGCATCGTGCTGATGTCCAGGTCCTCGTCCTTGATCTCGACTTCGGTTTCGGTCGCTTCGGGCATCACGGCGACCGTCGCCGCGCTGGTGTGGACGCGGCCCTGGGCTTCGGTTTCCGGCACGCGCTGCACGCGGTGCCCGCCGCTCTCGAACTGCAACAGGTGATACGCCCCTTCCCCGGTGACGGAGAAAACGACGTCCTTCAACCCGGCGAGTTCGGTGACGGTGATCTCCAGCACCTCGAACTTCCACCCTTTGCGTTCGACGAAGTGTGTGTACATGTCGAACAGGTCGCGGGCGAAGAGGGCCGCCTCGTCGCCGCCGGTGCCGGCCCGGATTTCCACGATGCAACTGCCGCGGGTGAGCGAATCGCCCGCCGTCACCATGTCCTCCAGTTCGACTTTCAACGCGTCGTACCGGGATTGCAGCGAGGTCAATTCCGATTGGGCATACTCGCGCTCGGCGGGATCGGTGGAGGCGTCGAGCATCTCCTTGGCCGTGGCGAGATCGGCTTCGAGCTGGTTGAATTCGCGGACGGTCCGGGCGACTTTGCCGAGGCCGCCGTGCTCCTTCTGCAACTCCAGCATCTGGCTGGTGTTGGCAAGGACGTCCGGATCCTGGAGGAGCCGCTCGATTTCTTCGTAGCGAGTCAGCTTCGCCTGGAGGGTGGGAAACATGGCAGAACCAAGGCTAGAGGCAAACGAGCGAGGGCTAAGGGCCGGACACGCATTTGGGCGAGATCCGTACCTTCACTAGGAGAAGGCTGAATGCCCGACTGCGGCGAATCATGAGGATTGACAGTCGCCTCGGCATTGAGCCCTTAGCCAGCCCGCTAAGCCTTGCCCTCTTCGGCCTGAGCTTCGTCGGCCTTCTGGGCGTCGGTTTTGCCCCACTTGTACTTGCGCTGGAATTTTTCCACGCGGCCGGCCGTATCGATGAACTTCTGCTTGCCGGTGAAGAACGGATGCGACGCGGCACTGATATCGACGTTCACGACGGGGTACTTTTTCCCCTCGTGCTCGATCGTCTTCTCGGTCTTGATGGTGGACCGAGTCAGGAACTTCGTCCCCGTCGAGGTATCGACGAAGATCACATCCCGGTAGACCGGATGAATTCCCTCTTTCATGGGACGCCTGCCTGTCGCAACTGAACTCTGAATTAGAAACACGGTCTCAAACGAGCCATGCATTCTAAAAGCCACTCCCGATCTTGGCAATCCTGGAGCGTGAAAATCAAATCGACGGCTGTCGGAGCGAATTTCGGTTTTTCTCCCGCTCTTTGGCGGGCATTTCTCGCAAAGTCGCCAAGACGCAAAGGAACGCCAAGCAGCAGGCAGGTTTCGCACAGAGGCACAGAGGACACGGAGAAGACGTCCATCGCCTGAAACAGCGGATGTTATGGGATTGGAAAATATAAACTTGTCCGGTTTTTCTCTGGGACCTCTGTTTCTCTGTGCGCAACACTCTTTTCCCGCTTCTCTGCGAAATTTGCGTCTTGGCGGCTCTGCGACAGACGGTTTTCCGGATTTGTGGAGACCAAATGCCTGGCGGTGGGCCGGTCGTTTGCGGATCACCCGGCGGCGGGGCATACTTGCCGCAACTTCCGATCACACACTTCGTTCCGCTCAAGTTGGGGAGTCCTCGCATGCAGGTCACCGGCGTTTCGGTCGTGATGGTCGACGTCCCGCAGACGGCTCCGCTCGCCCCCTATCGGTCGCATTACCGCAGCACCTCGACGCTGCAAAGCGGCATTGTCCGGGTCGACACCAGCGAAGGACTCACCGGCTGGGGCGAATACAACCTTAATTTTCTAACCGATCACAGCGTTCGCAAAGATGAGCAGCTCGCCCAGGAATGGCTCATCGGCTGCGATCCGATGAACATCGCGGCGTTTCATCGCGACTGCCTGCTGCCGACGCTGCTGAAGTCAGGCATTGAAATGGCGCTGTGGGATATCAGCGGTAAAGCGGCCGGATTGCCGGTCGCGGCGCTCTTGGGGGGCATTCTCCGGCCGCGCGTCGAAGTCGCCGCGTGCATGGGGATTCAGTCGTACGAGAAGTCGAAGGAGTTCGCCCACTGGTACGTCGAGATGGGATTCACCACTCTGAAAACCAAAGCCGGCGCCGACATGGATGAAGACGTCGAGATGGTGCGCGGCCTGCGCGACGCCGTCGGCGACAAGCTGAAAATCCGCGTCGACCCGAACACAGGCTACTCGCTCGCCGAGGCGAAAGAACTCTCCAAACGTCTGGAAGAATACGACCTGCAATACTGGGAACAGCCGATTCCCGCCGAACCGCTCACGGAAGCAACCGAACTGCGGCGATTCACGAAGATTCCCATCGCCCTCAACGAGAGCGTGACCGATCCGGCGAGCGTCCTCCAGATTCTGGAAGCCGACGCCGCCGAGTTCATCCTGCCGGACACGCACATCGCCGGCGGCATTCTGCCGTGCGTGAAGATCGGCGCCATCTGCGAAGCGGCAGGCGTTCCAGTCATCATGCACTGCAGCCACGACCTCGCCCCGAAGACTGCCGCGATGCTGCACGTCGCCGCCGCCTGCCCGGCCTATTCGCTGGCGAACGACACCACGTATTACGGTCTCGAAGACGACATCTCGACCGAACCGTTCCAGATCGAACGCGGCTCGATCGCCGTCCCGACGAAGCCCGGCCTGGGGATCGAGATCGATCTGCAGAAACTGAACCGGTATCGGCGCGACTGCTGAAATCGCGGATATCGGATAGCGGATGGGAAAGGCAAAGACCTCTCGTGTAGTTCACTCTTTCAAATCCGATATCCAATATCCGCTATTCACCATGTCTCACGACCTCCCGCCGCCGCAGCCGACGCACGTGCGCTGGATCGTGTTCAGCCTGGCGGTGGCGACGTCGTGGTTATTGTATTTGCATCGTTATGTCTTCGGCTTTCTCAAGCCGATCCTCGCGGAGGAATGGGGGCTCAGCAACGAGGCTCTGGGTGACATCGATTCCGCGTTCGCGGCGGCGTACATCGTCTTTCAATTTCCGCTGGCGGTTCTTGCCGACGCCTTCGGCGTGCATCTGATTCTGCCGTTACTGTTGATCGTGTGGCTGGCGGGGCTGGGGATCATGGCCCGCTCGACGTCCGCCGACGGCATGTGGTGGGGACAAGCGGTGCTGGCGGCGGGGCAATCGGCCGTCTATGCCTGCCTGAATCGCGTCGGCCGGATGTGGTATCCCCCGCGGCTGCTGACGACGATGCAAGGCGCGGTCGGCATTCTCGCCGGGCGATTGGGCGGCTTAAGCGCGTCGCTGATTTTCGCCACGCTGCTGTTGGGGTTGCTCGGTTTGACGTGGCAGGCGGCGATCGGCTGGCTGCTTGCGGCGGGGATCGTGCATCTGGTGTTGTTCGCGGCGCTGTTTCGCAATTCGCCGCGCGAGCATCCGTGGGTCAATGAGGCGGAACGGGAATTGATTGAGGGCGAAGTTGACTCGGCACCCGCGAATCGCAAGCGGATGTCGGTGCGGGAGATGTTATCCCGGATGTCGCCGCGGTCGATTCGCAATCTTTCTGTCGTGACGGTGCAATCGTTGCTGAGCACCGTGGCCGACAACATCTTCTCGAATTGGATTCCGAAGTTCCTCAAGGACGTGAACCCCGACATCCAGTTCACTCAGTTGGGTATTTATGCCTCGCTGCCGCTGCTCGGCGGCGCGCTCGCCGGCTTGGTGGGCGGGCTGCTCAACGATTTTCTGATTGCGCGGACCGGAAACCGCCGCTGGGCGCGGGTCGCCGTCGCAGTCGTCGGCAAAGGACTCTCGGCGATCCTGCTGCTCGTGGCCTTGTTGGCGTACCGCGATCCGTATCTGTTCTGCGTGATTCTGTTCTTCGTGAAGTTCTTTGGCGACTGGAGCCTTTCCACGCTGTGGGGCGTCGTCGCGGACATCGGCGGCCGGGTCACCGCTTCAGTCTTCGCGGTCAACAACTCCATCGCGGCGCTCGGCATGATCATCGCCCCCAAACTGTTCGGCATGCTTGCCGATCAGTACGGCTGGCCGACGGTCTTCGCGACTGCGGCAGCCACTATGGCTTTGTGCGCCTTGTCCTGGTTCTGGATCGATTGCACTATCCCGGTCCTGGACGAGTCGAACTCACCCGCCAGCGTCGACGCAACTCATTGACAGATTGCGTTTTGCGGGCAACCTTTCAAAATGGAGAGAAAATTCTGCGCGGGAATGTCGAATGGCCGCCGCCTCATTCGACTAACGGACAGGATGCAAGGAATTCTCTTTGAAAGGCGTTCCCCGATGAGCACCAAGATTTTCGTGAATCTGCCCGTGAAAGACTTGAACAAGTCGAAGGAGTTTTTCACGAAACTCGGCTACACGTTCAACGCGCAATTCACCAACGACGTAGCCGGTTGCCTGGTGATCAGCGACGACATTTACGCCATGCTGATCACGGAACCGCTGTTCAAAACGTTCACGCCTAAGGAGATTTGCGACACAAAAAAATACACCGAGACGCTGATCTGCTTGACCTGTGAGTCCCGGCAGGCGGTCGACGATATCGTGCAGAAAGCCTTCGCCGCCGGCGGCACGAAGCACAAGGAGCCGCAGGACCACGGGTTCATGTATGGCCACAGCTTTCAAGACCTGGATGGGCACAGTTGGGAGTGGGTGTACATGGACCCCGCTCATGTGCAAAAGACGTGATTCGCGGTCATGATGTTCCCCAGGCAAGCTCGCCTCGGAAACAGGAAACAAGATCATGACATCGCCGCGTCCGACCGCTCGCGTCACTCGCTCGATCAACGCTTCCCCGGAAGTGGTGTTCGACGCCTGGATCGATCCCACCACGCTCACGGAGTGGATGTTCGGCCCGAAAGTACGCGACGAGGAGTTGGTTCATTTGCGCGCCGATCCGAAAGTCGGCGGGCAGTTTTCGTTTCTCGTCCGCCGGCAGGGCCACGAGATCGACCACATCGGAACGTATCGCAGCGTCGACCGTCCGAAGACTTTGTCGTTCACCTGGGGCGTCGTCGGCGACTCGGTGGACGAGAGCGTGGTGAGGATCCAGATCGAACCAACGGATTCAGGTTGCCAATTGTCGCTCGCGCACGAGATGGATCCGAAATGGGCCGAGTACATCGGCCGCACGGAAGCCGGCTGGAAGAAAATGACCGACCTGCTGGCCAATTGGGCCGAGACGCGATAATGTAATAAGTGAACTTTTGAATTCTTTTTGTGGAGAACGTGGGATGTCCGCTGAAACCCCCGCCGCGCCGGCGAAAAAATCGAGTCTGGGATCGTTCCTGGGAAAAATCGTGCTCGCGTTGATCGTCCTGCTCCTCGTTTTCGCGGGCTACATCGCTGGACAGCCGAACGACTTTAAGGTCGAGCGTTCGGCCACGATGTCCGCGCCGCCGGACGCCGTGTTCGAGCAGGTGAATAACCTGCAGAAATGGGAGCACTGGTCGCCGTGGGCCAAGCTCGATCCGAACGCGAAGAACACTTTTGAAGGGCCGGAGTCGGGCAAAGACGCCGTGTTTCGCTGGTCCGGCAACGACAAAGCCGGCGAAGGCGCAATGACGATCCTCGAAAGCCTGCCTGCCGAGCGAATCAAGATGCAGCTTGACTTTATCAGGCCCATGAAAGACACCAGCTTCACCGACTTCACGTTTCAGCCGGCAGGCGACGGCACGAAAGTCACCTGGACGATGTCGGGCCAGTATCAGAATTTTCTGCAGAAGGCCGTGTGCAAAGTGATGAATATGGACAAGTACATCGGTTCGTATTTCGAAGAAGGCCTGGCGAGCATGAAGAAAATCGTCGAGGCCAAATCGTAACGCATCTGTTTCCCGTCGGGCCGAAAACCTTAACCCTAGGTGGAGATCGTCATGTCCGAAGACTGTCATGCCAAGCCGCAAGCCGAACACGAATGGCTGCAGCAACTCGTCGGCGATTGGACGTATGCGTCGGAATGCAACATGGGCCCGGACCAGCCGCCGATGAAATCCGAAGGCACCGCCCGCACGCGTACGCTGGGCGGACTGTGGATCCAGTCCGACTGGACCGGCGACACGCCGGACGGCCACTCCCATTTGATGTGCTTCACGGTCGGCTACGACCCGGCGAAGAACAAGTTCGTCGGCAATTTTGTCGCGTCGATGATGACGCACATGTGGATTTACGAAGGCAGCCTCGACGCCGCGAAAAAGGTCCTGACGCTCGACACCGAAGGCCCCAGCTTCTCCGGCGACGGCACGATGGCGCCGTATCAGGACATCGTTGAAATCGTGTCGCGCGACGAGCACACGCTGACCTCGCAGACGATCGGCCCGGACGGCAAGTGGATGCAGTTCATGAAGGCGATGTATCGTCGCAAAAAATAACGCGGAGAGTGACAAAACGTGTATGCTGAAGGAAACGTCTTTTCAGCAGAGGCCCTTGCAGCGGATGTGTGTACCATTCGCGCGACAATGTAATTTATTGCATGCCGGGATAGAATCTGGGTCTTTTGCATGCTATCAGACAAACAACCAATCTCTCAGGATGATGCCAGAAAGGTCCTGGAACGGTTTATCGTTGAAAACGATGAACTGCTCGAACTAGAGGCTCGAATCGGGAAGTTCAACATCTTTGATGCTTTAGGAATCGCGCGCGCAGAGATTCGGCATTCCAATTTCCTAGGCTTCATCCTCGACCCAGCTGAATCGCATGGACAGGGCCAACTGTTTCTCAAGGCGATCTTAATGGATCTTCTTAAGGAAGCAGAACCAGCCTTACGCCCATTCTCCCCGATTTACCTGGACGGAACCGATTTGAATGGTGTGGAAGTGCGTCGCGAATGGAAAAACATCGACATACTGATTACGTGTCAAGAGCCCGGATTTGTGGTAGTTATCGAAAACAAAGTAGACTCACACGAGCATTCCAATCAGTTGGAGCGATATTCAAAGACTATCAAATCAGTTTATCCCAACGCTAAGACGCTTTTGGTTTATTTGACCCCCGATGGCGATGAGGCGTCTGACGGTACGTGGTTGCCCTATAAATATGAAGATATTTACAGGGTTCTTAAAAAGGTGAGAGAAGCTTATAAAAACTCCATCGGCCAAGATTTTGGTGTTTTTCTTGATCACTACATTTATCTACTCGGGAGTCGCTTCATGAAAGATGACGATCTCGACCAACTGTGCCAACGTATATACAAAAATCACCGCCAAGCGATCGACTTAATATGGGAGCGTGTTGGTAGTCCAGAAGCTGTGCTGCTCGACGAGGTGAGAACTGCCTTACGAGAGGATAGCCGCTGGTACGAACTAAGCCAGGCACGCTCCAATATCGATTTTATTCCAAAGTCGTGGCTAGATTGGACATCTGTTCTGAAGACAGAAGATGGTTACCCATTCTGCGTAGAGATTTGGTCGGCGGAACAAAGCTTGATGTATGCGCTCTTTGTGGGGCCGATGAAGAATGAAACCCTACGAAAAGAGATAATCTCCAAGCTTCGTGATGCAGGGCCTGGTCTTGGGTTAAAGCCTTGCAAGACCAATCGAGTTATTGGAAGGTGGAATCGCGTATCGGGCCGTGAAAAATTTCTTCAGTGGGATGAAGAAGAGCCTAGTTCGGATGAATGCCGAGAAAGAACGAGAGCTCTATTGAACGAGTTGAATCCCAAACTCGAAAAGTTGTCGGTGGTATTTAAGCCGTTGTGCGATCATTCAACATGACTTGAGAAGGCTTGAACATGTCCTCCGTCCGCGTTCTGATCGGCACCCGCAAGGGGGCGTTTGTGGCGAAGTCTGATGGCAAACGCAAGAAGTGGGAGATCACCGGACCCCATTTCGGCGGCTGGGAAGTCTATCACCTCAAAGGGTCGCCCGTGGACCCGGATCGCATCTATGCTTCGCAATCCAGCGGCTGGTTCGGACAGATCATCCAGCGTTCCGACGACGGCGGCAAAACGTGGTTCCAACCGGGCACTCCGACCGGCGAACCGACGACGACGCCCGAAGGCATGCCGATGGGTGAAAGCAACAAGTTCGTCTACGACGAAAGTTCGCAAACCGGCAAACCGCTGACCACGCATCAATGGTATGACGGCACCCAGCATCCGTGGGAGTTCAAGCGAGTCTGGCATCTGGAACCGTCGTTGACCGACCCCGACACCGTTTACGCCGGCGTCGAAGACGCCGCGCTGTTCCAATCGACCAACGGCGGTCAAACCTGGCAGGAACTTGCCGGATTGCGGGACATTCAAGGTTCGAAGTGGGCTCCCGGCGCCGGCGGCATGGGGCTGCACACGATCATCCTCGATCCCACGAAATCAGGCCGCATCTTCGTCGCCATTTCCTCGGCGGGGGCGTTCCGCACGGAAGACGGCGGCAAGACGTGGAAGGTCATCACGAAGGGGCTCAAATCGAATTACATGCCCGATCCAACGGCCGAAGTCGGCTTCTGCGTCCATCGCATCGCGCAGCACAAGGCCAGGCCGAACACGCTGTTCATGCAACTTCACTGGGACGTGATGCGGACCGACGACGCCGGCGACAACTGGTACGAAGTCAGCGGCAATCTGCCGACCGACTTTGGCTTCCCGATCGAAGTCCACCCGCACGAGCCCGACACGGTTTACGTCGTTCCGATCCTCAGCGATTCGCTGCATTACCCGCCCGAAGGAAAGCTCCGCGTCTATCGCAGCAAAACCGGCGGCAACGAGTGGGAAGCGCTGACGAACGGCCTGCCGCAGGAGAATTGCTACGTCAACATCCTCCGCGACTCCATGTCGACCGACAGCCTCGATGAGGGCGGCATCTACTTCGGCACGACGGGCGGTCAGGTCTACTGCTCGCCCGACGGCGGCGATCACTGGTCCGCCATCGTCCGCGACCTGCCGCCGGTGGTGTCGGTCGAAGTGCAGACGCTGGCGTGAAGATCCCGTGGCGCCAAGAGCGATAGCCAGATGACGACCACGGGAACATCGCATCTATTGGAGGTCCTTGCTGCCCCGCGAATGCTCCATCGCATGATGGAGGAACTCGCCGGAGACTCACGTCTATCTTTGGAAGGAAATTTGTCGAAATGTCGCTTTGAAGAAAACTGGATCGTCAGCTACGAGGAACTGCCCCCATTGATGAGGGGAACGAGCGTGCCTCGACAACATTTCATCGTGTTAAGGCTGATTCCGGAATTTGTCGAGCCGATCTATGAGCAAATCATGAAGGCTGAAATCCGTAGATCGGTGATCCATATCCAAATCGAGCGAAATGGGGTGCTGGAATTGGGAGCCTATGACAACTTTCATGCAGATTGCGTGGTAACGGGGCCCGGCGTCAGTGAGGCACTGTTAATCCGTCTGAAAGATGACGCGATACTCCGAAGTTTCAAGGCTGCGCCGCCGTAGACCTTGAACGCGTGATTCCGCGGCAGCGCCGGTAGTGATGCAGACGCTGGCGTGATGCTTGCCGATGGAGCGGGGCCGCTATAATGCCGTCTGAATTTCACCAACTCTCCAGGAAGGGCAGCACATGAACCCCACGAAGAACGACCTCTCCGAAAAGACGCGTCAGGCGGTCGGCGAATTGCTGAACGCCGTGCTCGCGGATTTGATCGATCTGCATTTGCAGTCGAAACAAGCACATTGGAACGTCAAAGGTCCGCAATTCATCGCGTTGCACGAATTATTCGATAGCGTCGCCGGCAAAGCCGAGGAATTCTCGGATACCGTCGCGGAGCGGCTCGTCGCGCTGGGCGGCACCGCGGAGGGAATCGTGCAGGTCGTCGCCGAACGCTCGAAACTGAAGGCCTATCCGCTCAAGATTTCCGCCGGGCGCGATCATGTCGACGCGTTGTCGTCGGCGCTGGCTGCCGCCGGTAAAGCGGCACGAGCCGCCATCGATCGGGCCGCGGAACTCAACGACGCCGACACGGCCGACGTCTTCACCGAAGTCTCGCGGGAAATCGACAAGACGCTGTGGTTCGTCGAAGCACATCTGCAGGGGGAGAAGTGATTCGCGTCGAACTCCCCTACCATTTGCGAAACTTGGCGAAAGTCGGCGCCGAAGTCCGACTGGAGATTGACGGGCCGATCACTCAGCGGACCGTGCTCGACGCGCTGGAGGCCGAGTATCCGGCGCTGAAGGGGACGATTCGCGATCACGGCACGCTGAAACGCCGCCCGTTTCTGCGATACTTCGCGTGCTGCCGCGATCTGTCGCACAACCCGCCGGACGAACTGCTCCCGGAAGCCGTGGCGAACGGCACGGAACCGTTTCTCGTCGTCGGCGCCATCGCCGGCGGGTAGGATTTTCGTCGCGAGCTCGAATCAAGGAACTTCCATGTCGACCGATGCGACCGTCGAGAAAAGTTCGAACGTTTCCTTCTGGTCCGGCTGGGTGCTGACCGTGTTGCTCGCGTTGCTTTTCGGGATGAGCGCGACGATGAAACTGATTCAGCCGGGGGACTTCGCCAAGGACTGGCCCAAATCCGGCCTGGATCTCAAGTTGGCCGCCCCGATCGGCATCGTGGAACTGGCGTGTCTCGTGATCTTTCTCATTCCGCAGACCGCGGTGTTAGGAGCGATCCTGCTGACGGGTTACCTCGGCGGCGCCGTGCTCACGCATCTCCACGTGAACGAGAGCGTCTTTCCGCCCGTGGTGATCGGCGTTCTCGTCTGGGTGGCCCTCTATCTCCGCGATCCGCGTCTGAGGAAGCTCGCTCCCCTGCGATCGCTCGAGCACAGCGCCTAACACCGAGGGTGATCGCCGCACGCTTGCGCTTCGCGGCGCAAAAGCCGCCCCCGCCGAACGCCGGCTCAATCCCCTTCGTCCACCGTCACCGCGTCGTCCTCCATCGGCAACCGCTGCACGTCGAGCGGCGGTAAATCGGTTTCGACGGGCAACGGCTGGCTCTCCACCGGCAGCGCTTCGCTCGGCGCGGGTGGGACAGTTTCGGCCGGGTGCGGCGGGAGGTTGGCGGGGGGGTGAAGGAACGGGGTGCTGGTGCCGGGCCAGTCGGGGGCGACGAGGGGTTCGGTGCGGTCTTCGAGGTAGTCCTCGGCGTCCTTGCCGAAGCTGCGGGCCCAGGCGCGGCGGAGGGCCTCCACCCGCGCTTCCTGTGTCCACTCCCCTTCGGCCAGGTGGATGTTCGAGTCCT
>CAZDGB010000253.1:0-11192 GCA_964504645.1 uncultured Planctomycetaceae bacterium | reverse complement strand
AGCGGGTAGCCTCGGTTGCCGTTCAGGCTACCGAGGTCGCGCAGCGACAGGAGGCCGTGGGCAAACCGTGATGGAACCGAACGCCGACGTACATCGAACGCATCTACCGCACCCTCCGACCGCTGCGCGGCACCGGTAGGCCTAAAGCGGCCAACCGGTGCTACCTTCTTCGCAAAAATCTCATCCTTTTCGAGTAAGGTTTCGCCGCCACGCCGGTATCAAGGGTGTCGCGAGCGCTCCGCCGGGCTTAACAGGCGAGACGCCGCGATCTAAAGTGCGTGGTGGAAATGAGTAACGCGAACTCTTTGTCAAAGGATCTCTCATGCGGAAGCTGATCGTCGGTTCCCTGTTTTTGATCGCGGCCATCACCGGGCCGGTGTCGGCGGCGGACTATGTGCTCGATGGTTCCCACACCGGCGTCTCGTTCAAGGCGTCGCATATCGGGCTGTCGTGGACGCACGGGCGGTTCAACGACATCAGCGGGACGTTCTCGTTCGATCCGGAGAAAGTCGCCGCGTCCACGTTCAATCTCACGATCAAGGTCGACAGCGTCGATACCGGCAACGCGAAACGGGACGAGCACCTGCGCGCGCCCGATTTCTTCAACGCCAAACAATTCCCGGCGATCACGTTCAAAAGCACCGCGGTCAAGGCCGCTAAGGACGGATATCAGGTCACCGGCGATTTGACGCTGCACGGCGTCACGAAGCCAGTCACGTTCCTGCTCACCGGCGGCAAAACGGCCGAGTTCCCCAAAGGGACGCAACGCATCGGCTTCTCCACCGACCTGACGATCAAACGTAGCGACTTCGGCATGGATAAGATGCTCGAAGGCATCGGCGACGAAGTCCCCATCTCCATCAGCTTCGAAGGCACGAAGAAGTAAGACGGAAAGGCGTCTCTCGCAAAGACGCAGAGACGCCAAGAACCGCTAAGCAGAAGGCAGGTTTCGCACAGAGGCACAGAGAGAATTCCCAGAGGACATTCTCTCAAAATGCTTTTCTCTGTGACCTCTGCGTCTCTGTGCGCAAGCCTCTTCTGCTTCCTCTTTGCAAGAGACGGTATTCTGGCCTGTAGATAGTACCCGACGTAAGGGGCACCATGCCCGATCCGATGCGGATTCTTGGCGCGATTGCCGCGGCGGCTGTCACGGCGGCCGTGGTGTTTTTGGTCGTGCGATGGGTGCGTCGTCAGAGTCCCGCTGTTGCCTCGTGCAGATTGATCGTCGGAGCGGGATTGGGATACGCGGCCGGTTGTGCGTGGCTCGGGGTGCGTCCCCATTGGCCACCGCGCGAAGATCAGGACCGCTGGTTGTTGATTCTCTTGCCGGCGGCGCTCGTCGTGGAACTGCTGGCGACAGCGCTCGGCAAATGGGCTTGGATCTTGCGAGCCGCGCTGGCCGCGAGTGCCGGTTGGATTCTATTGCACGGCACGGTCTATCTCGCCGATCTTGCCGGGCCGGGATCGCGGGAATGGACGCCGCGGCAAGCCGCTGGAATTCTGTCGATTCTTGCCGCGGCATTGTTTGTCGTCAGCTTGTTGTTGCGTTCGTTGGCGCGCCAGACGCCGGGACGGGCCGTCCCGCTGGCAATGGCGGTCGCGTGCAGCGGCGCAGCGGTGGCGATCATGCTATCCGGCTACATGAGCGGCGGCCTCTTGGGACTGCCGCTTGCCGCGGCGGTCGGCGGCGCATGGCTCGCCGCGCTTCTCACGGCCACTTCCGGCGAGGATGCGGGCCTGGTCAGCTTGGCAACCATCGGATTGTTCGCGCTGCTGGTGATCGGCCGGTTCTTCGGCGAACTGACGACGGGGCATGCCATCGCTTTGTTCCTCGCACCGCTCGCTGGCTGGCTGACCGCGTTGCCGTTCGTGCGGCGACTGCCGGCGTGGGTTCTCGGCACCGGCCAGGTTCTGCTGACGGCGATTCCCGTGGTTATCGTGCTGTTCCTCGCCCAGCAGAATTTTGTCAAGTCGTCCGCGGCCCCGTCGTCGTCCGACGAGGACGCCTCCGCGTCGGATTATCTGAATTTCGGGCAGTGAACAGCGTCGCTCTTTCGCCTTTCAAAAAAGTCACGCACTCCCGTGTAAGGCCCCGCCCGCTTCCCGGTATTTCTTCATGTCAGAGACAAACAAAGACATCGAAGGAAGAAAAGGGAGCATCATGTCGGATCTGCAACTGCTGACGTTGGTTCATGTTGTGATCAGTCTTGTCGGGATCGGGTCGGGATTTGTCGTGGCTTACGGCCTGGTGACCAACCGCCGCCTGGAGTTCTGGACAGCGACGTTTCTGCTGACGACAGTGGCGACGAGCGTGACAGGGTTCCTGTTCCCGATCACGCATGTCACACCGGGGCTGGTGCTGGGCGTGCTGTCGCTCGGCCTGTTGAGCGTGGCGATCGCCGCGAAGTACGCCTACGACTTTGCGGGCTGGTGGCAGACGGCGTACGTCGCCTCGAGCGTGGCGGCGTTCTATCTGAATTTCTTCGTGCTGATCGTGCAGTCGTTCCAGAAGGTTCCGGGCCTCAAAGCCCTCGCGCCGACGCAGAGCGAATGGCCGTTCGCGGCCACGCATCTGGTCGCACTGGTGTCGTTCGTCGTATTGGGCATCGCCGCGGCCCGCACATTCCAGTTGAAACCCCGCTGGGCGACGATCCGCGTGGAATCGACTTCGCCGGCGCCTGGTCCGCTTGCCGCTGGTTGATCTTTCAGGGGCCAAGCACGTTGCACAACGGCAACGCCGCTTTCAGCCGCTCGATGCCGTCGGGGGATACCTGTGCGCGACGCAGGTCGAGCCTGCGCACCGTGTGCAACTGCGTCAGTTCGTCGATCATGGCCTCCGTCACCTTCGGACCTCGCAACTCCAGCTCCAGCAAGTCGGAAATCACTTTCAGATGTTGAATGGTCGCGGCCGTGGCCTTGGGAAAGGTGCCTGACAAGCACGTCACTTGGGGAATTTCCAGCCCCGGTCCGATTTTTTCCGCATGGCCCGCCTCAAGGTGCCAGAGACTCGAAAAATCCCGGAGCAACTTCAGTCCCTGATCGGTATTGCTGCCTCCACTCAAATAAAGGCTGAATAGTTCCTCAAACGTTTGCCGGTTCTTGTGCAGCCAGACGAGGTCAGCGTCCGTCAAGGGTCCCTTGATCACCCAGATAGAGAACCGTTCGCGGGGTAATTCATCGACCTTCTTGACAGTCCGTCCCACGCCGCCGACGTACACGCCCAACTCACAGCCAATCTCCAACAGCCGCGTCGCCGCCTTGCGTTCGGGGTCGGTCGGCTTTCCTTCCTCCGGCCAGGAACCCGGCATGACGAACTCGGCAAATCGCTGCGCGAATTCCGACGGCTTGAGCGTTGCGAACGTTCCGTCCTCGCCTTCGATAAAGCAGCGGAACCAGCCATCGAGCTGCGCCGGATCGCCGTGCAGCAATTGTCCGGCGGCGTCGAAGCTGAACGAGTCCCGGTCGTTCGGGCAGGCGATGAGCCATTGCAATTCGCCCCGGACGCTCCACACGCCGAAGATTCCGTCGTCGGATTGCGTCAGGAGATGCTGGTCGTCGGCGCTCCATTCGAGCTTGCGCAATTGCCGGGCGTGATGCGGCTTCAGCGGCGCATGCCAGGCGACTTCGCAGTCGTCCATGTTCCACGCGGCCAGATGAGTCCCCGGGAATTGCTCCCAGTGGTTTCCCGCCACGAGGAGTTTGCCGTCGCGGCTCCAGCTGCTGCGCAACAGGCCGTGCATCAGCGGCGACCGCAGGTTGAGCTTCGGCGTGCCGTCGATCTCCCGCACTTCGAAATTCGTGTGGCCGTACATCGGTTCGACGGCGAGTTCCCGGCTGTTGGGATGCCAGCGCACGACCATAATCTTGCTGGGAAATTCGAGCACGTTGCCGGGGGTGCCGTCGGGCTTCCACAGCCGGACGAAGTTGTCTTCCGCCGTGGCAATCCACTGCCCATCGGGGCTCCAGGCCACATCAACCACTTCGCGAGGCATCTCGCCCAGCGTGACGATCTCCGGCGAATCGAACGTGACGATCACGGCGCCCTCGTTGGATCCCAGGGCCATCCGCTTTCCGTCCGGAGACCAGGACGAGCGTTCGGTTAGGATGCCCACGGGAAAATTCTGATAACGGATCAGCTTGTGACGATCGCGCAGGGCGACGAAGTTGCCGTACGCCGTCAGAATCCGGTGGCCGCCGGGGGAACATAGGACACCGGGCACACCCGGAGCGATGGGACTGAAATCGGCCCCCGACGCCATGACCGGGGCGGGGCGTCCGTCGAGCGTCCACCAGCGAAAGCCGTTGCTCGGCCCGGCGACGAAGGCCGGACTGCGCGCATGCCAACTGGCGATGGGGCCGGGCTGAAGCCAAGGTTCCCCTTTGTTGTCCACGGACGTCGTGCCGTCGAGGCCGCACTTCACGACGCCGTGATTCGGACTCACGCCGACCAGTTTCTGCCCGTCGCGAGTCCAGCCGGCGAAGGCTCCGTTGTCCCAGATGGTATTCTTCAATGTGCCATCCGCCCCCCAAACTTGCCCGCGGTTCGTGATCACATGCTGGCCATCGGGATTCCAGGTGAGCGAAGTCACCGGAAACCGGCCGCCCGTCTCGGCAATTCCCTCGGTGTCCTCCAGTTGGCGAACCGGCGTGCCCTCGACGTTCCAAAGACCGAAACTATCAAAATAAGAGGCGCCGATGATTTGACCGTCGGGCGACCAACTCAAGAGGGTAATGAGGCGGCGCTTAATGTTGATCATCTGCGGTGGCTCGCCACCCGTGCCCGCGAGATACAGGTGTGTGAACTCCGCGTAGAGGTCCTGGAATCCGCCGAAAGCGAATTGCTGGCCATCGGGTCTCCAAGCGATACTGTCGATCGACCGCATGTCTGTCTGATAGCCTGGTCCCTTCGTGCCATCGGGCTTCCACAGTTGCACCTTACCCTTGTCATCCCCCACGGCCAGCCACTGACTGTCGGGACTCCACGCGAGCACCGTGATCTTGAGCGCCGGCCCGGCCAGGTCAGCGATGGACTTGCCGTCAACGTCCCACAGTTTCGCTTCCCGATCCTCGGATTCCGTTCGCGTCGCGAGCCACTTTCCATTGGGACCCCACGCCACGTGCACCCGATCCTTGTGCGCCGGCCATTCCGCCCCGCGTTGGCCTTCGGTGGTCCAGACCCGCACTTGGCCATCGACGCCGCCGGTGGCGAATTGCCGGCTGTCAGGATGCCAGGAGATTGAACCCACGCCGGACGGATTTGGGAACAGTCCCGCAAGGTCGCCGGTTTCGGCGTCGTAGAGGCGGACAGTGCACGGCAGCGACAGCGTGGAGAGGGCTTCCAGGACGCACGCGACATATTTGTGATCGGGGCTCATGGCGATCGGCCCGACTTTGCCGCGCGGGGCAATGGTTTCGATCTGCCAGCGGGCGACGCCGTCGAGTTTCGCCGGCCGCGGGATCAGTCCGGGGAGGACGTTTTCCTTCGGCCCCGGCTTCCAAGTCGCCGCGGTGCTCGTCGGGAAAGGTTTTCCTTTGAGATGCGGCAATTCGAGCTCAATGGGCTGGTTCACATCGGCTTGCGGTTCGATTTCGCCGCCGTCCCATTCGATGCGGCAACGGGGGAGTGCGGCGGCGAGCTTTTGGACTCCTGCCGCTGTGACGTCAGTCTTGCGGACCTGCACGCCGACAAGATGCGGCATGCCTTCCAGCAATTCGAGGACGGCATTAGTGATGCCTGTTCCGTCTAGGAACACGACCTTCAACGCCGTGCCCTGTTGGAATCGCAGTAAACCTTCATCGCTGATGCGTGTGCCCGACAGGTCGAGGTCAACGAGATGCTGTTGCGGGCCGAGGAGTTCCAGGCCAGCGTCGCTCACCGCGGTATTGCCCAGGTACAAAGCGGCCAGATGCTCGCAATCCTGGAAGTGAGCCAGGCCCGCATCGGTAATCCGGGTACTACGCAACATCAGGCTTTCCAGCAAACGGCAATCTCGAAAGTGCGCCAAGCCGGCATCGGTGACGTTCGTGCCGCTCAAATACAGGTTTTTCAGATCTGTACAGTTCCGGAAGTTTTCCAGCCCTGCGTCGCCGAGTGGCATGGCTCCCAGATGCACATGGGTGAGATTCTTCGAGTCTCGAAATCGTGTCAGGTCTTCATTGGTCACGTCGGGGCGACCTTCCAGATGGATTCCGGCCAGAATGATCGGAGTGTCCGGGAGATCGTCTAGGGACTTAACTCGCTGTTCCCGTCCGTCTGAGACGATGTTGATCGTACCGCCAGCGGACAGCACCCATTCCGCCGCGCGGCGATCGGGATCGTCGGACAACGTCGGCTTGATCACGCCGCCGTCCCATTCGATGCGGCAGCGGGGGAGCGCGGCGGCGAGTTTTTGGACGATCGCTGCGGAGACGTTGATTTTCTTAAGACTCAACTCCCTCAGCGCCGGCTGTTGCTTGAGCGACGCCAGGCCGGGGCCTTTGAGATCGTTATCGTCGAGAACCAAGCGCTCCAGCGCCAGGAGCTTCGGCAGTTGAGCGAGCGATACGTCGGTCAGCTTGGACTTCGTGAGGTTCAATTCGCGCAGGCCGTGGACAGTCGTCAGGAATTCGTAGTTCAGACCGGAGATCTCCCATAAGTCGACACGCTCCAGTTGATCGAACTGTGAGAACCTCAGCCAGGAGATTCTGCCGAGCAGGTCGTCCGGAAGTTTTTCGACGCCCGCGAGTGAAATACGGCGAACCTGGAAAAACTCGTGGGGGAATTCGGCAACGTCGGCGACCGGCCGCGGTTCCGCCTCTTCCGGCGTGCCGATCTCGACTTTGCCGCCTAACGCCAGCACGCTCTCGGCGACCAAGCGGTTGGTTTCAGACCAACCCAGCTGAAAATCGGGCCGCGCATTCTTCAATTGCTGAGAGCCGGCCAGCGAGATTCGCGTTTCGAAAACATTCAATCCACGTCCGGCAAACTTCAGCAGGTCAACGAGGCCCGCGTCGCTGACGCAGGTGCGTCCCAAGGTCAGCGATTCCAATTTCGGCCAGTTCTGGACGTGTGGCAAACCGGCGTCGGTGACTCGCGTCCCATCCAATAGGAGCACGACGAGCCCCCTGCAGCCGCGAAGGTACTCGAGGGCGGCATCCGTGATCTGAGTGTAGCGGAGTTGAACTGCTTGCAAGTTACTGCAGTCCCTATATTTGGCGACGCTGAGGTCTGTCACCTGCGTGTTAGTCAAGTCCAGTACCTTGAGATTTCGGCACATCTGAAGATGGGCCAGTGCAGAGTCGTCGGCAATGGTGTGGCCAAGAAGCAGTTCTTCGAGTTCGAGGCAATCGCGAAACGACGCCAACCCCGCTGTGGTCCAGCCGCGACTTCCTTCCAGGGCAAGTATTCTCAGTTGTTTGCAATTTCGAAACTTCGCTAGCCCTGCATCGGTAACACCAGTTCTGACCAAATCGAGGAGACGTAAGTTGTGACAATCTGCGAAATGAGCGAGGCCCGCATCCGTCACCGCCATATGTCTCAAGGCCAGTTGTTCGAGATCGTTGCAATCCTGAAAATTGGCCAGACCCTTATCTGAAATGGCGCCACCGTGCAGGACCAATGCCGTCAGGTTTTTGCAGCCTTTGAAATAAGCCAGCCCCTCGTCTGTCAGAACCGGATTACCGCCCACATCGACTGATTCGAGTTGAAACGCTTGCGCAGGCAATTCTCCACCGGCTTTAATTTCCCGACTCTCGCCGTCCTCACGAATCTTGATTGTCCCGCCGTTCGCCAGTACCCACTCCGCCCCGCGGCGGTCGGGGTCGGCATTGTGTTGAGGGTTGAGGGTTGAGGGTTGAGAGTCAGACGGACTTTGATTGACGCTGGCGATTCCCTCCAGCGACACCCGCACGACTTGCTTGCCGCCGCGGGTGATCGTCACCAGTTGTTGCGACACCGGTTCGCCGTCCTTCACGGCGGCGATCTTGTATTGCCCCGGCTTGAGCGTGAGTTGCTCCACGCCGGCCCCCTGAATGCTCACTTCCTCGCCGTCGATGGTGACTTTCACGCTCGGGTCATCGGTTTCGATGACCAGCGTGCCGGAACCGGTCGTCAGGCGAATGACGGTCGACGCGAGTTTCGTCACGCCGGTGGCTTCGGTGATGCCGAGGCCGGCGAGGAGGATGAGCGCGGCGGCGGCGACTGTCGGCCACGCGCGCCGGGAAGAGGTGTGGGCGTGCGGGAGTGCGGGGGTGCGGGGGTGGGCAAAGCCCGGCGACGGCGTCGCCGGGATCCCGCTGTCGCCGACGGCGGGCTTTGAGGGCGTTATCGTGACCGACGTCTCCTCCGCCGGCCAAACGTCTGCCGGCAACTCCACAGGACGATTCGCCTGCAAATCCGCCAAACATTTCCCCAGCAAATCCGCGACTTCGCGCGCCGTCGCAAACCGGTCTTCCGGCTGCTTCGCCTGCAGCTTCGCGATGATCGCGCACAGCCAGTCCGGCGTGTCGGCGATGATCTCCCGAATCGGCCGCGGCGTGTCTTCCACGACGCGCTTCAGCACGGCGAGCGTCGTCGATGCGCGGAATGGCGGGCGGCCGCTAATCATCACGTAGAGCACGCTGCCGAGACTGAACAGGTCGGATCGTTGGTCGATCTGGCCGCTCTGGGCCTGTTCGGGCGACATGTACATCGGCGTGCCGGCGATGATCCCGCTCTGCGTCAGGCTGGCATCGTCCGCCGCGCGGGCCAGGCCGAAGTCGGTGATCTTCACGCGGCCCATCAGTCCGTTTTCCAAAAGAATGTTCGACGGTTTGATGTCGCGGTGAATGAGTCCCTGCGCATGGGCCGCGGCCAAACCGCTGGCGATCTGCTGGCCGAGCCGCAGCACATCGTCGGCATCGAGCGGGCCGTGGTCCTGCAGCGCGCGCTCCAGCGTGATGCCGGGAATGTATTCCATCACGAGATAGGGCAGCGGCGAGTCCTCGACCGCATGCACGGCGACGACGTTTTCGTGCCGAATGTTGGCGGCAGCTTGGGCTTCGCGCCGAAATCGTTTCCGCGGCGGCGACGTGGCGGCCAGTTCCGGCGACATCACCTTGATGGCGACTCGTCGATGGAGTTTCTCGTCGAACGCCTTCAGCACGATGCCGAACGCCCCCTGGCCGAGAATCTCCTCCACTTCATAATGTCCGAGCCGGCCCAAGGAACCGGGTTTGGTGGAGTGCGCGAGGAAACCGAGCGAGACATCCTTGTCGCCGGGTGAAGCAGCATCCGCATAGCCGAGCGTCTTCTCGGCTTCGGCATCGCCCGTCGCGGCGCCTTCAATCGCTGTCGTCTTGGCCGTCAGCGGGGGCAAAGGGGGAGCGGCGAGAAAATCGCCGGCAGCGTCATGCGATGCCAGCAAGACGTCGAGCCGCGCCCGCAACTGCGGCTGTCCGGCACACGACTGGTCGAGAAACGCCTTCCGCGCGGCGGCGTCAGAAATCTCCAGAGCGGCATCAAACAAGGCCCGTTCGTTCATGGTCGCCCACTTTCGGGTCGGTCACGGTGGTTTCAAGCGTTCCTTCACTCCAATGCGATTTCCGGGTCGAATTGCGCCACAAAATTTTTCGTGCGTTGGAGTCCCGGCTTTAGCCGGTCTTCCCGGATTCGAAATCAAAGCAAAGACCGGCTAAAGCCGGGACTCCAACGAATTCATGCCTCGTGCCCTGTGTCGATCAGTTCGCGATGCAGCCAGGCCTTTGCGTAAGCCCAGGTTCGGTCGGCGGTGCGGCGCGAGAGGCCCAGCGTCCGCGCGGCGTCCGCCTGCGTCAGGCCGGCGAAGTAACGCAGATGGACGAGACGGGCCGCGGGCCCATCAACCGCTTCGAGTTTCGTCAGCGCGGCATCCAGCGCCAGCAGTTCCTCTGGAGGATGGGGCGCTGCGAGCGCTCCGCCGTCGAGTTCGACTTTTGCGAGGTCGCCGCCGTGTTTCAATCGCTGCTTGCGGCGGGCGTTCTCGACGAGAATCCGACGCATGGCCTCGCCCGCGGCGGCGAAGAAATGCCCGCGTCCGTCCCATTCATGCGATTCGGTGGTGTTATCAACCAGACGCAGATAGGCTTCGTGCACTAAGGCGGTCGCTTGCAGCGTCTGTCCGGGTGACTCGTGCGCCAGGCGGGCCGCCGCCAGCTTGCGCAGTTCGTCGTACACGAGCGGCAACAGTCCCTCGGCGGCACAAGCATCGCCGCGGTCCAGGGCCGATAAGATCCCGGTGATGTCCGACATCGCGAAGCACGCGCGCAGAAGGACAATTTTTGCAGTGAACCCGCGCCAAGATACTCGGCCCGCCAGGGAGTGGCAACGGCGCGAACGAAGCGCCGCCACTTTGACTGCAAAGTTTGCCGAGACTTCGCGCTTGGCAAACCAGCTTTTCGGCAGGCAGCGATCTGGGAAAGTTAAGGCAGCGACGATAAGAGGCTCTTCAGCACGTCGATTTCCGCCGGTTTCACGAGGTGATGATCGAAGCCGGCCGTGAAGACGCGACGGCGGTCTTCGTCTTGTCCCCAACCGGTGAGGGCGATCAGTTTGATGCCATCACAATCCGCCTGCTGCTGAATTCGGCGGGCCACTTCATAGCCATCCATGCCCGGCATGCCTAAATCGAGCAGGACAACGGCGGGACGTTGACGCCGCACGGCATCCAGCGCGCTCGGTCCGTCATAGACGACTTCCACGTCTGCACCAAGCATGCGAAGCACCATGCCGAGACTGTTGGCCGCATCACAATTATCATCGACGACCAGTACTCGGCATGGAGCCAGCAAGCCGGTTCCACCAGCGGTCGCTTTCTCTGGTGAAGAATTCTGATCCGCGGCGAGCAGGAGCCGTACGACAAATTCACTTCCCAGTCCGGGACCGGAGCTTCTTGCTTCCACCTCGCCTCCATGCATTTCGACGAGGCTTCGCACGAGGGACAAGCCGATCCCCAGGCCCCCCGAAGAGCGGCTTTCCATACGGCGAATCTGCGTGAACATTTCGAAGACGGCGCCCAATTTGTCCGTGGGGATTCCGATGCCGCTATCGCGCACCGAGATCACTGCCTGGCGGCCGTCTTTCCGTACCGTGAGCCAAATCTGACCGCCGTCATTCGTGTACTTCGCGGCATTGTTCAACAGGTTGGACAAGACCTGCGCCAGCCGCACAAAATCGCCGTCAACGATCAGCGGGTCGG
>CAZDGB010000252.1:0-11274 GCA_964504645.1 uncultured Planctomycetaceae bacterium | reverse complement strand
GTCCGTTCCGCGGCGCCGAGCGCGTGATATCGATCCTGCAACGGGCGATCACCAACGCCGAGGAATCCAAAGCGCTGGTCGTCGATGCCGATTCCGAACGGGCGGAATTGACTTCCGGCTACCTTGCCGATCTGGGCTTCACGCCGCTTCAGGCCCGGACGGGCAAGGAAGCGTTCAAGATCGCGTCGACGACGGCCGGCATCGACCTCGCGGTGATCCAGATCAACTGCGTTCAGTGGGATCTGAGCCAGACCGTGGCCAACTTGCGGGCCGACGCGCGCACGGCTTATCTGCCGATCGCGTTCTACGGACCGGAGGACGTGAAAGAGTCTCTTGTCCAATTGAACCGGCACTTTGCGGCCATCTTTCCTGATCCGGCGTCTTCTATCTGGGAAGGCACGCAGCCTCCCGGCGGCGTCGATCCGATCGAGAGAACGACGCGGATGCGGCTCCAGCGTCTGATCGCCCGCAGCGGCCCGGCGACGTTCGTGGCGGAATCCGGCTCGGCGACCGATTTCATGGAACAGATTCGCCCGTTCATCGCACGGATTCGCGGCAACCAATTGACGGAGGAAGAACGCAGCGCCCAGCGGACGGTGGCCCTGCGCTGGCTGGCCCATTTGTCTCAGTCCGAAAAAGGGGACGTGTTCGATCTCGCCTCGGTGGAATCGTCGCTGGCGGAACTGCTCGACAACCCGGAGCTTGCGCCACGGGCAATTGTCGCCTTGTCGGGGGTTCCCTCGAACAAGGTGCAAGAGCGCCTCGCCGAGACCGCCATCAATGTCCAGACTCCCCCCGCGCTGCGCGCCAGTGCCGCGCACCAAGTCGCGTTTCACATCCAGAAGCACGGCGTGATGCTTACCGAGGACCAGGTGCGAAACATTTATGCCGCCTGGAAGGCCGAGCAAGACCCCGTCGTGGTCTCGGCGTTCGCGACCATTCTCGGGTCGCTCAATCCCGACGCAGAGGCCGTCGGCGCACAACTCGGCAACTTGCCGGCGGCACGATAAACCGGGGGCGGCCTCAATTGATCGAGTCCCTTGTAGATGCGTGCGTCGCCGCGCCGCTCCATCCGCGGCAACATTCCGACGCCCTCGCACGTTAATAGAACGCTGCTGAAAACTCTCGGGCCGTTGGCGTGCCGTTTTTTTAAACGCAACTGCCAGAAAATCGCGCCCAGGAATATGCGTTTGGCGTGCCATCCCTCGTGGCTACCGCTCCCGGGCGGGGTAATGTATAGTTTATTTTGAGCGCAGCCCTTTAATTCGCCGACAACGCCAATGGATATGGCATGCCGTAGCCCCGGTCGTTCAGGAACCAACGATTACCAGCGAGACCCCCCTGCCCGGCATGATCGGAAGCGGACCCGCGATGCGGGACGTTTATCGCCTGACGCGCCAAGTGGCGTCAACCGGGGCGACGGTCTTGTTATTGGGGGAAACGGGCACCGGCAAGGAACTCATCGCCCGGGCCATTCATGAATCGAGTCTGAGGGCAACCGGGCCGTTCATTCGCGTGAATTGCGGCGCGCTGAGCGAAAGCCTGCTCGAGAGCGAACTCTTCGGACACGTCAAAGGGGCGTTCACCAGCGCCGTTGACAATCGGACCGGACGGTTTGAAGCGGCGCACGGCGGCACGATCTTCCTCGACGAAATCAACTCCATGAGCTACACGCTGCAGGTGAAGCTGCTGCGGGTGCTCCAGGAGCAGGAGTTCGAACGAGTCGGCGACAGCAAAACGATCCGCGTCGATTGCCGGATCGTCGCCGCGACGAATCGCGATCTGCAAGACGAGATCGACGCCGGGAAGTTCCGCGAGGACTTGTATTACCGGCTGAACGTCGTTCCCATTTATTTACCGTCCTTGCGAGACCGCGTGGAGGACATTGAAGCGCTGGTCGGGCACTTCATCGAACGGTACGCCAAAGCAAATAGCCGCCCGGTGCCGAAGATTCCCGACGCGGTGATCGCCGCGTTGCGAACCTATTCCTGGCCAGGCAACGTCCGGGAATTGCAGAACTACGTCGAACGGGCCATCGTCCTCTGTCAGGACGGCACGGTGACCCTCGATCTGTTTCCGCCGCCCGTCCGCGGCTTGGCGCCGATTCGTTTGAACCGCATCAAATCGGGCGGGTTGACCAACCTTTGTAGCGAACTCGTCACGCTCGGTCTGATGAAAGCCGGCGAAGACACCAGCACCGCCCATGAGCAGGTGATCTCGCTCGTCGAGAAGGAACTCATCCTGCAGGTCCTACGCACCTGCCAAGGCGTGCAGACGAAAGCCGCGACCAAGCTCGGCATCAACCGCAACACGTTGCACAAGAAGATCGAAGACTACCACCTCGAATCGGAAGCGCGGTAATCTGAGCAATGCTTCGCAGAAGCGTCGTATTGAACTACTACCAGGAAACGACCGCATGCGCGTCCCTGTCTTATTTATGATCCTCGGCGGGCTTTCACACTCCACTTTCGCGGCTGAGAACGAAAATCTGCGGCTTACGTTGCCGCCGATGGGCTACGCCGTCGCCGGTTCGGAGATGGGGGTCGACTTCGAGAACCTCGTGTTGACGGAACATCCGGAAACCTTGCGGTTCGAAGTGCAGAGCGACTTTGGCGCCGCCGACAAGACGCGGTGGACCGTCACGCCGAAAGATGCCGACGTCGGCCTGCACGACTGGCAGGTGACGGTGTTTCGCGGTGATGAGAAACTCGCCGCCGGGAAGATGCGGTGGCAGGTCAGCCCGGCGCAAGTGAAATCCGATCGGCCGATGTCGCTGCTCATCGTCGGCGACAGCCTGACGAACGCGACCATCTATCCGCGAGATCTCGCCGAGCGGCTGACGGCGTCCGGCGTGAAGTGGAAAATGTTCGGCGAGAACCGGCCGCTCGCGGACAAACCCGAAGTCGGCCACGAAGGCTACGGCGGCTGGACCTGGCAGCGGTTCATCACGCTCTACAACCCCGAACCGTGGAAGGACGGTATTCGCAACAGCAGCCCGTTCCTGTTTCCGCCCGCCGATAAGCCGCAACTCGACGTCGCCCGCTACTTCCGGGAATCGTGCGGCGGAAAGACGCCCGATTACGTGATCTTCTTCCTGGGGATTAACGACTGCTTCGGCGCGAACCCCAACGAACTGGCCAAGACTGACGACAACATCAACGGCGTGTTCGCCCACGCCGAGAAGTTGATCGCGGCGTTTCGCGCCGCGGCGCCGAAGGCCGAACTCGGCATCTGCCTGGTGCCACCCGGCAATTCGCGCGACGAGGCTTTCGAGGACAATTACAAAGGGAGCTATCCCCGCTGGGGCTGGAAGCGGATTCAGCACCGCCTCGTCGAGCGGCAATTGAAAGACTTCGGCGGCCGCGAGAAAGAGAACCTGCGGATCATCCCGCTGGAACTCTATCACGACACGACCGACGGCTACCCGGCGAACAATTCCGTCCACCCCAATGAAGTCGGGTACAAGCAAATCGCCGCGTCGGTCCACGCGTGGCTGATGTCGCGGTTGAACAAGTAGGCCCGCTGCGCCGACGGCTTTCGCGTTTATGCGTGCCTCACGCCGCAACCCTCGCCCATTCGCGGCGATAGGCCGTATCGCGGTGATGCCGCACGCCCACCGTGATGCCGCAAAGAACGGAGAACACTCCGCCTAGAAATGATGTCATCAGCGGCGCGGAATAGTCGGACCAAGTGCCGTTCGCGATGTGCATCAATAACACCAGGCTGATCGGCCAAGAGGCGGCGAGGCCCAGCGCAAGGGCGAACATTCGGCCCCAACGACGATGTGGGCGCTCCCACTCGACTCCTGCCAGCAGTCCGAATAACAAGAAACCTTCGAGCCACACCGAGAGAGCCGTCAACGCCGCCAGCCCGACTTGGATTTTAATCAGCGAGGCGCGTTCCGTGCCGAAGACGTGATGATCCAGCAGAATCAGCCCCCACAACACAGTGACGCACGCCGTAAAACGCATCGTCATGCGGACGGCGTACCGTGCCGCGGTTTCTCCAGTCTTTTGCGCCATGTTCCGCTCCGACCACGACTCCCATCGTTCCCACCAGCGAATCGTGCTGCGCAATTCCGCCGTCAACGGCTCGGGATCGCCGAAGCGTTGTTGCGTGCGGGTCAACGCAGCAGCCGCGTCGCCGTCGCGAGCCAGTTCCTCGGCGTAGATGATCTGCAAATGTTCCAGAAACTCGGTCCGCAGCCGTTTCTGTCGGGACAACGGAATCGGCAGCGGCCGGACGACGCGTTCGACGAGGGCCATCAACTCGCGGGGGACGTCGTTTGGCATGTAGTGATCCTTAGATTCTGGTCGCGAGTTTTCGTCAAACCTCGACCAATTCCAACTCCACCCATTCGCGGCGGTAGATTTTTTCGCGATGCTGACGGATGCCAAGGAACACTGCGAGCGCAACCATCAGAAGAGCCGTGACGCAAAGCGCAATCGACTGCGCCACCGATTGAAGAGGATGCCCGACTGACACGGATCCTGAAAAATAAACTCCCGCCGCCAAACTGATCGGCCCCAGCGCAATGATCGGGAGCGAATACATCGCCAAGTTCGCCCAACGATAAGTCGGCCGGGACAATTCTTCTCCTAACTTCAAGCTGCAAAACAAAAAGCCACACCATAACACGGAAGTCAAAGCGGCAAACAGGATGATCGACAACATGGCCATGACGATCATCTCCCACCTCAGACTGGGGTCGGCCAGCCGCAGCAACGGATAGATTGGCAATCCGAAGGGAATTAAGGACACGCAGATGGCCGTCCCTCCGGCAACGCGTGCGAGATATCGTGGCATGGGCTCCTGAGCTTCCTGTGTCCACAATCGCTCGAACCAGCCTTGGACACGATCCCGCCAGTCGACCGTGCGATGCAATTCCGCCGTCAACTGCTCGGGATCGCCAAAACGCTGCCTGGTTCGCAACAGCGCTCCAGTCGAATCACCGTCGCAAGCCAGTTCCTCGGTATAGATGATTTGCAAATGTTCCAGAAACTCGGTCCGCAACCGTTTCTGCCGCGACAACGGAATCGGCAGCGGCCGGACGACGCGTTCGACGAGAATCATCAGTTCGCGGGGGACGGTTGCAGGCATGGAGCGACTCCGAGAATGCGGCTGAGAACCGAGACGAATTCCTGAAACTGTTGCCGGCCTTCGTTCAAGGACTTTTTTCCTGTGCGCGTCAAGCGGTACATCCGACGCGGCGCCCCTTTTTGACCGGCGGGGACCGCTTGCTCCTTCGACGTCACCAGCCCCGCCGCTTCCAAACGGTACAGCGCCGGGTAGAGCGAACCTTCCTTGAGCGTCAAGAGCCCGCAACCTGCGGCTTCCAAGCGCTGCAGAATTCCCAACCCGTGCGCGTCGCCGCCTGCGAGCGTGGCGAGAATCATTGTGTCCAAATGGCCGCGCAATTGATCGCCGGTGATGGAGGGCATGCGTTTATTATAGACAGGCTATAATCAATGTCAACGGTTTTCGCGCGACGTCGCGTCCATGCCGTTCTGATCCCCACAGCGGACCCTCCATTTGCGGCCGGAAACTGATCATCACTTTCGGGATGAAATATCGTTCGAGCTCTCACAGAACACGCACGGCGAATCGTGCCGCTGGTATACTTGTGAGAATTGATACGTGCGATTTCCCTTGTTCTGTCGAGAGCGATGATGCGGTCCTATTGCTATTGGATGGCGATTCTGATTGGCGGGCTGATGGCGGACGCGGTGCTCGCCGCTCCGCCGGAGACTCCACCGGCTGTCGATGACGACGCCGACCGGCTCTGGTCGTTGCGGCGTTTGCGCGGCGCGGCGGTTCCAGCGATCGAGTCGCGATGGACCAACAGTCCGATTGACGCGTTTGTCTGGCAGAAATTGCAGAGCAAAGCACTGACGCCTTCGGTACAGGCGGATCGTCGGACGTTGATTCGCCGTGTGACGTACGATCTGCTCGGCTTGCCGCCGACGCCGGAGGAATTCGCGGAGTTCGCGGCCGATGAATCGCCGGATGCATATGAGCGATTAATTGACCGGCTACTCGCCAGCCCGCACTTGGGCGAGCGTTGGGCGCGGCATTGGATGGACGTGGCCCATTTCGCGGAGACGCACGGGCACGATCAGGACCGTATCCGGCCGAATGCGTGGCCGTATCGCGATTATCTGATTCGGGCCTTCAACGACGACACGCCGTACGCGCGGTTTGTGCAGGATCAGGTCGCCGGCGACGCGCTCTTTCCGGAGGAGCCGTGGAGTTTGGTGGCGACCGGGTTTCTCGCGTCGGGTCCGTTCGACGAAAGCTCGTTGATGAGCATTCAGGACGATACGGATGACCGGCGGATCGCCCAGTACGTCGATCGCGATGATATCATCACGACAGTGATGGGTTCGTTTGTCAGCCTCACGGTGCACTGCGCACGCTGCCACGACCACAAGTTCGACCCGATTTCGCAAGACGATTATTACAGCCTGCAAGCGGTGTTTTCCGGCGTGGACAAAGCGGAACGGCCGTATGATTCGGAGGCGAGCATAGGCCGGCAGCGGAAACAATTGCAGCAGGAATTGGCCGAGTTGGATCAGCGGTCGGCGGCAGAATTTCTCGCCGCCGACCTCCAGCCGCGCGTCGCCGCGTGGGAACAGCGCACCCGAGAAGCCGCGAACCTGTGGAGCGTCGTCTCGCCGGCGGAATGGCAATCGGACAAGGGATCCACGCTCGCGGTGCAATCGGATCAGTCGATTTTGAGCCAGGGCGACAAGCCGGAGAAGGATACTTACACGTTCACGTTCCGCCTCGATCTTCCCGCGATCACCGGCGTGCGGTTGGAAGTGTTGACCGATCCGTCGCTGTTCAAAGGAGGGCCGGGCCGGCAGGACAATGGCAATCTGCATCTGACGGAGTTTCGCGTCGTCGCCGCTCCCATTGAACAGCCCGAAGCGAAGCAGCAGGTCGCGATCAAGAGCGCCCGGGCCGATTTCGATCAATCGGGCTGGACGATTCAGCATGCCATCGACAACCAACCCGGCACCGCGTGGGGGATCTACCCCGAAATCGGTAAGCCGCATCAGGCCGTGTTCGAGTTCGCACAGCCGATCAATCATCCGGGCGGATCGATCATCACCGTGACGCTGGAACAGCAGCACGGCGGGGGCCATCTCATCGGCCGGCCGCGAATTTCGTTCACCGGCGTGACATCGCCGTTGCCGCTCGACGGACTGGTCTTGCCGGCGGAGATCAATGCGGTGCTCGCTGTTCCCGCGACGGAGCGAACCGACGAGCAGCGCGCCATGCTGGGCCGGTTCGTGCGGCGCGACGAATTGCAGCAGGCTCTCGGCGCGTTGCCGCCGCAACAGATGATCTACACAGCCAATCGCGAGTTCCAACCGAGCGGCGGCCTGCGTCCGGCAGCGATGCCGCGTCCGATTCACCTCCTACACCGCGGCGATATCCGCCAGCCGAAGGACGAGATGCTGCCCGGCGCGCTGACGTGCGTTGCTGAACTCTCGCCGCGCTTTGAAATTGCCGAGCCGCAAATCGAAGGCAACCGCCGCGCAGCATTGGCGCAATGGCTGACACGGCCGGAGAACGGCATCGTCTGGCGGTCGATCGTCAATCGGACGTGGCATTACCATTTCGGCCGTGGCTTGTGCGACACGCCCAACGATTTCGGCGTGATGGCGAGCGACCCGTCGCATCCGGAACTGCTCGAATGGCTCGCCGACGATTTCCGCAACCACGGCGGCTCGCTCAAACGGCTGCACCGGCAGATTGTGACGAGCGCCGCGTATCGGCAAACTTCCGATCATCGTGCCGACTACGCCGCGATTGACGGCGACAACAAATTCCTCTGGCGTCAGAACCGCGTGCGTCTCGAAGCCGAGCAGATTCGCGACTCCGCGCTGCTGCTCGCCGGCCGGCTGGACGACCGCATGCACGGCCCGTCGGCCCGGCAGTTCATCGAATCTCCCGGTGTGCAGGTGACGCCGGACGTCAATTACCTCGGCTTCGACCCCGATAAGCCGGAACACTCCCGCCGGTCGGTCTACCGTTTCTTGTTCCGCACGCTGCCGGACCCGTACCACGAAGCGCTCGACTGCCCCGATTCGTCGCAATGGGCGCCGGTAAGAAATGAATCCCTCACGGCGCTGCAGGCGCTGGCGCTGCTGCACGACCGGGTGTTGATTCGGTTGTCGGAGCATTTGGCGGAGCGTCTCACACTGCAGTCATCCCCAACTTCCGAGCAGATTGAGTTGCTCTATCGCACGGTGCTTTTGCGGAAGCCGACTGAAGATGATCTGGCGGTGATAGTTCCGTATGCAGAAAAACATGGTTTGGCGAATGCATGCCGGATGCTGCTGAATGCAAATGAGTTTTTGTACGTGGAGTAGTTGAGATGTGGGTCAAATGGATCGGCATTCCAATCGTCCTGTTGCTCGTCGCGTTGGTAATACAGACGCATGCCCATCAAAAAATCCGCGCCATCGTTCCAAACAACGCTGGAACTCGTATCGTCGACGTGTCACTTGGTTGGCACGAATGGTTGCGCCTGGATTTCGAAATCAATAGTGGCACCGTTAGCGCTCCGACCTGGAGCGGAGCCTATCATTGGAGCTTGCGAAATAACGACGCTTGGTGGGGGTGTTCTGTTGATTAATTAGAGCAGGTGATTAAAAGCAGGCATCGCCATGAGTATCTTCTTCACGACCAGCATTTACTCCGAAGGGATTGCGCTCACAGTGACGGAAAACCAGGCGAACAACTGACGAACGGATATTTCATGAATCTGCTCCTTTCATACTCCCGCCGCTCGATGCTCGCCCATACCGCCGGCGGCTTCGGCTCCCTGGCGCTTGCCCAACTCCTGTCGCGCGACGTCTCCGCCGCCGACCAGCCGAAACCCGAATTTAACGGCGGCCTCCATCACCCGGCGAAGGTGAAGCGCGTCATTCAGCTCTTCATGAACGGCGGCGCGAGCCAGATGGACACGTTCGACTACAAGCCCGAACTGGAAAAGCGGCACGGCGAGAAGGTCGACTTTGGGCTGAAAGCCGCGGCGACGAGCGTGCCGGGCAGCATCATGAAGTCGCCGTTCGAGTGGAAGCAGCACGGCGAATCGGGCCGGTGGGTGACGAGCGTCTTCCCGCACATCGCCGGCTGCGTCGATGAGCTGGCGTTTTTGATGGCGATGGCCTCGACGACCAACGTGCACGGCCCGGCGAGCTACATGCAGAACACCGGCTTCACGCTGCCGGGCTTCCCGAGCTTCGGCGCGTGGATTTCCTACGGGCTCGGCAGCTTGTCCGACGACGTGCCGACGTTCGTCGTGCTGCCGGACAAGCGCGGCCTGCCGTACAACAACGCCGGGAATTTCTCCGCGGGGTTCCTGCCGGTGCGGCATCAGGGGATGATCATCCGGCCGACGGCGAATATCCCGATTGCGAATTTGCATCCGCCGAAGGACGCCGCGCAGATCACGCCCGCCGCGGCGGCGGACGGACTCAAGCTGCTCGAACAAATCAATCGCCAGCATGCGGAGCAGCATCCCGGCGACACGCGGCTCGAAGGCCGCATCAAGACGTATGAACTCGCGGCCCGCATGCAGGTCAGCATGCCGGAAGTGCTCGATCTCTCAAAAGAATCGGAAGCGACGCATCAAGCCTACGGCACCGGCGACAGCGTCTGCGGCGAGTTCGGGAAGAATTGTTTAACCGCGCGGCGGATGATCGAACGCGGCGTCCGCTTTGTGCAGGTCTGGAGCGGCGCGTCCGGGGCGTCCAACAACTGGGACAATCATTCCGATATTCCGAAAGAGTTGCCGGCGATCGCGCAGCAGATCGACCAGCCGACGGCGGCGCTGCTCAAGGACTTGAAGTCGCGCGGCCTCCTGGAAGACACGCTGCTCATCTGGACGACAGAGTTCGGCCGCATGCCGTTCACGCAGGGGAGCGTCGGCCGCGACCACAACGGCGGCACGTTCGTCACGTGGCTCGCCGGCGCGGGGATCAAGTCCGGCGTCGCTCACGGCCACAGCGACGACTTCGGCTACCAGACCGCCGAGCACAAAACGATGTGCTACGACCTGCACGCGACGATTTTGCACCTGATGGGGATCAACCATCTCTTTCTGACGCACCGCCACAACGGCATCGACCGGCGGCTGACGGACGTGCATGGTGAGGTGATCCACGAAATCCTGGCCTGATTCTCGAAGAAGCATTTTTGCCACGGATAAACACGGATTTCAGAAGTCTTCTTTATCCGAGCCCATCCGTGTTTATCCGTGGCGAAAACTCTTCGCTGCGTGCGTAAAGCCCCCTCTCAAAACGACTTTCGCCGAGTCGTCGCAAGCCGAATTTTCGAGCTAGAGTTGAAAAGCACCGCCTTTTCCTCCAGATCGAAACCGGCAGCATGTTCCCGGAATCCAAGACCGTCGACGCGGGGAATCTTGACCGCATCGGCTGGACGGACGAGTTTTCCAGCGTCGCCTGTCCGCGCTGCGAGAATGCGCTGGCGAAAGCAGCGCTCGAGGATCATCCGGCGCTCGCCTGCCCGGAGTGCCGCGGCGTCATACTGACGAATGTAGCGTTCGGTTCCATCGTGCGGCAGCGCCGGGCCGGCTATCGCGGCGCGGAGTTCATCCCGCGGCCGGTCGATCTCGAACAGTTGTCCGATCCCGTCTACTGCCCGAACTGCGACCGGACGATGGAAGTCCATCCGTACTACGGCCCAGGCAACCAGATCATCGACTCCTGCAGCCGCTGCGGCCTGGTGTGGATCGACGCCGGAGCACTGACGGCCATCGAACAGGCGACGGGACGGCGCTCGTAGCGTCTGCTCTACCTTCGGATATTTTTTCCAGACGTGATCCAACGGCTCGCCACTTGCGTTACCATTCTTCGCAGCACTTCCCCGCGAAGACCTGGAGAAACGGATGTCGCGACGACGGCCGGCACGCAACATCGACAAACTGGTGCACTATGTCGCCAGCCCGCCGAGTCCGCCTCCCAAGGCGAAGCGCACGTTTCAGCCCGCGGTCTGGGATCGCATCTGGGACCGCTGGATTCAGGGAACGGCCATCCCGCTCTTGATCGGCATCGTCGCCGCGCGGATGGCATATCACGGTTACGCCGTGCTTCCCGGCCGGTTCCGCTGGACGGTGTATCACGGACTCGACGCCCGCTTGCTGGCGTTGTCGGTGCTAGGGGTCGCGCTGTTGTGCCACGTTCGCGGCTACTGGCCGACGCACCGCCGTCTGTCCGAGCACACCGAAGCGGCCCAAGC
>CAZDGB010000251.1:0-11297 GCA_964504645.1 uncultured Planctomycetaceae bacterium | reverse complement strand
CCGCATCCGGCTACGCGACGAACTGGCCCAGATGCTCCAGCCGGCCTGACCACCGGCCGTAGTTGCGGCGCATTCGTCGCGATGCGCTGTTCGCGTCCCGGAGGAAACGCGAGTTTCCTCCGGGAGGTTTTTTGACTGATCACCCACAGTCGGTCATGTTGACGTTCGGATCATGCTCGATCCTAGTTCTGATGGTTTCAATGTAATAGGCTTTGTTTGGGTTGCTGTTGTAACTGTTAAGAAACCAAACGATAAACCGATACCATCCGTAAGTGCTGGCTTGTAAGCCCTCTACCTTGAGTTTTTGTCCCGGACTATTCGCGACAGTCGGCGTGTCGTTCCAAACGTACGCATTGTCAGCACTGGACCAGACACCTTTGATCGCGACACCCGTTCCTCCGCCCCCGGGGCCCGGCAACGCCTTAACGTCAAGATCCTGGCCTTGAACAATGGCCCAGACTTCAAATGGATCGACGCCGTTGTCAGTCACCTTGTTCACTTTCGCACAAATATAGCGATGCTTGATCATAGCGACGGTATATTCTTGCGCGTTCGACTGAAATCCTGGCTTCGTAACAGCCTTAGCTTTCACGAGAGACGTTTTCATTTCGTCGCCCGATGCGCCAGTGTGGAAATCATCCGCCATGCTCATTCTCCCCGGTTGAAACGCCATGCTGCGGTACGAAACACTCCGGAGCCATCCGATAGAATGACCCCGACTTTTCCTGATGCAATCACCTTCCGACGTCGCAGCTCTTGATCGATATCCTCGCCCACCAGAGTCGGGAATTGCTGCCCGTCGAATTGAATCTTGGTGACCAGCCCCCTCTCGACTTCGAAGATCAATTCTGTGTCCATGCCAGAGCGAAGCGCCACTGGGGCCAAAGCGAGGGTTTCACGCATCTTTAATTGTCGTTGCCCGATCAACGTCAGCATCGAGCGGCCCAATTCAATCCGGCCCAATTGATCACCGCTGCGTACGATTTCAATCGCCTGGCAAACATGGGCCGGGCGTATGTCCACGGTGGTTTCAACCAGATTCTCCAGATTCGATCCGAAGTAGACGCCGATGCCGCCGATCCAAGGCGTCTGCGTGAGATTGATCGTGAAATCAAAATCCTCAGTATCGATCTGGCCCAAATTCAGCATGAAAAACTGATTGGATGTTGCATGCAGTTCCTGTTCATGGGGATCAAAAAACGAGACAAACGATCGCACTCCCGGCGGTGACAAGAGCGTCTCTGGACTCTTCGTCAACAATGTGCGCCAACCGTCCGGGTTCGCTTCGCGACGTTTTATTTGCTGGCGACTGGTTTGTGTGAGTGCGCTGTTTGCGGTTGGTTCCCCATTCTCGCCACCCGGGGGTTCCGCCGGCGACTCGAGTGTTGAAGAGTTGCCTCCGGGCGGGATCCAAAATGTCCAAATACAAACTCCGACAACGGCAGTCATGATTGCCGCGAGGAACATCCACCACGAAAAAAACCTTCTTTGCAAGTTTACACGGGAACCGGCCAGCCGTTTGCTATCTCGAGCCGTCGTCACTTGCGGGTCCATCGTGGCGACGGTTGGAGCCGTGGCTGGGCTTGTGCGCGGCAGGCGTAGTTGGTGCGAATCGGAAGGCATTTGATGAGAGGATTCGGAAAGCCAAGCCCTCAAATCCGCAGCCAGGTCGCCTGCTGTCGCATGGCGTTCCCGCACCGATTTCGCCAGGCATTTCAGTACGATGTCATCCAGCGGCCGTGGAATCGCGGCGTTCAACTGACGCATCGGCTTTGGTTCGCGGTTCAGAATCTCGTCGAAATACTCCGGCTGATGCCGGCCGTAAAACGGACGCCGGCCGGTGAGCAACTCGTAGAGGATGACGCCCAGGCTCCAGATGTCGGTGCGGCCGTCCAAGCGATTTGCTTCGCCGCGCACCTGTTCGGGCGACATGTAAGCCGGCGAGCCGGAAACCTCTCCGGCCCGATCCCGCAATTGATTTTCATCCAGCGCCAAGCCGAAGTCCGTGACGCGTGCTCGGCCATCGCCGTCCACCAGAATGTTGGAAGGCTTCAGGTCCCGATGAACGAAGTCCTTGCCGTGTGTGTACGCCATCGCCTCGGCGGCCTCGGCGACGAGCCGCACGGCGGTCACGACGTCGACCTTGCCGGCGGCCGACAACTCCGAAAGGGGGTGGCCGTCGATCAACTCGTAGACGGTAAAGAGCCGGCCGGCCCGGTCGACGCCGGCGTCGTACACGGCCACTAATCCGGGATGCCGCAACCGCGCGGCTGACTTGGCTTCTTGCAGGAAATTGTCCGGGCGAAACTTGGCGCCGACTTTCGGTACCTTGATCGCAACGTCCCGCTCGAGTTGGCGATCCCAGCCATGATAAACGGATCCGAACGCTCCCTCACCAAGCAGAAACTTGGTCTCGTAGCGTTCGTGATTCAGGATGTTGGCAGCCGAGACAGACACGACTTCACCCCGTAACGGGACGCGTGTGCTGAACCAGACAAACCTGCGGAAATCAGAAAGCTAATTCAAAGCCATCTGCCGGGACATGATCATTTCGACATTATGAACTACGCGGATACCAAAAAGCAATTGTCGCACGAACAGACTTTTCTTCCCTAAGTTCGCCAACATCCTATTCACCCAAGCTTCCAGCTTCGTCTTGCGGGAATTTTGGGAATCCGCTATTTCTTCGCCGCGTCTACCCGTTTCTGAATCCCGTCCAGCTTCGTCGCCCGGTCCGCGGCGGCGGAACTTCCCTCAAATCATCGACTTCCGACTCCCGTTCGAGAGCCGAATGTCACGACCTGTCCGCACGACACGATCTCACACCGCGCCGCCGGCTCGCCGACGGCACGTCGATCGTTTCGTCTGGGGCAGTCTGTTGCTGACGCTCTGCGCTTTCGCCGCGACGAACCTCACCGGCGACGTCGACTCGGATTCCGAGGAAGCGCTGAGCGATCCGCTCGTCGCCGTCCGCGTCGAAGGGAATCAGACGATTCCCCAGGGAGACATCGCCCGGCACATCAAGACGCGGCCTGGCCGCGCGGCAACGCGGAAGCAGATTCGCGAAGACGTCGATGCCCTCGTCCGCACGCGGTGGTTCGCCATCGTCGAGCCGAATTTTCGCGAGACCGACGACGGCCCGGAACTGGTGTTCCGCGTGGTCGAACGGCCGATCGTGCATTCGGTGACGTACCTCGGTTTGAAAAAGCCGCGGGGCGTGCAGAGGCTCGGTATCGAGTGGGGCCTCACCAAAGATGAAATCAAAAAGCTCGAAGAGCTGACCGGATTGAAAAAGGGGAGCCCGTACGACATTCCCGGCAACAAGGAATGCGCCCGGCGGATTGAGCAGATGTACCACGAGAAGGGCTTCGCCTTCGCCACCGTGGAAATCGAGAAAGGCGATCAGAAGGACGACCGCGACGTCGTGTTCCGCATCAACAAGGGGCCGAAGGTCAAAGTCGCCGATGTCGAATTCAACGGCAACAAGTATTTCAGCGACCAGGTGCTGGGGCTGAAACTGGTGACGAAGAAACGCATTGCCGGCGTGCTCGGCGGCAAGTACGACCCCGCGACGATTCCGAACGACATTCAATCGCTGAACGATTACTACCGCGGCCTGGGCTTTTTCGACGTGGAGATCGACCACGAGATCGCCTTCTCCGATGACAAATCGAAGGCGTATCTCCGCTACAACATCCACGAAGGCCCGCGGTACAAGATTCGGGAGACGTTCGTCGAAGGCAACGAAGTCATTGGGGAAAGCACGATTCGCGGCTCGCTGCAGGTCAAAGACCAGGAGTACTTCGACGCCAAGCGGCTGGCCAAAGACGTCGAACGAGTCCGTGAGAAGTACGGTGAATTGGGCCGGTTATTCGCCCGCGTCGACGCCGTGCCGCGGTTCCTGGAAGAGCCGGGCGTGGTCGATCTCGTCTACCGGATCGACGAAGACCGGGTCTACCGCGTCCGCGATTTCCGCGTCCACTTCGAAGGCGATCATCCGCACTCGAAGGTGACATTGCCGCGGAACATCGCCCGCATTCATCCGGGAGATCTCGCCGATCCGAAGAAGATCAAGCAGACGCAGCGCTTCTATGAAGGCTCGCAATACTTCGAGACGAACCAGAGCATGCCCGGGCAAGGCGTGCGGCTGGAAGTCAGCCGCGTGACCGACGACTGGCTCAAGCCGTTGAACGTCGCCGTCGCCCGCGCGCAGGACATGGATATCGATCAGGACGTTCCGCCGGAGAGCGGCAACATCATCCAGACGCAGGGCCGCGGCCCGTCGCCCGACCCGCAGCGCTACTTGTGGGACGTCAGCCCGCAAGGTAATCCGTTGGTGCCCGGTATCCAGGAGCCGGCGCCGCCGAACGTCTTCGAGACGCTTCCGCCGCCGGAGTTCATCGATATCGACGCGTATCTCACGGAGGCCCGCACGGGCCGTTTGATGTTTGGCGTGGGCGTAAACAGCAACGCCGGCCTCGTGGGCAACATCGTCTTCAGCGAGAACAACTTCGACATCCTGCGGCCGCCGACGAGTTGGGACGACATCTGGAGCGGCAACGCGTGGCGCGGCGCCGGCCAGAAGTTCCGCATCGAAGCGTTGCCCGGCACCCAGGTCAGCCGCTACCTCGTCGATTGGCAAGACCCGTACTTCATGGACACCGATTACAATCTCGGCGTCAGCGGCTTTTACTACAACCGCTACTTCCGCAACTGGACCGAACAGCGCATCGGCGGACGCGTCCGCCTCGGCCGGCAGTTCACGCAGCAATGGTCGGCGGCATTGTCGCTGCGGCTGGAAAACGTCGACATCTTCAGCATTCCAACGCCGTCGCCGCAATTGTTGCGGGAATCGGCGGGCAGCAATTTCCTGTCGACAGTGCAGGCGCAGTTGATTCACGACACCCGCGACGCCGCGTTCCTGCCGGGGTCAGGCCATTACATCGCAGGCACGGTCGAGCAGGCGTTTGCCCAGTACGATTACACCCGTTTTGAACTGGAAGGCCGGCAGTATTTCACGACGTATCAGCGGCCCGACGGCGAAGGCCGCCACACGCTGATGTTTCGCGGCGAGCTCGGCGCGACGGCGAACGGCACGCCGATCTTCGAACGCTTCTTCGCCGGCGGTTACCAGTCGTTCCGCGGCTTCGCGTTCCGCGGCGTGTCGCCGGTCGACACCGGCGTCTACATCGGCGGCAAGTTTCAGTCGTTGGGCACGGTGGAATACATGATGCCGGTCACCGCCAACGAAATGATCAAGTTCGTCGCATTCAGCGACATGGGTACGGTGGATAACACGACGACGTGGGACAACTTCCGTATCTCGGTTGGCGCCGGCGCCCGCGTCACCGTCCCGATGATGGGCCCGGTTCCCATCGCCCTCGACTTCGCCGTCCCGCTGCGGCAGGAACCGACCGACATCAAGCAGCTCTTCAGCTTCTTCGTCGGTGCGAACTGGTAGGGTCGTAGCACAGGAGGCTCGCCTGTGCGCATACACGGGAAAATCCGCGCAGGCGAGCCGCCTACGCTACAGCCCCAAATCGCGCAGCACGATTTCCGTCGCCGCGAGGTCTTCGTGCAGGACGTGCGGATTGTGGGGCGCCAACTCATGGGCGGCAAACATTCCCGTCGCGACGGCCAGGACTTTCGCGCCGATCGCCCGCGCACAGCGGATGTCGGACGGCGTGTCGCCTAGCACCCAGGTCCGCTCAATGTCGGCTTCGGGATGTATTTCCTGGACGGCGCGCCACGCCTCGCGGGCCACGTCGTCGCGGTCGTGGTGATTGTCGCCGTAGCCGCCGCAACGGAAGTGGTGATGCAGTTCGTGATGTTCGAGTTTGATGCGGGCCCCTTCACGGAAGTTGCCGGTGAGCAGACCCAGCAGCACGTCGTCGCGGTCTTTCAATTCGGCGATCAACTCGCGCACGCCGGGCAAAACAAGGCCCGTGCGTTCGGCGAGATGCCGGGGCAGTTCGCGGCAATAGGCGTCGTGAAACCGATCCCAGATGTCCTGGGGGCTCAAGCCGAATTGTTGAAACAAGTCGGTGCAGATGGCCCGGTCGGTGCGGCCGGCGGTCGGAATGTCGACGGCGGGCAGCTCCGGCAAAAAGTCGCGCCGCAACACGGCCTCCATCGCCGCCTGTCCGGCTCCGCCGGATCGGAGGAGTGTGCCGTCGATATCAAAGAGCAGAATGTGCAATTTAAGTCCCAAGCTCCCAAAGCAAAATATTTCCGTGTCGTTCTTGTGTTCCGTAGTTTGACTTCCTGCGGTTCCACTCGGTGCAATACCACTCGACAAGTATATCATTCCCCGTTGAGCAGCTGGAGTGCGCATGAGTTCCCTTGCGTCGCCGTTGCGGTTCGCCATCGCCGGGTGCGGGCGGATGGGCCGGCACCACGCCGAGCATCTGTATAAAGACGGCCGCGGCATCGTGACGGCCGTATTCGACTCTCACGCCGAGACGGCTCAGCGGCTTAACCACGAATTGAAACTCGGTGCGGACATCGCGCCGTCGTTCGAGGCGCTGGCGGAGCGCGGCGACGTCGACGTGGCGTTGCTCTGCACGCCGACCGGCTTGCACTACGAGCAATCGAAAATCTGCCTGGCGAACGGCTGGCATGTGCTGTGCGAGAAGCCTTTGGCCAATACGCGGGCCGAGATCCTCGAATTGATCGACCTCGCCCGTGCCGCGGAGCAGCGAGGGCAGGTCTTTTCGCTCGGCTATCAGCGGCGGTACTGGTCGGGGTTCCGCACGCTGCGGAAACAGATCGCGTCGGGAGTCTGGGGGCCGGTGCGGGCGTTTCAGACGCACTGCGTGGAATTCTGGCAGCAATCGATCCACGGGAAATGGCGCGACGATCCGCGGCAGAACCCGGGCGGATTCATCGGCGACGCCGGCAGCCACAAGATCGACATGCTGTTCCATCTGACCGGGCTGCTGCCGCGGGAAGTGTTCGCCCGCACGTGGAAATGCGGCAGCCAGGTGGAAATCGTGGCGAGCATTTCCGCCGTGCTGGGAGAGGACATTCCCTGCACGATCGATTTCCTCGGCCGGGCCCATCATCTCGGCGAGGATGTGTCGATCTATTGCGCCGAAGCCGACCTGCTGGTACGACAAGACCGCTTGTGGATCGGCCACGAACGCCGGCTGGAACCGCTGCCGATGACCGAACCCGATTCGAACCCGGTCTCGGGTTTGATCGACGCGATCCTGGGCTTGGCCCCCAATCTTTGCCCAGCGGACGCCGCCCTGCCGGTGTACGACTTCAAGCAGGCCGTCTTCCGCTCGGCAGGGACTGGCGAAAACGTGCGTGTACAGGCTTGAATTGATCCCCGGGCGGAAATCCGTATAATCTGTGGTTTCGGCGCCCGGCGTCCGACGACGAGTTTCCCAAGGACTATTTGCCCATGACGACGAAGACGACCGAACCGGTGAACGTGAAGGCTTTGTTGCAGCCGGCCACCCCGCTGACCACGGAAGAATACCAGGAATTGCGGCGGGCGATCGCCTCGGAGCAGGTGGCCGCCGCCCGCATCGAGATCGAAGCCCTCATCCGCGAAGTCGAGGGGAGCGGAAAGTCGAAGGGGCAAACCGTGCGAGCCGGCGTCGGCGCATATCTGCTCGGCCAGCACGCCATCGCCGATCGGTTGCTGGCGACGGCGTCCGGCGACCCGGTGGCGGCCTATGTGCACGGCCTGGTGCTGCTGTCGCTGGACCGGCCGAAAGAAGCCGAAGCCAAATTCGCCGCCGCGGACAAAGCGGGCTATGACCATGTCGAGGCGACGCTGAAGCGGGCCGGGGCGCTGCGGATGCAAGGCAAGATCGAAGAAGCCGAGCAGGCGCTGCGTCAAACCGGCGCCGAAGGCGCCCGCCGGGCCGAGTACTCCTATCAAATGGGCTGCATCCTGTCGGATCGCGGCGACACCTACGGGGCGATCGAGTATTTCGAGCGCGCCGTGGACATGGACCCGCATCATTCGCAGGCGTTGTTCCGGCTCGCCGCGGAGAACGCGCTGCACGGCAACGACGTGGAAGCGATCCGGCTGTACGAGCAATGCCTCAGCAAGCCGCCGTTCCATTTGAGCGCGCTGATCAACCTGGGGCTCTTGTACGAAGACCGCGGGAATTTCCCGGCGGCGGCGTTCTGCTTCCGCCGCGTGCTGACCTTCGATCCGCAGAACATCCGGGCCACGATGTACATGAAGGACATCGAAGCCCACAACGAAATGCTGTTCGACGACGACACGGCCCGCAACGAGGCGCGGCTGCAGCAGCTTCTCAGCCGGCCGGTCACCGACTTCGAACTGTCGGTCCGCAGCCGCAACTGCCTCGCGAGCATGAACCTGCTGACGCTCGGCGACCTGACGAATGTCACGGAGCCCGAACTGCTGCAAGGCAAGAACTTCGGCGAAACATCGCTGGTGGAAATCCGCGAACTGATGGCCGCGCACGGCTTGGCGATCGGCCAGAAACTGGCGGCGCCGAAGACGGCCGCGGAACCAGTCTGGCAGGCGCCCAGCTTCTTCCAGCAGTTGGACCTGTCGCCGCAGGAGCAGGCTCAGCTCAGCCGCCCGACGTCCGACCTGAATTTGTCGGTGCGGGCGCGGAAGTGCATGGCCCGGCTCGGCATCACGACCGTGGGCGAACTGATCCAGCGGACGCCCGACGAACTGCTCGCGACGAAGAACTTCGGCGTGACGTCCTTGAACGAAATCCGCCAGCAACTCACGGAAATCGGCCTCAAGCTGCGCAACGACTGATCCCCCTTTCGGGAAAGCGATCGCGTGCCGTTCAAGGACGACCGGCCACCTTCCGCGAAGGCTCCGCTGTGGGCGACGGCGCTATGCGCCGCGCTGCTCGGCACGGTCGTGTTTATCAATCACACCCGCGATGCCGCGCCGCCGCCCGAATTGCGCATTCCCGCGGCGGCCAGTGCCGCGCGCGGCACAGCGCCGCGTCAGATTCGCGTCAACCTCGCTTCGAAGCCCGCAAGCCAGTTGCGAATCGGCGTCGCCGGAACGTTTGTGATCCGGAGCATCCAGACGCAGCGCGTCCTGCAGGAAGGCGACCGGCTCGCACCGACCGATGTCGCGATCGGCGAAAGCGGCATCGCGTTCGGCGGCAAGACGTTCCCCCGGCAGCCGCTGGAGATCGCCGCGAAGTCCGCCGCGCTCGTGTCGGTGAATAAGAACTCGTATCACGGCTCGGTGCGCGTCTATCCGCAAGCGACCGGGAAACTCACGGCGGTGAATGTCCTGCCGCTGGAAGAGTATGTGAGCTGCGTGATCGACGCCGAGATGCCGGCAAAGTTTCCGCCAGCGGCGCGCGAAGCACAGGCGATCGTCGCGCGGACTTATGCACTATGGCAGATGGAGCAGGCCGATCCGGCGGCGAACTACGACGTCTTCGCGACGGTTCGCAGCCAGAAGTATCTCGGCGCGGAATACCTCGATGCCAAAGGCCGCCGCCTCGCCGGGGAAAGCGCGTCGAGCCGCGAAGCCGCTGCCGCGACGCGTGGCCTCGTCTGCCAGGCGAACGGGCGCTTGTTCTGCACGTATTACTCCGCGGTGTGCGGCGGGGCGACGACGCGCGGCGGCGAGATTTTCTCCGATGCCGACGCCGTGCTGCGTTCGGTTCCCTGCACCTGGTGCCGCGAGTCGGACAAGTATCAGTGGCAATCGGAACTGACGTCCGAGGAATTGCTTGCCGCGCTGAAGAAAGCGCCGGGCGGAAAGAATCTGGCGGGCATCCAATCGATTCGCCAGACTGCCGGACCTCAAGCTGGCGTGATTGCCGCCTTCGACATCGGTGACGGACGCCGTACGGTTTCCGTCACCGGCATGATACTGCGACAAAATCTGCCGGCCGGAAAACTACTCAGTCCGCATTTCGCGCTGAAACAGACCGGCGACAAAATCGTCGCGAAAGGCCACGGCTTCGGCCACGGCGCGGGACTCTGCCAATGGGGCGCCCGCGGCCTCGCGAACGCCGGCAAATCGGCCCGCGAGATTGTTGAATACTATTATCCCGGCGCGACCGTGTCCGAGCGATAAGGCGCGAGACTTGAGTCGTAGGGTTTGACGAGTCTTCGAGGCGAACCCTGCCCGTTTTTCGCGAGAAAATGGTTCGCCTCGCAGGGCCTCGGCAAACCCTACGGTTTTACATCAAGCCTCGCGCCTCAGACCTCAAGCCGGCTTACCGCTTCAGCGGCTGCACCGACGGGCCGGCGACGTTGGTCTTGGCCGCGTGGGTCGCCAACAGACGCAGGTCTGCTGCGTTGCGGTCGGCACGCCGACGCGCTGCCCGTACGGCCCGCGCTTCACGCCACCGGTTGACCTTTGGCCGGATCGCCAGGCCGCCCGTTACGCCGACGACCAGTACGGCCGCCAACTGGGCGAACGTGTTCGCGGCCAGCACGCCGACCGCCAGCACGAACTCCCGCACCAGTTCGCCGAACGCCGAGTGCGCCGACAGCGCGTCGGTCACCGCCACCGGCGGCTCATACGCGACCGTCTGCACCACGTCCGGCGCGACCCGCGCAGCCGCGATCTCCGGCTGGCCGATCGTCACCGTTGCCGTCCGCGGCGCGTACCGGTCTGCGAGTTGCAGACCAAACCAGCCGACCGCGGCGATGGTCAGCGCGAACTTCGCCCAACCATCCACATAGCTTCCCAATGAACCCCACATGTGCGTCTCCTTTCTGAAACGAGCCTCCGTGAGAACGGCCCGGAGTCGAGCTACCAGACTCTATTGGGCCAACAGCGTCCCCGAGGGGATTCGAACCCCTGACCTCCACCGTGACAGGGTGGCGAGCACTCCGGACTGCTCTACGAGGACGGATACGTCGAGAGCTTCGTCTCACGACGTTCGGCGAAAGATGATCCCGGATGGACTCGAACCATCGTTGTCTGCGTGTAGGCCAGACGTCGTTGCCGCTGGACCACGGGATCGGAATCGGAAGGCGGCCGGTTTTGTCTCGGCGAGCTTCAACCGCAGCGTCGGAGGCGCGCGGTGCATCCGGTGGAGAGCGACGTCTCCACAGGCCGGGCATCGGAACTCAGCAGTGAGCGCCGCATGGTTCGCACGGTGAGAGAAAGTGCCGCATCCTCTGTGATGATCGACGATGACCGCCATCGTCTGATCTTCCCTGCAGACGGGAGGCTGTGGAAAAAGGTTCGAGAGAATTTCGAAAAATTGTGATCTCGGCCGGGGCCGCACAGGTGCGTTGTAGTGTTGGTTGCTTCCCTTCTCCCCTGGAGGGAGAAGGTGGCCGAAGGGGCCGAAGGCCGGATGAGG
>CAZDGB010000250.1:0-11346 GCA_964504645.1 uncultured Planctomycetaceae bacterium | reverse complement strand
CCTCCTTTCTAAAGGATTTCAGCCGGGAGAGCGGCGTGAACTTCGGTTCTCAATCGTCTCTCCCTCACACGTTAAAATCCGCACGACAACCCGCAAAGCGAAAATCAATCAACACAACCCACCAACCCGTTGATATACGAGAACGCCTCGCATAGTCCCACGACAGTGCGAGGCGTTCGGCATTTGCGGAGAGCCGACACGGAGCGGGGTGCGACCCGCAGGGTGTTATTTCTTTGGTCGACGTTTGGCTGGACGCTTTGAGATCAACTTCTTGGATGGAAGTGAAAATTCCAACTGCCCGCCGTGTTCGACGAATTCTTTATCGCACACCTGCTGTTGATCGCGGGGATAAGGGCCGGAAAACTCGACCTGGTACGCCGCATGGCAGCGACCACACACAAACGATGTGTGCCTGCGACCAGTCCCGCCGATCTTGGCGTGTGCGCCACAGAAGGGACAATAGTTCGGCCAACGACTCATGCGACCTCAAGAAGGATGAATTACAGCAGGGTGAAATTGAGAAGTTTCCTCTGTCCGCACTTCGATCAACCGAAACAGACTCTCCACCAGCGCCGTTGTTGGCTCGGCGAGGTGCGTTTCTAAGAGGATCGAAACGCGCCGCAGGGTTTCGCGTTTCTTCGCGATGTGGGTCGCGGTCTGGAAGACGCCTTCTTCGGTCAGCGCGCCGCCGACGCCGAACGTGCTGTAGAGTTCGTCCCAGTCCTCGGCGGTGAACCCCGCGAAAAGCTCCGGCGACTGCTGGGCCACTACATCCACGAACGGATTCGTCTGCCGATCGAACGTTCGTGCGCCGTCCGACTCCGAGGGAATGTTGCTGGCGGCCGGCGACGGTTCCAGCGGCTCCTCCGCGTCGAGCCAGCCGACCGGGATGCCGAGCGCCTGAGCGAGCCGATGCAGTGTCGCGGCCCGCGGCGTCGGAATCGCGCCGCGTTCCATTTGATACAGCGTCGTCCGCGACACGCCCGACTTCGCCGCCAGCTCCAATTGGTTCCATCCCTTCCGCAGCCGGGCGGCACGAATTCGTTGGCCAACAGTTGCTTGCGGCGAGGAGGAAACGGAAGTCATGACTTTCAATCTCCCGCAGAACAAATCATTCCTAAACATTTCAGTTGAAGAAGAACAATCCTGATATTTTCAGCTTGCTCCTGCAGAAAGATAAGTATACATTAGTTCCGTTCCACGACAATTCCAAATCGACGCATTTTCCTAAGTGATTCCCCAGCAGGAGTTTCGCCATGGTCCGCGAAGTGCACGTCCGATGGGACAACCCGTCTCTCAATCGCCACGACATCGAACGCCTTCGCCGCCTGGAACACGGAGACGACACCGCCAAGCCTCGCAAACGGCGGCGACGCGCGACCGACAAGCTGAACCCGCTCGCGAAGAAAAACAAAAACCACGGAACAAACGAAGCACACGGAAAAGACGTGGAGCCATGATCGTGAAATGACTTTTACCGGCGTGATGTTCGAGCGGACTTCTGCTGTTCTTCTTCCGTGTGATCCGTGGTTTGGCTTCCTCTTCCAGGAGTCCCCATGACTGAACTTCGCAAGCAGATTTCACTGTTCGTGCCGCTCTCCGAATGGAAGGCGATTCGACAGGAGGCCGCGCGGCAACGCATTCCCATGACGGAACTCTGCCGCCGCTGGATAAAACCGGGCCTCGACGACCTGCGGCGCCATCCCGACCGGCCCGCGACTTTCGATGACGAGCGGTAAGCTCCAAGTTCCAAGGGCCAAGTTCCAAACAAGCTCCAACTCTCAAGTTCCAATTTCACGGAATGAGGCCGGAGATGATTTTGGAGCTTGGTTTTCCTTGGAACTTGTTTGGAATTTGGATTTTGAGATTTGGAACTTTTCTGCCAAGGCAGGCGATCTCTCACTTCAACTCACGGAGCTGGTTTCGATGAAATCGCCGAAACGCATGTGTTACCCGAGCGACCTGACCGATGCGCAGTGGTCCCGGTTCGAAGAGTTATTGCCGCCAGCTGCCGCAGCGGGGCGGCAGCGGAAGACGCCGCTCCGCGACGTGGTGAACGCCATCAACTACCGTTGGGAGACCGGTTGCGTCTGGCGGATGCTGCCGCACGACTTTCCCGCCTGGCAGACGGTCTATGCATATTTCCACATCTGGCAGCGGCTCGGTTTGATCCGGCCTTTGCGCGAGATTCTGCTGGAACGCAAACCGAAGGTCGCGCGGGGAAGACGCCCCGCGCGAAGCGCGGCTTCGCTGCGAACGACGCCGTCCGCTCCGGCAGATCGGCATGAGACGCCCGGCGATGCGGGCTTTTCGGCGCCGCATGGTCGCGATGAAGAACACGTCGGGCTGACGCCGCGACGCTCGCCGGGGGGTTGATATAATTCCGTTTGAACCTTCAGTCATTCTCTCAGATGTTCTCATGTCCGACGCCGCCTCCACGCCGAGCGAATTCCCGAACAGCGGAGCGCTGCTCGGCGTGGATTACGGCACACGGCGGATCGGCATCGCGACTTGCAACGCCGAGCAGACGATCGCCGTGCCGGTGGAGACGTGGACGTCCCGCACGCCGGAACTCGACGCGAAGCATTTTCGGGAACTGGTCGCCGATTACCGCATTCGGGGCTTCGTCGTCGGCTTGCCGCTGATGAATCAATCCGGCGAGGAAGGCCAGCAGGCGGCGCTCACGCGCAAGTTCGGCGAGTGGCTGCGGACGGCGACGCAGTTGCCGGTCGTCTATTGGGACGAACGCTACTCGTCCGCCCAGGCCGAGACGCTCCTCTGGTCGCTGGGTGAATCGCCGGGCAAGAACAAGGCGCGCCTCGACGGCCTCGCGGCGCAGATTATTTTGCAGAGTTATCTGGATCGGACGAAGTAAAAGTGAAACCGGAACCTTGGTGATCAAGTTGAAAACATCAAGAGATTGACGCACACCGTCCCGAGCGGGAGGATGGCGACATGAACGAGAAGCCAGATCAAAGTCCGCCCGATCCTTTGTCGTGGGTGCCATGGCACTGGACCGCGTCGAAAGCGTCTTGGGTGATGTTATTCGCGGCCATCATCTTTCCGTGTTTATGGCTGGTTGTGATGAAATGGACATGGCGCAACTCCGATTGGGTGATGGAGCAGCCTTGGTTTCCAATTCTCGATTACGTCCTTGATGTCGCGAGCGCAATCCTGAATTGAGGCCTCTCGCATCTCGCGGGCTGAAAACCAGGCCGGAATCAACAAGCCTCCCGTTTTCCTTGCCAGCGCCGCACCGCGGCGGTAGTCTGCTAGGCGCACGGTTGTTCGGTCCTCCCTGAAGCGCCTGCCTTGATGGTTCCCGCCTGCCAGCCACCGAGCGTGTTGCGGTTCGCGCCCCGATGGGTGGCGCGATCGTCTTCGGCGGCGTGTCGCGGCCTGCGGGCCTTGATTCTGCTCGCCGTGTTCTTCGGGCAGATCGGCTTGCCGAACCTCTCGCTGATGCTCGCGACGACGACCCCAGCGTCCCCTTCAGAATGTGCGAGTCAGACCTCCCGTTGCGGGTGCGCTCCGTCAATGCGGCGCGTCGGACGCTGCTGCTGCACGAAGCCGAGCGCGGCCGCAGCGCGGAGTTGCTGCGCCGGGAAAACCGCGGCGACCAAGAAAGCTGCCGCTTCCTGTCATAGCGATCGGGCAGCAAAAGCGACGCCGGTAAAAGAAGACACGCTGACGGCGTTCCGCGACGGCTGCCCGTGCGGCGGGCAGGATCATCAGATGGTGATGCGCTGCGCCGATCCGCGGATGATCGTGACGCTGTGCGCCGTGTCGCACGACGGGCCGTCCTCGGACGATTGCCTGCTGTTCGATGACTCTTCCTGCGGCGAACTGCTTCCCCCGCCGCTCCCCCCGCCGAAGTCGCTGCTGGGCTGAAGGGACTCGGCTACGGTTGCTCGGACGTTTCGTCCGGGCACACGGACAAGAATGTCTGTGCCACCGTTTGCGCGCCGCGGCGCCATGATTCGCGCAGCGCGGCGACGTTATGACGTCTCAGCGCGGACTTTCATCCGGCCTCTCGAACCCCAGGGGGATTTCATGTTTTTTCGAACGCCCAATCTCCGCCGTACGCGCGGATTCACGTTGATCGAACTCTTGGTGGTGATCGCCATCATCGCCATTTTGATTGCACTGTTGTTGCCCGCCGTGCAACAGGCCCGCGAAGCGGCGCGGCGGACGCAGTGCCGCAACAATCTGAAGCAAATCGGGCTGGCGATTCACAATTACGAATCGTCGCACGGCAGCTTCCCGCCGGGCCGCGTCGGGTTCCCGATGGTCTTCTCGGCCCACGCGGCGATTCTGCCCTACATGGACGACGCGAATCTCTACAACCTGATCGACTTCAACACGGCGCCGACGTTCGTCGAGCCGCCCGTCGCGCCGTACGCCAAAAATGTTCTCGCCGCGATGACGATCATTCCCGAGTACATCTGCCCGAGCGATTTCGCGCGGGTGGACGGCAACACCTACGCGCCGACGAACTATGTCGTCTGCTCCGGCAGCGGGGCCGATGCCCGCTCGCGGTTCATCCGCCTGGGCGACGGCGTGATGTTCGACGTCCGCACGCTGGGGACGATGAAGTTCCGCAATGTGACGGATGGCATGTCGAACACCGTCGCCGTCAGCGAGCAGATTCTCGGCATGGGGTTCAGCGGCGGCAGCGGGTCGGCATCGGCGCCGTCGATTCCCGGCAGCACTCCGCCCGCCAAGTACGATCAGCAAGTGTTGAACATGAACGGCGGCCAGAATGACACGATTACCGGTGTGGATGCGGGGCCGCCGAATTGCGTCTTCCCTCCGCCGGTGACTGGTTACTGGAAGGGAATCCGCGGCGCAAAATGGATGAACGGGCACTACGGCGACACGATCTACAACCACGGCCTGACGCCCAATGCCAAGACGTTCGATTGCGGCAATACCAGCCATAATTCCGGTTACACGGCGGCCCGCAGCCGGCACACAGGGGGCGTGATGGCGCTTCTCTGCGACGGCAGCGTCCGGTTCGTCAGCGACAACATCGACCTGTCGATCTGGCGCGGCCTCGCCACCCGCACCGGCAGCGAAGTCCTTGGCGAGTTTTGATCGTTCCCGGAAGCCCAGGGATTGCTATCCCTGGGCTTCTTTTTTCTGAAAGACCATATCTCATGTATCACATCGCCTTTTTTCTGTCGCTGGTCCTCCTGCCGCTGACCGCATCGGCCCACGACACCTGGGTCCAGACCAACACCAGCGTCACGCGGCCGGGCAACGGTGTGTTCATCGACCTGATGCTCGGCAATCACGGCAACGACCACCGCGATTTCAAGCTCGCCAGCAAGGCGTCGCTGACGAACGCCACGCTGCAACTCCACGCTCCGATCGGCGCGAAATACGATCTCAAAGACCGGCTGATCGACGCCGGCTACACGCCGAAGGAAGGTTTCTGGTCGGGCAAATTCCTCCCGGCGGAAGCGGGCCTGCATCTCGTCGAACATTTTCAGGATCAGATCGTCAACCACGGCAAACCGGTCCGGTCGATCAAAAGCGGCAAGACATGTTTCGTCGTCAGCTCGAAGCTCGACGCGGTGCCGGAAGACAATCCGGGGTTCGACAAAGTGCTCGGCCATCCGCTGGAGCTCGTGCCGGAAGCGAACCCCGTTACGCCGATGGGACCGGAGATCCCGATCCGCGTCAAGGTGTTGCTGCGCGGGAAACCGCTGGAAGACGCCCGCGTCTCGTTCATTCCCCGCGGCACGACGCTCGCCGAGGGCTTCGACGAACAATACGAACGCCGGACCAACGCGAACGGCCGCGCATCGTTCACGCCGAAGGAAGGGAACTACTATCTCGTCGCCGTGCATCACAAGACGGACGAGAAAGGGGAAGGATACGAAGCGACGTCGTACTCCGCGACGCTGACGGTCCTCGTCCCGGACATTTGCCCGTGTTGCGGTGAATGATTCAACGCTTGCGGGTTCGCAGTGGCTCTTTTTCCGGATAACTCTGCGTCGTGACGCGAATGGATTCGCCCTTCCCGCCAGTGAGCTTTTGCACCGCATCGGTCAGATCGAGTTCGCCGTCGAGAATCACGAACGATAGTTTCCCTTGCTTGAGGAGTCCGCCCGCCAGCGTCTCCGGTTTGTCGAAACTTTCGATCGGCACGATTTCGATATCATCCTGCAGCGCGGCGAAACGGTTCGGGTCGCCGGCGACGTGAATCCGCTTCAAGCCGTGATGGCGGATCAACTCGCGGAGAATCTCCGTTTGTTCCTTCGTCAAGGCGTTTGACTCCGGCGCATCGCGTAGATGAATCAGCCGGTGCGTCGGTTTGAGCACGCGATGCACTTCGACCTCCGTCACGCCTGGCAGCTTCTTCAGCGCGCCGCGAACCGACAGATTCAAATTGTCGAGCGGCACCGTTGCATCGCTTTGGAAATCGCGCAGACTGAGCAGTGTGAGCGGCAACCCGACCAGGACGAGGACGACGGCGAGCAACAGATGGCGATTCACGATTCCCGTTGGATGAACGGCGGGTTGTGTTAAGATAATTTCTGTCGCCCCGCATCCTATCTGTTCGGAGTGCGATCATGCCAACCGTCAAGCGCTCGATGACGCCGTTCGAATGGTGGTGGGCCGTGCTGGCGTTCGTGATTTGGATCCTGTTCATCGCCCGGACCGCCGGCGGATAGCCTTCAACTTCCTGTTCTTGTGCTGCATTCCTCCGAAAACGCTCGTCGAAAGGATTGCGCTTCATGTCCGATTCTCCGGATTCGTTGTCCCAACAGGTCTCCGCCTGGCTGTCCCGCTGGGAGGCCGCGTTGGCAAGCAACGACTGGTCCGCCGCAATCGAACTGTTCGGCGACGACTGCTACTGGCGCGATCTCGTTTCGTTTTCGTGGAACATCACCACGGCGGAAGGAAAGGCCGACATTCAGGCGATGCTCGCCGCGACGGTTCCCGCCGCGCGGCCGAGTGGGTGGCAGATCGCTGGCGAGGCGACGGAAGACGACGGCGTCGTCGCCGGTTGGTTCACGTTCGAAACGTCAGGCGCCCGCGGGAAGGGTTATCTGCGGCTCAAAGCCGGCCGCTGCTGGACGCTGCTGACGACGATGACGGAGCTCAAAGGCCACGCAGAGCCGCACGGCGCGACGCGGCCGAAGGGAACGCAGCACGGCGTCCACAAGCAGCGGCAATCGTGGCTGGAGGCGAAGACGAAGCATGAAGCCGAGTTGGGCTACGAGCAGCAGCCGTACTGCGTGATCATCGGCGGCGGGCAGGGAGGCATCGCGCTCGGGGCTCGGCTCAAACGGCTCGACGTGCCGACGATCATCATCGAAAAGCATCCGCGGCCGGGCGACTCGTGGCGGAACCGCTACAAATCGCTCTGCCTGCACGATCCCGTGTGGTACGACCATCTGCCGTACCTGCCGTTTCCCGACCATTGGCCGGTCTTCTCGCCAAAGGACAAGATTGGCGATTGGCTGGAAATGTACGTCAAAGTCATGGAGTTGAACTACTGGCATTCGACCGTCTGCCGCAGCGCGAAGTACGATGCCGCGGCACAGGAGTGGACGGTCACCGTCGAACGCGACGGCCGGCCGGTCGTGCTGCGGCCGAAGCAATTGATTCTCGCGACGGGCATGTCGGGGATGCCGAACGTGCCGAAGCTCCCCGGCGCCGAGACGTTTCGCGGCGAGCAGTTTCATTCGAGCGAGTTCCGCGGGCTGGAAAACTACCGCGGCCGGAAGTGTATCGTCGTCGGCTCGAACAATTCGGCGCACGACATTTGTGCCGCGCTCTGGGAGCAGGACGCCGATGTGACAATGATCCAGCGCTCGTCGACGCACGTCGCGAAATCCGAATCGCTGATGGAACTGGTGCTCGGCGGCCTCTATTCCGAGCAGGCCGTGCGGAACGGCATCACGACGGATATCGCCGATTTGTTGTTCGCGTCGATTCCGTATCGCCTGCTGCCCGATCTCCACAAACCGCTCTATGAGGAAATCCGGCGGCGCGACGCGGACTTGTATCGCCGGCTGGAGCAGGCGGGATTCCTGCTCGATTTCGGCGACGACGGGTCGGGATTGTTCATGAAGTATCTGCGGCGCGGCTCCGGCTACTACATCGACGTCGGCGCGTCGGAACTGATTGCGAACGGCAGCATCCAGCTCCGCAGCGGTGTGAACATCGAGCGGATTCGCCCGGACTCGGTCGTACTCTCCGATGGCTCGACGCTCCCGGCGGATTTGATCATTTACGCCACAGGCTATGGTTCGATGAACAATTGGGCCGCGCGGCTGATCTCGCAGGACGTCGCCGACCGTGTGGGGAAGTGCTGGGGCCTCGGCTCCGACACGACGAAGGACCCCGGCCCGTGGGAAGGCGAGCTGCGGAACATGTGGAAGCCGACGCAGCAGTCAGGCCTGTGGTTCCACGGCGGCAACTTGCACCAGTCGCGGCATTATTCTCTGTATCTCGCGCTGCAACTCAAAGCCCGGCAGGTTGGACTGGCGACGCCGGTCTACGGCCTGCAGCCGGTGCATCATCTGAGTTGAGCAGATAATGTCCGCAGTCGAATTAGCGCAGCGTCGCTTTCACCACCGGATGATCCGACGCGCCGCTGTGATGGTACGCCGCTTCGACGCACTCCAGCCCGCGGATGATGATCCAGTCGATGTTTTCCGTCGGGGATTTGTCGCCCAGTTTGGACAGCACGTTTTCGATGCCGTCCTCCGAGAGCAACGCTTTGAGCCGCGGATCGTCGGGCCGGGAGTTGAGATCGCCCATCAGAATGGCCGGAGCTTCCAACGACTGGAAGAGGCGAATCACCGTTTCGAGTTGCCGTTCGCGATCGCGGCCGCTGTCAACGTGGACCATTACGATGTGAATCACGCGGCCGTTCCAGGGAACGTCGACCAGCACGGCTTGTCGAAATGCCTTGCCACGCGTGCCAACTAACGGGATGCGCTGCACGGCGACGTCGTCGGCGGAGGTCAACAGCGCATTGCCGAAGCCGTCGCGCCACCAGGTGTGTTCCGTCGGAAAGAACGCCGAACGCAATCCGAGCCGCTCGCCCAACTCTACAGCCTGATCCGAAAACCGGTTCCACGGGTCGGCATGAACCTCGAACAACGCCGCGAAATCGACGTCCTGCAAGTCCGCGGCGATGCGCGCCAGATCGCGTACGCCATCCGTTCCCTTGCCGCCGTGAATGTTGAAACTCGCGAGGCGGAACTCCGCCGTCGTTCCCGCGTTGGGTGATGCCGGCTCGTGCCACACCATCGGCCGCGTCGCGTCCGCCGGTTGGTGATCCGAACCCCACGCGAACACCAGTCCCGCCAGCAAGCCGGCCCACACGAGCCTAGTACGGGTGATCCACCGCGGTTTCGAAGAATTTGAAGACGGCTCGACTTGCATTGGGAATCGTAGTTTATGAAATTGTGTGCAGTCATCCCTGGGAGAGGCGGGCCATGTCACCGACTGCGGGATTTCGTCGACGTTCGGCCTTCACGCTGATTGAGCTGTTGGTCGTAATCGCCATCATCGCGATCCTGATCGCGATTCTGTTGCCCGCCGTGCAGCAGGCCCGCGAAGCCGCCCGGCGGACGCAATGCCGCAACCATCTCAAGCAGATCGGGTTGGCGCTGCACAACTATCATGATTCGTTCGGCGTCTTTCCCATGGGCTACCACTGGCCGCTCGGCACCGGCTGGAGTTATCACCTGCTGCCGCAATTGGATCAAGCCCCGTTGTACAACACGATCCCGGCGCGGTCGCCCACGACTCTGACCACCTCCATCTGGCGGACCGGGGCCTATGAGGCGGCCTTGGGCGTCACGCTGCCGGTCTTCCGCTGCCCGTCCAGCAATTCGCCCGATGCACGGGAGAATATCGAGGACATCGTCCGCCGGGTTCCCTGCGATTACACAGCCTGTGCGTCCGGATTGCGGACGACTGACGACGCGCTGAGTGCGAACGGCATCGGGCCGGAAGGGCTCGACGGTTCCTTCTACCGCATCAGCAGCACTCGCATGCGGGATTTTCTCGACGGCTCGTCGAACACGGTGGGTGTCGGAGAAGTCGTCTCGGAATCGGGCCACGTCGATCACTGGTCTATCGGCTCCGACGACCTCGGCCGCAACAACACGCCGGATTCCGATGATGCCTCCGAATTCCTCGGCTCGCTCGGCGTCGGCCTCAACCTGTTCAATCCGACGGGACTGACCGACAACATTGAGCTGTCGTTCAAAAGCCGGCACGTCGGCGGCGTCCATCTCCTTCTAATGGACGGCCGCGTCCGCTTCGTCTCCCAAAACATCGACGAGACCGTCCGCAAATCCCTCGGCACCCGCGCCGGCGGCGAAATCGTGGGGGAGTTCTGAAAGACGATCTCTCGCAGAGAACGCAGAGGTCGCTGAGAAAGACCAAGATATGGAGAACACGAGGGAAGGATTTCTCTCCTTCTCCCTCTGCGACCTCTGCGTTCTCTGCGCGAGGCTCTTTCTTCTTCAATGCCCGAACGCCAGCGGCTATGCTGGATTGCTCCATCTCCTTCGCGAAAGGCTCTCGGATGAGACTGCGCTCCTGTGTGTCGCTGATCGTTTTCTTTTGTTTCGCCGCGCCGCTTTCGGCTCAGCCGCTCGTCGCGCCGACCGATCCGATTTCGGCGGAAGAACAACTGAAGTTGTTTCATCTGCCGCCGGGGTTCAAGATCGAGCTGATCGCGGCGGAGCCGGTCTGCCGCAAGCCGATGAATTTGAAGTTCGACGCCGCCGGGCGGTTGTGGTTCACGCAGTCGGTCGAATATCCGTGGCCGGTCGAAGAGGGGAAAGTCGGCCGCGACACGATCCAGGTGATGCTCGACACCGACGACGACGGCGTGCCGGACAAGGCTCAGACGTTTGCCGACGGGCTGAACATCCCCATCGGCATCGTCCCGCTGCACGACGGCATTCTCGCCTACAGCATTCCGAATCTGTATTTCTTCCCCGACCGCAACGGCGATCTGAAAGCCGACGGCAAAGAGGCCTACTATCAGAAATGGGACACCGTCGACACGCACGGCATGTGCAGTTCGCTCAACTGGTGGATCGACGGCTGGGTCTACGGCTGCCACGGCTTCCGCAACGATTCCACCATCGAAGGCAAAGACGGCAAGCCGGAACACTTCAACTCCGGCAACACCTACCGCCTCAAGCCCGACGGCTCGCACATCGAGTATTACACCCACGGACAGGTCAACCCATTCGGCATGGCCATCGACCCGTACGGCAACGTCTACACGTCGGATTGCCACACGAAGCCGGCGTATCAACTCATCCGCGGGGCGTATTACCCCAGCTTCGGCAAGCC
>CAZDGB010000249.1:0-11357 GCA_964504645.1 uncultured Planctomycetaceae bacterium | reverse complement strand
GACAAGTTGTCCCGTGATACGCCCGTCGTCATTCCCATCGCCGCGCTGGAGCAGCACGGGCACCACATGCCGGTGTTCACCGACAGCATGTTGCTCGGCGAGGTCATCCGGCGGGCGAGCGAGCCGCTCAAGGAAAAAGCCCTCTTCACGCCGATGATGTGGTACGGCAACTCGCATCATCACATGGATTTCCCCGGCACGATGTCCGCCGGACCGCGGCTCTATCTCGATCTGCTCAACGAGCTGATGGAGAACATGCTCTGCCACGGCTTCAAGCGGCTGCTGCTGATCAACGGCCACGGCGGCAACGTTACGCCGGCCAAGCAGGTCGTCTTCGAAGTCCGGCAACGGCACCGGGAGCGGAAGGACTTGTTGCTGCTCGGCTCGACGTATTGGGACCTCGGCAATCCCAACGCCGCGCGGAAAGACCTCGTGCAGACCCAGATGGGTCACGCCTGCGAGTGGGAAACGTCGATGGTGCTCCGCATCGCCCCGCAACTCGTCATCGGCGACGTGAAAGATTTAAAAACCGTCGACTTCGGTTTCGCCTTCGAACCGGCCTACCGCGGCTGGATCACCAAAGACCGCACCGTGCCGGGCCACATCGGCTCGCCGCAACACGCGACGGCTGAGAAAGGCGAACACCTCTTCGCGACGTATTCCGCCGGCGTGGTCTCGCTCGTCGAACGGATGATCGCCTGGGACGGCAAGAGCTGGGACGAAGCGAAGTAGTGTACTCGCTGTGCGAGTGCGAGTTTGTCATTTCTAAAGCCGCGGATGGCATCCGCGGTTTTCCGAACGACGACGCTGAAGAAAACCCGCGGTTGCCAACCGCGGCTTTGCGTGACCGAATCCCCCTGAATTGAACGGACCGCGCTTTGTCACTCGACGCCGCCGATTCTTCCCGTTCCCGACTCTGGACCTGGTGGGTCTGCGCGCTATTGTTGTTCGCCAGTTCGATCAACTACATGGACCGCCAGACGCTCAACACGGCGTCGAAACGGATCACCGAGCGGTTCGAGCTGACTGACGAGCAGTACGGCCGACTGGAGTGGGCGTTCGGCTGGGCGTTCGCCGTTGGGGCGACGGTGTTCGGCATCCTCGCGGATCGCATCAACACGCGGTGGCTTTACCCGGCGGTGCTGTTCGCGTGGTCGGCGACCGGCATGGCGACCGGGCTGGTCTTCAATTACGAAGGGCTGTTCGTCTGCCGGATGCTGCTCGGCCTGTTCGAAGCCGGGCATTGGCCGTGCGCGCTGAAAACCACGCAGCGGCTGCTCGAACCGAAAGACCGCACGCTCGGCAACAGCGTGCTGCAAAGCGGCACGGCGATCGGAGCCATTGTCACGCCGCAGATCATGAAGCTCATGCTCAGCTCCGATCCCGACAGTTGGCGGTTGCCGTTTGTCGTGATCGGCGGCATCGGCCTGGTGTGGATCGCGTTCTGGCTCCTCTCCGTCCGCACCCGCGATCTGGAACCGGAGAAAACCGCCACGGATGACCCAACTCAAAAGTCCGAAGGAATCCTCGCGCTGATCGGCAACCGCCGGTTCCTGGCGCTGGTGATCGTGGTGATCTGCATCAACACGGCGTGGCATCTCACGCGGGTCTGGCTGCCGAAGTTCCTGCAGCAAGGCCGCGGCTACACGGAAGGGGAGATGCTGAATATCGTCACCTGGTACAACGTCGCCACCGACGTCGGCTGCCTCGGCGGCGGATTTCTTTCGGCGCGGCTGCTGCGCGGCGGGATGTCGGTCACCGGTTCGCGATTGACGGTCTTCACGCTCGGCAGCCTGCTGGCCGGCCTGCTCGCCGCCATCCCCTGGATGCAGCGCGGCGGCGTGCTCGAAGTCTCGCTCTATCTCGCGGGAGCGGGCCTGTTGGCGCTTTTCCCGTGCTTCTATTCGTTCGCGCAAGACCTCTCGACGAAGAATATGGGCAAGGTCTCCGGCCTTCTGGGCACGATCGCCTGGATCACGACGTCGCCGCTGCACTCCTACTTCGGCCACCAGATCGACGCGACCAAATCGTACGACACGGTCCTCGCCTCCGCCGGCGTTCCGGCCCTGATCGCCGTCGCCGCGTTGTTTCTGCTGTGGGGCCGGGATGAGCCGCGTGCTGCGGAATCATGAGTCGTTCCTGCGAAGGAGAATCTCGGTCTTCCACCTGACCGGACGGGGTTGCGCAACAAGTTGTTTGTGAAGGCGCGCTCGGTTTCGTTACGTTTTCGGGGCCATTTGTAACAGAATCGGACGTTTATAAAGGACGCGAATCGCGCGCAGGGATGCTGTTTGAAATCCGAATCGTGGCGGCCCCGTGCGCGTTCGCTGTCGCCCGGCGCGCAGCATTCCATTTCCAAACTCGTCGCGAAGACAATTTTCACCACTTGGCGCAAACTGGGCTGGCGGGGAATGTTTAATAAGCCAAAATCAGAGCCAGTTCGTCAACAAGCTTGACTGCCCGCTCTTTGTGCAATGGATGCTCAACGGCTCGCTTTGACTCCATCGACTCTTCGAAAGGACTCCCATGCAGATCGGCGTGCCCAGGGAAGTGAAGCAGGATGAATACCGCGTCGGCATGATTCCCGCCGGCGTCGAAGAGCTCACGCGGGCCGGGCATCGCGTCATCATCGAACGGGGCGCGGGGCTCGGCAGCGGCATTCCCGACGATCAATACCTCGACGCCGGAGCGCAGCTGGCGAAGTCGGCCGCCGAGGTTTACGGCCTCGCCGAACTCATCGTCAAAGTGAAAGAACCGCAGCCCGCCGAGTGGCCGCTGATGCGGGCCGGGCAAATGGTCTTCACATACTTTCACTTCGCGGCGAGCGAAGAACTGACGAAGGCCGTGCTGGCGACCGGCGTCACGGCGATCGCCTACGAAACGCTGCGCGGGCCGAAGGGCGATTTGCCGTGCCTCACGCCGATGAGCGAGATCGCCGGCCGCATGAGCATCCAGGAAGGGGCGAAGTATCTCGAACGCCCGCAACTGGGCCGCGGCATCCTGCTGGCCGGCGTGCCGGGCGTCGCCCCGGCCCACATTGCGATTCTCGGCGGCGGCGTGGTCGGCAAGAACGCGGCCCGCGTCGCCGCCGGCTTTCAGGCCGACGTCGTGATCCTCGACATCAACGTCGACCGGTTGCGGTATCTGGAAGACATCATGCCGCCGAACGTCAACACCCTCTATAGCGACCGGCACAACATCCGCGAGCAACTGCGTCTGGCCGATCTCGTCATCGGCGCGGTGCTGATCGAAGGCGCCCGCGCCCCGCGCCTGGTGAGCCGGGCCGACCTGAAACTGATGAAGCCCGGCGCGGTGATCATCGACGTCGCCGTTGACCAGGGGGGCTGCATCGAAACGACGAAGCCGACGACTCACTCGCACCCCACGTACGTGGTCGACCACATCGTCCACTACTGCGTGACGAACATGCCCGGCGCCGTCGGCCGCACCAGCACCTACGCCCTGTGCAACGTGACGCTCCCCTACGTGCTAAAACTCGCCAACCTCGGCCTGACGAAACTAACGGCCACCGACCCCGGCTTCACCCACGCGATCAATCTACACGCCGGGCAAGTGACAAACCAAGCGGTGGCGGAGACGTTTGGGCTGAGATACGCTAAGTTCGGCACATGATCCGAACCGGAAGCATAGGTGACGGATACTTCACGGGAGCGGTTCCCGTACTTCGTACTCCCCTTGCGGCGGACGTTCAAAGGTCGGGTCGGTGACGTTGCCCGCCATCGATTGCACCCAAACTCGCCATTCCTCCGGCGTCATCGGCTTCTTGGCAACCGGTTCCACCGTGATCTGGACTTCGGCATTGGCTTCTTTGGCGCCAAGCGGCAAATCCAAGTGCAACACCCCATCGCTGCCCACGGTCGATTTCACGATTGTACGATTCATGTTCGTTCGGCTTCGGCGCTGTCATTTCTGCTCGACATTTTAGCATAATGCTGATGCAGGATGCACCATGGATTGATGCCGCTTCACGCACGCCATCAACCTGCACGCCGGGCAGGTGACGAACCAAGCGGTGGCAGAGACGTTTGGGCTGGGGTATCGCGCCTACGGATGGTGAACGGACGTGCTTGCCTCCTGGTCGGATCATGTGTATACTCGCACTGATACGTGTATTTACATGTCTTCATGTGGCTGCCATTGCGACCGCTGGACACACTATGACACAATCATTGTTGACCTTCTCTGAAAACGAAATTCAACGGCTTTTCGGCGATGAGGCAGCCGACTTCGAGGACATTTCCCGTCTTCGAGAGTACTACGTCAAGACATCAGTTTATGATCATTTCACTACAGACCTCGCGCTCAGAATACTCGTCGGCCACAAAGGAATTGGCAAGTCCGCTCTATTTCGAATTGCCATGAGCGAGGACAATGATAAACACAGGCTGTCGATACTAATCAAGCCCGATGATATTGCCGAGATTGGCGGAGACACATCTAATTTCTTGCAATTGATCCGCCAATGGAAAAATGGTCTGTCCGAAATTATAGCTCGCAAGGTACTGACATCATTTGGAAAAGACGACGATACAATTGCGGGAAAAGCTCAACGATTAGGTGGAAATATTCTTGAACTACTTCGCTCAACATTCCACAACTCAGAACACCTTCAGCTAGACTCCGCAAAACGCCTTGTTGTTGAACGCTTCCTAGAAAGCAGGATTATTAATATTTACATCGACGACCTTGATCGAGGGTGGCAGGGGCGTAGAGAAGATATCGTAAAAATATCAGCACTATTGAATGCGGTGAGGGACATTGTAGCAGAAAACTCTGGCATTCGCTTTAGAATTAGCCTTCGTTCAGACGTTTACTATCTTGTTCGCACCGCTGACGAATCAACAGATAAAATTGAAGGCTCAGTTTTGTGGCAGGCATGGACCAACCACGAAATATTTGTCTTGCTCGTGAAGAGAATAGAAACCTTTTTTGGCAGGACAATCCAAGACTCACAGCTCATGAAGTACGACCAGCATCAGCTTGCAACGTACTTGGATTCAATCTTCGAGGAAAAGTTTCGCGGAATGGGAAAATGGGAGAACGCTCCGATCCACCGTGTTCTCATGTCGCTAATTCGAAAGCGACCTCGCGATCTTGTGAAGTTATGCACACTGGCTGCCAGAGTTGCCCGAGATTATCAGAGCAGCAAAATAATGACCGAACACCTTAAAGCCGTGTTCGAAGAGTATTCCCAAGGAAGAATCCAGGATACCATCAATGAATTTAGATCTGAACTGCCCCAGATCGAGAGACTTATCCTAAACATGAAGCCGTCTCGAAAGTCAAGAACCGCCGAAGAGTCATACCTCTTTTCAAATGACGAGTTGATTCGGAAGATCAAGCGCATCGCCGAGCAAGGCGAATTCCAATTTGCTAACTACCGCGTAGCTACCCCTAAGCAACTGGCAGCGTTCCTGTACAAGATCAATTTCTTGACTGCGCGTCGAGATAATGATGACAAAATAATTCGATATTACTTTGAAGAGAATAGATATCTCTCCAGTGAAATCGCAGATTTTGGCTATCATTGGGAGGTTCATCCCGCTTATCGTTGGGCCCTTCAACCTGATGACCCTAAAGCAATCTATAAGAGTGTCGACCTAATAGAGAAGTAGTTTTCGTTTGCGTGTGTGCAATGCAATCCGCACTGACAGATTAAAGCTGCCAGTGACACACTACGAATAGTGCCGATGAATCTACCGTTGAGTCAGGTCGAATGCACCATCCCCATCCTCCCCGTGCGGGATCTGGCCCGCAGCCTCAGCTTCTACACCGAAACGCTCGGTTTTCAACTCGATTGGGGCGGCGAGCCGGGGAGTGGGATTTGTTCCGTGTCGCGGGATGGGTGTGCGCTGATGTTGTCGCAGAACGGGCACGGGACGCCGGGCGCGTGGGTGTGGATCGGGGTGGAGGACGCGGCGGTGTTTGACGAGTATCGCCGCCGCGGCGTGCCGGTGTGGCAGGAGCCGCGGAATTTTTCGTGGGCGTATGAGATGAAGTTCGCCGACCCCGACGGCAACGTCCTGTGGCTCGGTGCCGAGCCACGGACGGATTTGCCGTTCGAGGATCGTGAAGGCAGTTGAAGCGCGTGGCTGGAGTCCCGGTTTAGCCGGTCGAGCGAGTCGCAGCGAAGACCGCCTAAAGGCGGAACTCCAACAGCAGCAGAACTCAACGAGTCAGCGTCGCGCCGGCGACGGACTTGGCAAGCCAGTCATCGAAACGCGTCGTGGCGAGGCGGCGGTTTTCGCCGGGGGTGAGGCTTTGGTCGTCGACCGCTGTGCCGTAGTAGCGGGCCTGTGAGTCGGTCGTGACCTCGCGTTCGTCTCCGGTGGCGCGCAGGAACCGGCGGGCGAGTTCGTCCATGCGGATCGGTTCCGGCCCCGCCAGATCGACAGTGCCGTTCATCGGCGTCTCGACGGCGACGTCCGCCAGCGCGTCGGCGACGTCATCCGACACGATGGGCTGCATCAGCGCCGGCGGCAGACGAACCGTGTTCCCGTCGATCGCCGATTGGGCGATCGCGCCGACGAACTCGAAGAACTGCGTAGCGCGGACGATGGTGTAGGGAATCGACGCGGCTTTGATCAACTTCTCCTGGGCGACCTTGGCCCGCATGTAGCCGCTGTCGGGGAGGCGGTCGGCGCCGACGACCGAGAGCGCGACGTGGTGCTTCACGCCGGCGGCCGCTTCCGCCGCCAGCAGGTTGTGGCCCGACGTCTCGAAGAATGACAGCACGGCCTGGTCCTCGAACGACGGCGAATTCGCCACGTCGACGACGACTTCCGCGCCTTGCAGCGCCTGCGCCAAACCTTCACCGGTGAGCGCGTTGACGCCCATTGAGGGCGACGCCGCCACCACGTCGTGGCCTTGCTGCCGCAGGTTCTGCACCAGCTTCTTACCGATCAACCCGGTGCCGCCGATGACGACGATCTTCATGGCATTTCTCCTGATTTGTGAGGGTTTGTCAGGGAATTTCTCGGTCGCTCTCCAGCAATCGTGAGCGTTCCTCGTTCGTCCGTGCTATTCCTTCGTTTTCTCCGGCACGGCGATCTCTTCCACGTCGCGCGGGTGGAGAACGAACGCGATCAGACGGGTCTTGCCTTTCTTGGCGGGGTTCTTCGAGACCCGGTGCAGGCAACCGGTTGGCTCGTAGAACGTCTCGCCCGCTTTGAAGCGTTTCGTCGGCTGATCGTCGATTCCGAGTTCGTATTCTCCTTCTGCGACATAGACGAACCCCGGCCCCGGATGACGGTGGGCCAGGCCGGATTGGCCCGGCTCGATCGTAACTTCCACGACCGTCACCTTGGCTTCTTTGCCGTCCAGTTTCTCCTCGATGTCGCGGGTGGACATCACTTTCACTTTCTCGCCATCCTCGTGGCGGTGGGCGAATGTCATGCCCCCCGCCGCGAACACCACCCCTCCGATTCCCAGCCACAGGAACGTGCGTTTCATGAGGATCTCCTGTTGGATTTTGCGGCGGGTTTCGTTTGCCGCTCGGCATCAAGGTCGCTGGAGACACCGGTATTGTGACAAGCGGCCGGATATTTTTCATGGAACGACGCAGGCGAGCCGCCTGCTCTACGGTTCCGGCGGCGAGACGCCGCCGTTGCGGGGTGCTACAATTCTGCGGATTGCATCCCGTTTTTCGGATCCGGCTGGCATGGAATCGGTCTTTGAAACTTACGAACAGGCGCTGCAGTTTCTGTTCGGGCGCATCAACTACGAGCGTCTACACGGCGAGGCGTACTCGGCGCAGGATTTGAAGCTCGACCGGATGCGGTGGCTCTTGAATCTCATCGGCAATCCGCAAGAGGCGTTGCCGGCGGTGCATGTCGCCGGGACGAAGGGAAAAGGGTCGACGTGCGCGATGGTCGCGGCGATTCTCGCCGCCGCGGGGCATCAGACGGGACTCTACATTTCGCCGCACATCACGTCGTTCGAAGAGCGCATGACGGTGAATGGCCGCCGGCCGTCGCAAGCGGAGCTGGTTGAATTGATCAACCGCGTGCGCGGGCCGGTGGCGGAGATGGACCGGTTGCCGCAGCGGATGCCGCCGACCTATTTCGAGATCGCGACGGCGCTGGCGTGGTTTTATTTTCTGGACCGCGACGCCGACATCGCCGTGCTGGAGACGGGCCTTGGCGGCCGGCTCGATTCGACGAATGTCTGCCGGCCGGTCGCGACGTGCGTCACGAACATCAGCCGCGATCACACGCATCTGCTCGGTAACACCGTGCGGCAGATCGCGGCGGAGAAAGCCGGCATTATCAAGCCGGGCGTGCCCGTGATCAGCGGCGTCACGCAGCCGGAGACGATCGACGTGATTCGACGTACGTCGGACGAACACGCCGCGCCGCTGTGGCTGCTGAACCGCGACATTCTGCTGACCGACGTCTCACGCCGTGATGACGCGGCGTTGCGGATCACGGTCCAGACGCCTCTGTCAGAGTTCCGCGACATTCGCGTCCCGTTGCGCGGCCGGCATCAAGCCGACAACACGGCCCTGGCGCTGGGCCTCATCGATCGCCTGCGCTGCGCGGGCCACTCGATCCCCGACGACGCCATCTACGCCGGCCTTGCCCAAGTCGAATGGCCGGCCCGCGTGGAAGTCCTCGCACGGAACCCCACGGTCGTCATCGACGCCGCGCACAACTGGGCTTCGGCGAAGGCGCTCGTCGCGACATTGAAGGACGAATTCCCGCAGCGGCGGCGGATTCTCGTCTTCGCTTCGACGCGCGACAAAGACGTTCGCGGCCAACTGCGGCTGCTGTTGCCGGAGTTCGAGACCGTCATCCTCACGCGTTACGTCGACAACCCGCGTGCCGTGCCGCCCGAGGAACTCCGCAGTCTTGCCGCAGGCTTGTCCGATCAGCCGGCCCACGTCGCACAGGAACCGGTCTCCGCCTGGAAACTCGCCCGGCGGCTCTCCGACCCGGATGACCTGATCGTCGTCACCGGTTCGTTCTTCCTGGTCGCCGAACTGCGCGAGTTGATCCTGAGCGAATCGCGCGAGTCGAACGACGCGCCTGTGGAAGCCGAGGGGTTGCATCCCCTCGGTGCGACGGGGCACAGCCCGGCTTCTTGAGAACTTGCTCTGCGAGGGCCGCCATGTCGCAAACGCTTCTCGACTTCCTCGCCGAACACGCCCGGCTCACGCGGCGGTTCTTTCTGAGCGTCGGCGCCGCGGGTACGGCGGCGCTCTCGTTGCCGGTATCGGCTCAAGCGTCGCCGCGCGATCGAAAGTTGCAGGACGCCATCGACCGGCTCGAAACGTGGCTCACGCTGCCGGAGAAATTCCGGGACGTGTCGCGCGGCAAGCCGATTCCCCACACGCTGCCCGACGAAGCGAAATCGCAAGTTGGCCTGACGCGCGAGACCTGGAAGCTCGAAGTGCTCGCCGATCCGGAGAACCCGACGCGGCTGCGAAAGCCGATGACGAAGGCCGACAACACGGCGCTCGATTTCGCGGGATTGTTGCGGCTTGCCGAGACGAAGGCGGTTCGCTTCGCGAAAGTGATGACGTGCCTCAACATCGGCTGCCCGCTGGGCTGCGGCGTGTGGGAAGGGGTTCCGCTCCGCGACGTGCTGTGGCTGACGCATCCGGTCGAGAATCTCCGCCGCGTCTTCTACTACGGCTATCACAACGACGAACCGTCGCAGAAGTTTCAAAGCTCGCTGCCGGCGAGCCGCGTGTTGGAGGATCCGTTCGATCTCCCGCCCGTGATTCTGTGTTACAAGCTGAACGGCGAGTGGCTCTTGCCCGAGCGCGGCGGGCCGGTGCGCGTCGTCGTGCCGGAAGCCTACGGCTTCAAGTCGATCAAATGGCTGACGACGGTGCTGCTGACGAACCTGTATCACGCCAACGACACGTACGCCAACGGCAACAACGACGTCGACAGCCCGCTGAAAAGTTTTGCCGCGACGTTGAACGCGCCGGCGGAAGTCCCGGCGAACGAACCGTTCGCCATCACGGGCTACGCGCAGGTCGGCATTTCGGGATTGTCAAAAGTCCAAGTCTGGCTGCACGACAACGCCGTCGATTTCCCGCCGGAGGACAAATACTTTCTCACCGCGCCGTGGTTCGACGCGGAGATTCTGCCGCCACCGAAGGGTTGGGGCGGAGGCATTCCGGACGACGCGATCCCATCGACGCTCGGCTTCGACGATGCCGGTGAACCGAAGACCTGGCCGCTGCGCTTGGCCAAGGTCCACTGGGCGGCGCTCGTGCCCGGATTGGCGCCCGGCGAGTATACGCTCCGCAGCCGGACTGTCGACGAGAAGGGCCACCCGCAACCCTTGCCGCGGCCGTTCCAAAAATCGGGCCACGCGGCGATCGAGCAGGTGGTGATCAAAGTGACGGCGTGAATCGCCGTGTGGATTGATCGGCCCGTCTGGCCACTGCTGCCGCCGCGCTGTTAGAATCACAAGCCTACGAGAGGGTTCGTTCCAAGTATCGGGTGGCGTGCACGATGCTGTTTCGACGAGGAATCTCCTGGTTCGCGGCTGCAAGCCTGTGCGGCGTGATGTCGGGTGCAATCGCCGATGACGGGCGGATCGACTTCAACCGCGAGATTCGGCCGATTCTCGCCGAGCATTGCCTGCATTGCCACGGGCCGGATTCGGCCACGCGCCAGGCCGATCTGCGGTTGGATGAGGCCGCCAGCGCGCTCGCCGACCGGGACGGGTCGCGCGTGATTCACGCGGGCCAGCCGGATGCAAGCACGCTTCTGGCCCGCGTGCAGAGCGACGATCCCGATTTGCAGATGCCGCCAGCCGATTCGGCGCAGCAGAAACTGTCGGCGAAACAGATCGACTTGCTGCGGCGATGGATCCAGCAAGGCGCGAACTGGTCCGAGCATTGGGCCTTCGTTGCCCCACAGCGTCCGCCATTGCCGGCCGTGCGTGACGCGGCGTGGCCGCGGAATGGGATCGATTATTTCACATTGGAGCGGCTCGAACGCGAGGGTCTGTCACCCTCGCCGCCGGCGGAGCCGTTGGTCTTGCTGCGCCGCGCGTCGCTGGCGCTCACCGGGTTGCCGCCGACGCTGGAGGAAATCGAAGAGTTTCTTGCGGACGGTTCGCCCGACGCTTACGAACGGGCGGTGGTGCGGCAGATGGATTCGCCGCGCTACGGCGAGCACTTGGCGCTTTCGTGGCTCGACGCGGCTCGTTACGCGGACACCAGCGGCTACCAGGCCGATTGGGAACGCTTCATGTGGCCGTGGCGAGACTGGGTGATCGACGCCTACAACGCGAACGTGCCGTTCGATCAGTTTACGGTCGAGCAGCGCGCCCGCGACCAGCGGGCGAGCGCGACGCCCTCGCAAAACCAGGCG
>CAZDGB010000248.1:0-11410 GCA_964504645.1 uncultured Planctomycetaceae bacterium | reverse complement strand
CGGCTTTTTCGACCGTCGGGCCGTCCCATTGCGTCACGACGTCGGTCTTGCCGGAGATCGTCTGGAGCGGTACGTACTCGCCGATCGGCCGGTCGGCGACGACGACGCCGGCGGCGTGCGTGCCGGCGCTGCGGGCCAGCCCTTCCAACTGCACGGCGAGCTCGTAGAGCTCCTTGATTTGCGGATCGCCTTTGACGGCTTCCTGCAATTCGGCGCTTTTTTCCAACGAATCCTTGAGGTCGATGTTGAGTTCTTCCGGCACCATCTTGGCCACAGCATCGACGCGCGGCAGCGGAACTGAGAGCGCCCGGCCGACGTCGCGAATCGCGGCGCGGGCTTTCAACGTGCCGAACGTGCCGATCTGCGAGACGTTCGCTTCGCCGTATTTCTGCTTGGTGTAATCGATGACGTCCTGCCGGCGGTCGCGGCAGAAGTCGATATCGATATCGGGCGGCTCGGTCCGGCTCTCATCGAGGAACCGCTCGAAGAGCAAATCGTATTTGAGCGGGCAGACGTGGCTGATGCCGAGGACGTACGCCACGAGCGCGCCGCACGCCGAACCGCGGGCGCTGCAGGGAATGCCGCGCTCCATCGCAAAGCGGACGAAGTCCCACACGATGAGGAAATAGCTGTTGTAGCCCATCTTCTGGATGACGCCGAGTTCGCGTTCCAGCCGCCGGCGGACTTCGTCGGTGATGCCGTCGTCGCCGTAACGCCAGACGAGGCCGTCCTCGCACAGCTTGCGCAGATATTCCGCGTCGCTGAGCTGGTCCGGGCAGGCGAACACGGGATAGAACCGCCGCTTTTCGAGCTGGATATCGACCCGGTCCGCGATTTCCTGCGAGCGGGCGACGGCGTCTTCCAGTCCCGGAAACGCTTCGTACATCTCGTCCGGCGTGCGGATGTAAAGCTGGTCGCTGTCCATCCGCATACGGTTCGGGTCGCTCCGTTCCGACTTCGTGTTGACGCACAACAGCACGTCCTGGACCGCGGCGTCTTCGCGATTGAGATAGTGGGCGTCGTTCGTCGCGACGAGCGGCAGCCCCATCTTCTTCGCCAGATCGACCGTCCGTTCGAGGCAGTCGGTTTGAATCTTGAACCCGGCGTTCTGGATCTCCAGATAGAATCGGTCGCCGAACGTCTGGACGTACCACTGCGTCAGTTTTTCGGCTTCTTCCTGCTGTTCGCCGAGCAGCAGTTGCGACAGTTCGCCCGCCGCACACCCCGACAGGCAGATCAGCCCTTCGCTGTGGGCCGCGAGGATTTCCTTGTCGATCCGCGGCTTGTAGTAGAAGCCTTCGAGAAACGATTTCGAGGAGAGCGTGATCAGATTGCGGAATCCGGTCAGGTTCAACGCCAGCAGCGTGAGGTGATAGCTGGCCTCCTTGACGCGGCTGGCCCCTTTCTTGTCGAACCGCGATCCCGGCGCAATGTAGGCTTCCATGCCGAGAATCGGTTTGACGCCTGCGCCGTTGCAAGCACTGTAGAACTCGAACGCGCCGTAGAGATTGCCGTGGTCGGTGATGGCGACGGCGTTCATGCCGCTCCGTTTGACCTTCTTTACCAGGCAGTCACGGTCCTCGTCGTCGATCCGCGTGGCGCCGTCGAGCAGGCTGTAATGGGAATGGCAATGCAGATGAGCGAACGGTCGCATCGAGCGTCCTTGCGCGGGAGAGATAGGTTTGTGGCGGCGTTCATGATACGATTTCGCCATTCGAGAATCGACCGACCCTCAACGCTTGCGAGTTCGCAGGCTTTTTCCATGATCTACGTCCGCAACGTCTCCAAAGTCCATCGCCGCGGCCGGCTGGAAGTCCCCGCGCTGCGCGACGTCAGTTGCGAGATCGCCGACGGATCGTGGACGTTCATTCTCGGCCCGTCGGGCAGCGGCAAGACGACGCTCATGCAACTCATCGGGGCGCTCGACGAACCAACAGCTGGCGACATCGAAATCGGCGGCAAGTCGCTCGCGAAAATGACCACCCGCGAACGCGACCTGTTCCGCCGGCACGACGTCGGATTCGTCTTTCAGAGTTTCAATCTGCTGGCGAATCTCACGGCGTTGGAGAACGTTCTGGTGCCGTACTACCCGGAAGGCATTTCCGCGGACCAGCGGCAGCGCGGCGTGGACTTGCTGTCGCGGCTAGGACTAGCGGACCGCGTTACACATCGGCCGTTCGAGCTTTCCGGCGGCGAGCAGCAACGGGTCGCCATCGCCCGGGCGCTGCTCAAGCGGCCGAAATTGATTCTCGCCGACGAACCGACGGGCGAGCTCGACAGTACGAACGCCGCGGCGATCCTCTCCGACCTGCGGCAACTCGGCCGCGAACAGGGGACGACTATCGTGATCGTCACGCACGAGCAGGAATGGGTCCAACCAGGCGACCACGTCCTGAAACTCCGCGACGGACGATTGGCCGAGGAGCACTAGCCCGCCGCCTTTTCCAGCGGATACTCGCTGATCGGCACTCCCAGTGTTCGCACCTCTTGCAGCCGCCGCCAGCCGCGGGTGATCAGGTCTTCCAATCGCGCCAACTCTGCGGGGTCGAGATGCTCCTTGGAGAACGGGCCATCCATCGCGACGGGGGGGAAGCCGTCATCGACGATGAACTGCGCCAGATACGGGTGGCACCGCAGATGCCGTTCCGGCCGCGACATCAATTCGCGGGCCGGCACTTCGCCGATGACGTATTGCAGGTAGAGCGCACTCTCGGTGATATCGACGACTTCCTCGTCGCAGACGTCGCACAAATAGCCTTGTTCGCAGCGCATAGTGGGCCTGGGTTGCTCGTTTCTCGTGGGGGCCGCTCTACAATATCATAGCCGTCGATCGAGGAAATGAACCATCCGCCTCCACTTCGGAATCCTGCATGTCGCTGTTCGCCAAAGCCGAAGCCGAGAATCGTCAGTCGGTCAAGCCGCTGGCGGCGCGGATGCGGCCGCAATCGCTGGCGGAGTTTGTCGGCCAGCAGCATCTCCTCGCCCCGGGAAAACTGCTGCGGCGGCTGATCGAAACCGATCGGCTTGGATCGATCGTGTTGTACGGCCCGCCGGGGACTGGAAAGACGTCGCTGGCGGAATTGATCGCCAAGCACACGAAACGCTCGTTCCGCACGCTGAACGCCGCGGCCTCCGGGGTGAAGGAATTGCGTGAAGTCCTCGACAAAGCCCGCGACGAAGTTTCGTCGTCGGGGACTCGCACCGTACTGTTCATCGACGAGCTGCACCACTTCAATAAATCACAGCAGCAGATTTTGTTGCCCGACGTGGAAGACGGCATCGTCGCCCTCATTGCCGCGACGACGGCGAACCCGTTCTTCGCGCTGATCGCGCCGCTCTTGAGCCGCAGCCAGATTTTCGAGTTGCAGCCGCTCGGCCACGACGAGATCAAAAGCCTGCTCGAACGCGCCCTCACGGACAAGCAGCGCGGCCTGGGATCGACGAACGTCGCCGCGACACCGGCGGCGATCGACTTCCTCGCGGAAATGTCCGACGGCGACGCGCGGCGGGCCCTGTGCGGACTCGAAATCGCCGTGCTCTCGCTGCCGGCGAATCAGAAAACGCTCGATCTGCCCGACGCGGAGGAGTCGATCCAAAAAAAAGCGATCCGCTACGACAACCTCGGCGACGACCACTACGACGCGGCCAGCGCGCTGATCAAAAGCGTCCGCGGCAGCGATCCCGATGCCGCTCTCTATTGGATGGCACGCATGCTGGAGGCCGGCGAGGATCCGCGATTCATCGCCCGGCGGCTGTTGATTCTCGCGTCGGAAGACATCGGCAATGCCGACCCGCAGGGACTGGTCGTCGCGAACGCCGCGGTCCATGCGACGGAATTCCTCGGCATGCCGGAGTGCCGCATTCCGTTGGCCCAGGCGGCGACGTATCTGGCCCTCGCGCCGAAATCGAACGCGGCGTATCTCGCCATCGACGCGGCCCTCGACGACATCCGCCACCGCCGCCTGCTCCCCGTGCCGAAGCACTTGCAGGACAAGCACTACGCCGGGGCCAAGCGTCTGGGACACGGGGAAGGTTATCAATACCCGCACGACGACTCGGAAGGCTGGATCGCCCAGGACTACCTCGGCGTCGACAAGGAATACTATCAACCGACCGATCGCGGCTTCGAAGCGGAGTTGCGCCGGCGACTGGCCGAGTGGCGGACGCGGCGGAGCGAGGGACGAGCGGATGAAGCGGCCAAGCAGTGACTTGGAATTACAACTCAAGTCATTCGTAACTCCGCGTGAAAGCGATGAATGGATTCGGCTCGGCCGATTGCCGCTGGAGCCAGTAAGGAGTTGTAGGCGAGCCGCATCTGGCGGGCGCATTTTTCTGGACTTATTCCGCCCACTCCCGTGCCAAGGCCCGAACAGACGACAGAATCGATCTTTCGTCGGCCGGCATCTCGATTGAAATTCTTGATCGCGTTCAAGACCGCCCGAAACGCGAGATACGCATTGAACGTGAACGCAACCGATTCGGGAATTCGCATGGTCGGCGCGGCAATCAGGTAAGGCCAGCGAGCGTCGCCTGTTTCGATGATTTCCGCGGTTCCGACCGGCAGTTCACCGTGATATTTTTCCACGATCACGCTTTGAACTTTGCCCTGAATTGCATATCCGAGTGTATCTCGAATGGCGAGATCCAACCCCCCATCCATAATTCCAAAGCTGTTGGCCGGGCTCACCAACGCATCTGCGTTCGTCTGAAAGTAGTCCCCCGTGGCGACATGAACGTTTTCAAAGACCGAAAACGCCTTCCGCCATTGCTCGATCAGCGCTCCATAGCCGTCGATCAAATGAACCCGAGAAGGCAGCCACTCATCCTCGAGTGAAATTGGTTCGGACATGCTTGTCCCCTACACGGCGTACATTATTGAATCAGATGCAGCCGCAGTAGATTCAGCGCGGCTTTGACAGTGCGGCTTTTGGCGATGGCGGGGTCGCCGAAGTGGCGGATCATGTCGGACTTCCGCACGCCGTCGCCGGAGAGAGCGACGTGGCCGATGGGCACTGGGGCATTGGGGTTCTCGGCTTCGTACTTCGGCCAATCAGTGACGGACAACGCGAAGTCGGTGCCGAGCTTCTTCCGGCAGCCGTCGGCCATTTCCAGCGCGGCCTCCGCGCTGTGGGAACTTTCCGCCTGCAACCGCTGCGGGTCGATGCCGATCAGCGCCGACTGCACGCCGCCGCCGGGAATGATCAAACCGCCAGCAAAGCTGGCTTCGAAATTCGGTACGCTCGTAAGGCGATGGGCCAGCAGTCCGCCGGTGCCCGATTCCACCGTCGCCAGCGATTTACTCCGTTCGCGCAGCAACCGCAGCACGACGTGTTCGAGTTCGTCATCCTCTTCGCCGAAGACCGCCGTGCCGAGGCAGCGATAGATTTCCTGCCGGGCCGCTTCGATTTTCGCCAGGCACGCCTCGCGAGTTTTTCCTGCAGCGATGATCCGCAGTGTGATCGTGCCGTCGCTGGCCGTGATACCGATTTCGGGATCGCGGCCGCGGGCCGTGAGGTCGCCGAGGAGTTCCTCGACCTGCGACTCGCCCATGCCGAAGCTGTGAATGCGGGCCCGCACGATGACTTCGTCGCTGCGATCGAGCCGCGGAACCACCTGCTGGTGGTACATCATTTTCATTTCGCTCGGCACACCGGGCATCGCGGCGATCTTGCAGATGTGGCCGGAGTTTGGCTCGCGCCAGACGCAGAAAATTCCCGGTGCCGTGCCACGCGGATTTTCGAGCGGCTCACTTCCTTGCGGGAACATCGCCTGCACGACGTTCCGTTCGGGCATCGGCCGATTCCGGCGGGCGAACATTGATTTGACGTGCTCCAGCGACGGCTCGTGCAGCACGAGCTCCGCGCTGAGGAGTTTCGCCAATGCGTCGCGGGTGAGATCATCCAGCGTCGGACCGAGTCCGCCCGTGATGAGCAGCACGTCCGAACGCGACGCCGAGAGGCGGATGGCGGCGACCATGTCGTCGAGCGTGTCGTCGACGGTGAGATGAGCCCGCGTGGAGATGCCGAGTTCGGCCAGCTCCAGGCTGAGCCACTGGCTGTTGGTGTCGAGCTTGGCGCCGGACGTCAGTTCGGTGCCGATGGCGAGGATTTCGGCGCGCATGGTTCTGTGAGTATATCGCCGCGTGCGCTTGCAGCAATCGGTCGAATCGACCACACTTCCGCGAGTTTTGTTCCCAATTGTTGTTGTCGAACATCGGTGTGCCATGGATGCCGCCTCAACTTCGCCGCCGCGCGTGCTGGTGACGATCTGCACGTACAACGAAAAAGAGAACATCGGCCAGCTGGTCCCGGCGATCCGCGGCAGCCTGCCGATTGCGCACATTCTCGTCGTCGACGACAATTCCCCCGACGGCACGGCGGACGTCGTCCGGCGGCTCGGAGCGAACGATCCGCAAGTGCACCTTCTTCTGCGGATGCAGAAACAGGGCCTGGGCGCGGCGACGATTGCGGGAATCCAGCAGGGCCTCGGCGAAGGCTACGACTTCGTGATCAACATGGATGCCGATTTGAGCCACCCGCCGCAGGTCTTGCCGCAGTTGCTGGCGGCGATGGATCACGCCGACGTCGCCATCGGGTCGCGGTACGTTCCGGGCGGCGGCGTCAAGAACTGGGGCTGGATTCGGCCCTTCATGAGCTGGGGCGTCAACACGTATTCGCGGATTCTGCTCGGCATCAAGCCGCGCGATTGCAGCGGGGCCTACCGGTGCTATCGCGTGGCGAAACTGCGGGAAATCGACTTCGGCAAGATTCGATCCAAGGGGTACGCCTTCCAGGAAGAGTTTCTGTATCGCTGCGCGCGGGTCGGCTGCCGGTTCGCCGAGGTGCCGATCGTCTTCGAGAACCGCGTCGTCGGCGAATCGAAGATCAACTCGAAGGAAGTGGTCCGGGCGCTGAAAGACATCGCGTTCCTAGGTTGGGACCGTTTACGCGGCGTCTCGGTGCGTTAAAGCCGCGTATGGCATCCGCGGGCCTTTTTTTCGCCGAAAGACCGCGGTTGCCAACCGCGGCTTTGAAGTCACTCGTGCGAATGAGCCGCGTCCGGGTATTTTCCGGACGCCACGTCTGCCACATAATTCCGCACGGCGTCTTTCGTCACCGTGGCGAGATCGGCGTAGTGCTTGAGATACTTCGGCTGAAAGCCCTCGTTCAAGCCGAGCATGTCGTAGCACACGAGGACCTGGCCGTCGCAATCGGGGCCGGCGCCGATGCCGATCGTCGGGATGGACAGTTCTTTGGTGATGCGGGCCGCAATCGAGCGGGGGATCAATTCAAGCACGACGCCGAATGCGCCGGCTTCTTCGGCGGCTTTGGCCTCGGCGAGCAGCAATTCTTCGTCGCGCTGGATTTTTCCCATCGAACCCAGCTTTCGGACCGATTGCGGCCGCATGCCGACGTGCGCCATCACCGGGATGTCGGCAGTGGCTAAAGCGCGAATCGTTTCCGCCTGGTGCACGCCGCTTTCGAGCTTCACCGCCGCCGCGCCGGTCTCCTTCAGAATGCGACCCGCATTTTCGATGGCCTGCTGCGGCGAGACGTGGAACGACAGGAACGGCAAATCGACGATCACCAGCGCCCGCTTCACGGCCCGCGCGACAATCTCGCCGTGATAGATCATCTGGTCGAGCGTGACCGGCAACGTGGTACTCTTCCCCTGCACGACCATCGCCATGGAGTCCCCCACGAGGATGGCGTCGACGCCGGCTTCGTCGAACACTTTCGCCCACAGAAAATCGTAAGCGGTCAGTACGGAAAGCTTCTTGCCGTGCTGTTTGGCGGCCTGGAACCGGGGCACGGTCATCATCGGAGCGTTCGGCGGCGCGGACAAGGGGCATCCTTTGCTGATGGTCGGACTGAATCTGTTCTCAGTCTAACACATGATAGCCGGGACGTACCTCTTCCGAGCGGGGGCTGACGCCGCGCCGCTCGCCGTTAGGCGACGATGTCCGTGATGATCTCGCCGGCGACATCGGTGAGGCTTTCGTTCCGGCCCTGGTGAAAATACGTGAGGAGCCGGTGATCGAGGCCCAGCAGGTGCAGGATCGTCGCATGAATGTCGTGCAGATGGGCTTTCCTTTCGACGGCTTCGAAACCGAACTCGTCGGTCGAGCCGTATTTCATGCCGCCCTTCACATTACCGCCGGCGAGCCACATCGAAAATCCGTACGGATTGTGATTGCGGCCCGGTTCGCCCGTCCCTTCGCTGAACGGCATACGGCCAAACTCGCCGCCCCAGACGACAAGCGTGCTGTCCAAGAGGCCGCGTTCTTCGAGATCGGTGAGCAACGCGGCAATAGGCTGGTCGACTTCCGCCGCGTGCTGGCCGTGGTTCTTTTCGATGCTGACATGGGCGTCCCAGGTGTCGTCGAGATGCCCGCCGCCGGAGTAGAGTTGCACGAACCGCACGCCGCGCTCGACGAGCCGCCGCGCGACGAGGCAGTTACGGCCGAATTCATCGGTCGGCTGCTGCCCGACGCCGTAAGCGTCCTGCGTGGCTTTCGTTTCCTGCGTGAGATCGACTGCCTCCGGGGCTTCGGCCTGCATGCGGAAGGCAAGTTCGTAGCTGTTGACGCGGGCGGCGAGCGCCTGTCCGCCGGGCCGCTCGTCGAGATGCTTTTGATTTAGCGCCGCAAGGAGATCCAATTGCCGCCGCTGGGCCGCGCGGTCGAGATGCGCCGGGCCGCGCAGATCGAGCAACGGTTCGCCGACCGGGCGGAACAGCGTCCCCGCAAACGCCGCCGACATGAAGCCGCTCGACCAGTTCGGCTGCCCGCTAATCGGCCCGCCGCGCTTGTCGAGGATGGTGACGTAGCCGGGCAGGTTCTGATTTTCGGTGCCGAGACCGTACACGGCCCAACTGCCGAGCGAAGGCCGGCCGATGAACGTTTTCCCCGTGTTCATCTGCACGAGAGCCGAGCCGTGGGCGTGGCTGTCGGTGTGGCATGAATTGATCACGCACAGCTTGTCGGCGTGTTGCCGCACGTTCGGGAAGTAATCGGAAATCATCAGCCCGCTCTTGCCGCCGGGACGAAACGGCCGAAACGCCGGCGTGAGGAACCCAACCTTGCGGCCTCCAGAGTTGATGTATTTCTTTCCTTCCGGCAACGGCTGCCCGGCGTGCTTTTCGAGCTCGGGCTTGTAGTCGAATGTATCGACCTGGCTCGGCGCGCCGTTCATCATCAGGAAGATGACCGACTTGGCCTTCATCGGATAATGCGGCGTCCGCACGTCAAGCGGATTGAGGCCGATGTCCGTTCCGGCCGCGAAACCATCCTGAGCGAGCAGCGCCGCGAGTGCCGTCCCGACGAACCCGCCTCCCATCTCCCAGACGAATTCACGACGCGTTCTGCCGCAAGGAAACAACGACGTTGTCATGGTTATTCTTTCAAAGCCCGGCGACGGCGTCGCCGGGAACGCTTCTGCGAAGCGTCGCGAATCAATCGACGTATAAAAACTCGTTCGTATTCAACAGCACCTGGCACAGCGTGGCGAGGGCCAATTGTTTCGGATCGGGCGGCGTCGGCGGGGCGGCGAGGCCGTAGCGATGCAGCAGGTAGTTCGACACCAGCTTCCGTTCCGCGTCGGTCAGCGAGCGGTCGAAGACGATTATCTCGGCGATGTCGCCGTTCCAATACTCGCCGTCGAGATTCCCCTGCGTGCCGATCACGTATTGGCCGGTGAGATTCCGCGGACCCAATCCGCCCCGCTTGCGGGCTAGTTCGCGGGCATTCTGAAAGACGGCAGCCTCCTGTGGATTGAAGACGCCTGTCAGCAGGAAATGTCGGTCGCGATCAGCGACGGAGCCCGCCGGCACGAAGGCATCCGACAGCCGCACGATGTTTTCCCCCGTCAGGCCGAAGAAGACCGACGTCCCGGAATTCCCTGCGGCTCCGTTCCAGTTCGAAAAGATTTCGCGATGCCCCGCCGGGCCGTGATCATTCACGACGGCGAATATCGTTGCCGCGCCGGAGGTCAACACCTGGCCTTCGAGGTTCAAGCTGCGCTTCGTGCCATCGAAGCGCACGACCGGGTGGCCGTGCAACGCATCGGTCACAAGCAGCGGCTGCTTTGCGGCGTCGGTTTGCGCGGCGGAGTGATTCGCCGGAGAGCCATCGCGCCACGCCGCGACGCGGCCGTCGTCAGTTTGAATCCCCTGATCGGCCCGCAAATGAAGTGCGAGCGATTCGAGCTTCGGCAACTCCGCGGGAACAGTTGTCTCGGGGAGCGATTGGACCCACGTCTCGAAGTGCCGCTGTTGCGCGGCGAGATAATTCTCGGCAAGGGTACGCTCGGCGTCGGCGGGAGCGCGCCCGACCGCGAAGCGCCACGCGGCGGCGATGGCATCGGCATTTTTCGGTTCGGACTGGATGCGCTGCGCCAGCGCCGTCGAGCGGTCCTGCACGAACTGTCCGTTGAGCAGCGCGAGCGCCTGCGGCGCGACGGTTGTGTTGTCGCGCTGCGCGCACGGCAGCGTCGTATCCGGGAAGTCGAACGTCGTCATCAGCGGCGGCAACAGGCTGCGCTGGCTGAAAATGTAGAGGCTGCGCCGGCGCTGTTCTTCCGGCGACGATTCCTGCCACGCCCCCGATTTTCTCGACAGGCCTTCTAAGGCGTCCGCGCTGACCGACGGCTTGAAACTCGGCCCGCCGAGCCGCAGGTCGATCTCGCCGCTCGCCTGCAGCATCGCGTCGCGGAGCGATTCGGAATCGCGGCGGCGGCGCTCGGCATGCCACCACAACAGGTTGCCGGCGTCCTGTTGCTGATATTCGTCCTGCCGCGGATGGACCGAGGCTTGCTGATAGGTCTGCGACATCACCATCAATTTGTGCAGCCGTTTCAGCGTCCAGCCGTGATCGATCAGATCCGCGGCGAGCGCATCCAATAATTCCGGATGCGTCGGCTTCAGCCCATTGAAACCGAAATCGTTCGGCGAGCGAACAAGCCCTTGGCCGAAATGATGCTGCCACATTCGATTCACGATCACGCGGGCCGTTAGCGGGTTCGCGGGATCGACGATCCACTTCGCCAGTTGCAGGCGGCGTTGGGCCGATTTCGCGTTGCCCGCCGGCGCGTCCCACGGCTTGGCAAGCGACGGAATCATCGACAGGTGCGCCGGTTCGACGACGGCGAGAGGATGCCGCGGATCGCCCTTTTTCAACAGGTGCAGCGGCGGCGGCTCGCGGCGGAGGTCGGTCCAGCCCAGAACCTCGGCGACGCCGAGTTCGTCCGCCGTCACGCCGCCGATGAGATCGCTTTTTCGCGGCTCGATCGGTCCCGGCCAGAAGACGCCGGCCATGCGGTAGTAATCATCCTGGGCGATGGGGTCGAACTTGTGATCGTGGCAGCGGGCACACTTCACCGTCAGGCCGAGGAACGCGCTGCTCGTCGCATGG
>CAZDGB010000247.1:0-11413 GCA_964504645.1 uncultured Planctomycetaceae bacterium | reverse complement strand
GGCTTCAGCTTCGTCGGCGGGCTGATCGGCGGGCGCGAGACGCTCTGGACGCTCCGCCTGACACAGAAGCTGAACCACCACTACCGCACCGCGCTTTTCGAGCGCGTCGTGCGGCTGCCGGGCGTGCAAATGCACGATCGCCGCGCCGGCGCGTGCCGCACCGAGCGCGCTGGCGGCGATTTCCTCCGGCGTGATGGGGAGCGCCGGCGACATCGTCGGCGTGTGAATCGCCCCGGTCACGGCACAGGTGATGATGACTTTGCGCTGAGACATCGAAACCGCCAATCGAACGTGAAAAGTGAAAACGATAAAATCGCATTATGAATGGCTAATTCACGAATAGCGAATCGAAAGCCAATGTTCGCTTGCGCTTTGTGGCTCAATGAACGCTCGGACGTCGCTGCGCCGCGAAGCGCAAGCGAGCGCCGCACGACTTTTCCGTGGCGTGCGTCTCTTGCTTGCCGTAAGCTATCTTTCGTTTCTCCTTTCTTCCTTCGTTCCGCGGCAAGGCTCGTCCCATGATCTGCATCTCCGTCACTCCCGAAAGTCGCCAACTGGCGAAGGTCGACATCCTGAACGCGTCGCGGCAAGGCGATCTCGTCGAACTCTGCCTCGACAATCTCATAAAAGAGCCTGATATCAAGGATTTGCTCGAAGGAGCGAAGAAGCCGATCCTCGTTTCATGCCGCAATCAGGCTGAAGGAGGCCACTATCAAGGCAGCGATGACGAGCGGATCATGCTGCTCAAACAGGTGATTCTCGCCGGTCCGGCGTATGTGGAACTCGATATCGACACCGCTCGCAAGATTCCGCGATTCGGCAAGACGCAGCGCGTCGTGAGCCACACGAGTCTCGACCGGCCGCTGGGAAACATCGAATCGATCTTCGACGAAGCCGTCGACGCCAAGGCCGATATCATCAAATTCACTTGGCCGACGCAAACGTTGGAGGCCGCCTGGCCGCTGCTCGCCGCCGTGAGCCAGAAACGGTCGATTCCAGTCGTCGGGTTGGGCATCGGCCGCGGCGGACTGACGTTTTCGCTGCTCGGCCGCAAGTACGGTTCGCCCTGGATTTACGCCGCGCTCGAACAAGGGATGGAAGCCTTCCCCGGCCAGCCGACGGTCGGCGACCTCGACGATATTTATCGCTGGCGGCAAGTCGGACCGAAAACGCGGTTCTTCGGCATCGCCGGAGCTGGGCCTTTCGAGCAACAGTTGTCGCGCGTGCTGAACACGGCGTTCCATCAGCTCAACCTGGAAACTCGCTGCCTGCCGTTCGATATCAAATCGCTCGACACGCTGCCGAAGATGCTCGACATTCTGAAAGTCCCTGCCGTCATTGCCACGCCAGATGCTTATAAGAATCTGTTCGATCTCGCGGAGAAGTCGGATGAAGTCGCGCAAGCCTCGGGGCATGCGGACCTGTTCATCAAGCAGGCCGACGGCTGGCACGGCCACAACCTCTTGTGGAAGACCGCGCTGCGGGCGCTGGAAAACAAGCTCGGCCGCAAGTCGTCGGAAGACCGCCCGCTCGATCGCCGCAACGCGCTGATCCTCGGCTGCGGCGGATTGGGAAAATCGGTCGCGGCCGGCGTGAAAAAACGCAATGGCTTGGTGAGCATCGCCGCCGGCGATGAAGACGCCGCGCAGAAAGCCGCCGCGGCGCTCGAAATGCGGTATGTGCCGTCGACGAAGGTTTACGAAACGCTGGTCGACGTCGTCGTGCTCACGGTGCCGAACTTCGATCACGGCAAGAAACCGGCGCCGATCAATGCGTCGCTCTTACGGCCCGGCATGACGGTGCTCGACCTGAACGACCTGCCGAACGGCTCGCAATTCACGACCGAGGCCAAGGAGCGCGGCTGCAAAGTCGTGGAGCCGCGCGAGGTTTTCGCCGAGTACGTGGTGACGCTGTTCAAATCGCTCACCGGGCAAGATCTGCCATCCGAAGCGGCAGCGCTGGCTCAGGGTTGAGACGCTTTTTCTTCAGAACTTGAGCAGCGCGCTCACGCCGCCGGTGAATTGGGCGCGGTCGCGGGGGACGTCGCCGCTGCCGAAAGCCGGGGCGCCGGCGAAGTCGCCGCGGACTTCCGGGCGGAATTCGAGGAACTCGTAGGGATGCCAGTTCAGGCCCAGCGTGCACTCGGCATAGTTCGTGTCGATGCCCGTCCGCGAGCCGTCAGCGTCGTCGAACCACTCCAGCCGCAACTGGCCGTCGAGTTCCCGGTTCAGGTGCACAATGCCGATGGTGTAGAGCCCGTACCAGTTCGCCGTGCCGGTCGGCGTATTGGCATCGCTGCCGAGATTACTCTGAATCACCTGCGTGAAGCGATCAGTCCAATGATGCTGCACGCGGAGCTCGACGACGGTGACGAAGTCGCCGCCGCGGCCGGGCGCGGCGACCAACGCATCCGGGCCGGCGTAGATCGACGCGGTGAGCATCGTCCGATGTTCGGTCGTCAGCCAGTAATTTGCCTGGACGAGGTAGCAGATCGAATTCGAGCTGCGCTTTGTGAAGAACGTGTTCGCCCCGAGCGTCACGCCGTTCCACACATCGAGTTGATCCGAGACATGCAGGTTCGTGAGCAGTCCCGTGAATGCGCCGTCTTGCGAATAGAAGAACTGGTAATCGCTGGAATAAAACGGCCGGTACGGCGCGAGCGCGCCGTTGAAACCGATGATCGTCTGCATGCGGCCGAACTTCACGTCCATCCCGCGCTGGGTAAGAATCGGCAAGTGGGCCGAAACGTACAAGTCGGCGAAGTCGTGGCTGAACCGCGAATTCTCGTCCGCGCGATTGATGCCTCCATCGCCGGCCAGCACGGCGGCGTCGGACCCGGCGAGATAGCGGATGTTGAAACCAACGTCGAATTGCTCCTGGTCGAGCGGCTTCTGCAGCGTCAGACCGATCTGATTCACGAGGAACTCGTTGCCAAACCGGTTGAGCGGCGGCGCGGTCGCCAGCAGTCCCGATCCGGACGAGGCCCCGCTGTAGCCGGTCTCCATCCAGCCGAACAGGCGAAGCCCGCGGTCTTTCAGCGCCGCTTCCAATCCGAGAAAGCGCGTCAACAGTTGCGCATCGTATACGGGGGCCGGGCCGAAGGCCGGCGGCGGCAACGGCTCGGCCTCGTCTTCCAGGCTCTCGAACGGCCGCGATTCGGGCAGCAAACCGAATGCGAAGTTCGCGGCGAGAGGTTCGGGCGAATCCAGGTTAGATTGGCCGCGTGAAACACCGGACAGAGTCGCGATTGCGACGAGAGTCGCCGTCAGCCACCGTGCTGCACCGCGCATTGCGTCCTCATGAGCCAGACTTTCTCTTATCGGTCAAAGATCGCGCCAGCACAATTTTTGCTTCGGGGAACCAACTGGTTTCTCCACATTCCGTCAATTACCAGCCGCGTTGGTTTGAAATCGACCAGCCAGCGATCTATAACACAGCCGTCACTTCTAAGTCCGACACTCGATCCCCTCTCGGAAAGGACTGCTTCCATGCTCTACCGACGTTGTGCGCTGTGGGGATTGGCCGCCGCGGTTTCGCTCGCCAGTGCGGGCAGCGTGTGGGCTCATCCGGGACACGCCGGGCACGAAAGCGATTTTCATGCTGGGTGGCAGCACCCGCTGATGGGACTCGATCATCTCCTGGCAATCGTCGCGGTCGGGCTACTGGCGGCTCGGATGGGCGGACGCACCTTGTGGCTGTTGCCGGGCGTGTTTCTGGGCAGCATGTTCCTGGGAGGCGTCGCCGCGTCAGCGGGGCTGCGGTTACCGGGCGTGGAATTCGGCATCCTGACTTCGGTGTTGGTGCTCGGAGCGCTCGTCGCCGCGGCTCGCGTCGCGCCACAGCGCGTCGCGGTCGCGCTCGTCACGCTGTTCGCGTTCTTCCACGGTCACGCGCACGCCGCCGAAATGCTGACGAGCGGTTCCTTCGCTCCGTATGCGGCGGGCTTCCTGCTGACGACGGCCGCGCTCCTGGCGACGAGCCTCGCGGGAGGCTTGGCTCTGGAGAAACTTTCCCGCACGCGTGCCGTCCGCTTCGCCGGGGGCGCCATCGCCGCGGCCGGGTTGTTGATGTTTGCTGGTCTGATCTAAGCCCAGCCGCGCTTCGTGTCGGATTCGCCGGAACGTTCCTGGTGGACAACGACCATGCCGCAGCATCTCCGCCTGATCATCGCTTGGGTGACGGTGGCGGTTTTTCTGCTGTTCGGCGGCCGGTGGGTAAGCGATCAGATGCCGGGCGGCGTAGCGGCGGTCCTGTTCCTCTGGCTGTTCGCGACGATGGTCTGGTCGGCGTTCGGCGCGATCAAGGTGGCGGACAAGCTAGCCGAGATTCTGGGCGAGCCGCTCGGTTCGCTCGTCCTGACGCTCACGATCATCGGTCTCGAAGGAGTGCTGATCGGCATCGCCATCCTGACCAGCGATTCCGGGGCGACGATCGGTCGCGACACGTTGTTTGGCGCCAACATGATCATGATCAATCTCGCCGGCGGACTGGCATTATTCCTCGGCGGGTTGCGGCACATCGAGCAGTCGTACAACTTCCAGGGAACGTCCGCCTACCTGGCGGTGGTGATCACGCTCTGCGTGCTGGGATTCATTCTGCCGAACTACACGGAAGCGGTTCCTCACGGCAGCGTGACCGGCGTGCAAGCGGCCGGGCTGATGGCGCTCACGCTGTTCATCTATGTGACCTTCCTGATCCTGCAAATCGGCCGCCACAAGCATTTCTTTATTGACGCCGAGTCCACGGAAACGACGGAAGTTCAACCTGCCGGCCTGCCGGAATCCGATAGCGGCGTTACCGCAGCGAAGGGCAAGCCAGGCATCCCGGCGCTCGGCTTGCTGTTGGTAGCAGGCGTTGTCCCGGTACTGCTGCTCGGAAAGTATCTCACTTCGCTGCTCGATTATGCCAGCGACAACCTCGGCACTCCGCCGGCGTTGGGTGGGGTGATTCTAGCGCTGATCGTCGTCTCGCCGAAGATGATCTCCGCAATCAAGGCCGGGCTCGCCAATCAGCCGCAGCGTGCCGTGAACCTGGCGCTGGGATCGTGTGCTCCCGCGATGGGGGTCATCCTGCCAATCATCCTCGGCATCGGCATTGTGGCCGGCAAGACGGTCATCCTGGGAGTCGTTCCTTCCGAGGTCATTCTGCTCGCGTTGACGCTGGTCCTCGCGACCCTCACGATTTCCGGTCCGCGCACCACTCTGCTGGAGGGGTCGGCCCATCTGACCGTCTTCGTAATGTATCTCGTATTGATGTTCAGCCCGTAAGCCGGCGAGCTCTGCTCGACCGAGCCGCCTCTCCTGTCGAAACATTCCATCACCGAAGGGAATTGTGACCATGACGTTCTACAAGAAGCACGGCCCGAACCATCGCAACCACAATCGCAAGCTGCCGAACCTGAGCAAATACGAAGGCATGAAATCCCAGCGCGAGGAGTCGGGGCTCCCCTCGGCGTACGCGAAGAAGGAATTGAAGCGCATCAAGGAACTGGGGCTCGAACCGGCTGACTCCATCGAGGACAAGAGCGACATTAGTTGTTTCCAGCGCGGCAGCACGCCCCACTGGTCGGGCATCAACACTTTCCTGAAGCTGCCCTATCTGGAGGACGTGCGGAAAGTCGGCGAGTACGACGTGGCGTTCGTCGGCGTGCCGTTCGACATCGGCTGCACGTTCCGTTCGGGGACGCGCTTCGGGCCGCAGGGAATTCGCCGCATCTCGGCGCTGTACCAGAAATACAGCTACGAGCACGCGATCGACCTGAGCGAAACGCTCAAGATGTGCGACGTGGGAGACATCTTCTGCCCGTCGAACATCACCAAGGGGCACGACCAGATCACCAAGGGGGTCGCCCACATCCTGGCGCAGGGAACTTTCCCGATGATCATGGGGGGCGATCACTCCATCGGCTTCCCGACGGCCCGCGGCGTAGCCCAGTGCGTCGACGGCAACGTGGGCATCATCCATCTCGACCGCCACGTCGACACGCAAGAAAAGGACATGGACGAGATCATGCACACCTGCCCGTGGTTCCACGCCACCAACATCAAAAACTGCCCGCCGAAGAATCTCGTCCAATTGGGCATCGGCGGCTGGCAGGTTCCCCGCGCCGGCGTGAAAGTCGGCCGCGAGCGCGGCACCACCATCCTCACCGTCAACGACATCGAAAAGCTCGGCATCGAGAAGACAATCGAAATCGCGCTGGAAGTCGCCTGGAAAGGAGCCAGCGCCGTCTTTCTCTCGCTCGACATCGACGTCGTGGACGCCGGCTTCGTCCCCGGCACCGGCTGGCCCGAACCGGGCGGCTTTCTTCCCCGCGAACTTCTCAAGATGCTGGAGCTCATCGCCAGGGAAGGAATCGTCGGCATGGAGGTCGTCGAAGTCTCGCCGCCGTACGACAGCGCCGACATCACGTCGCTGCTCGCCGCCCGTTCCATGGTCGATGTCATCGCCTCGATGGCCAAACACGGCAAGATCGGCGGGAAACTCAAAATCTGATCAGTCCGAACGACAAAGCCGGACTTTCGATCAACGCTTGCGGGTTCGCGAAGCAAAGAAACACCGTGGCTGAACCTCTCTTTCTGCTCGCGACCGATGTGCGGCCGGGCGAGCCGGCCTGGGCGCGGGTCGAAGCGCAGGCGGCCCGGTTGCAAGCGTTCGCGGTTAAGGCTTTCGGCGTCGCGCCGCGGACCGCTGTTGCCGCTATGCCGGGGCAGCCGTCGGCGGTGGATGATGAATTCCGCGTGGCCCGCGTGATCGAACGGGTGGGCGGCAACGCGTCGATGATCTTCGTCCTGCCGACGACGTTCGCTCTGAACGTCTGGCAGCGCACGCTGCTCGGCGAGGAATTGAGCGAAGCGCGCCGGGGCGGCGTCGCCATCCATCACGACGCCGTCGATCTGTCGCATCCGCTGCTGACCGATTGTTTCTGTAGCCAGATTCTCGCCGCGCTCGGCGAGCAAGGCCTCGCGCCGCAGCAGGCCGGCCTCCTGCTCGTCGCCAACGGCAAAAGTGACCCGGCGACGCGGGCTAATGCCTACTGGCTGATGCGTACGCTGTGGGAGCAGACCGGCGTCAGCCGCGCCGATGTCGGCTTCGTCCGCCACACGCAGCCGTTTCTACCCGACGCGCTGAACCGTTCCCTCGCCGAGCCGCTCGTCTGGTTCCTGTGGCCGCAATGCCAATGGGACGGCGAGTTGACGGAGTACGCGCAGGTGATGTTGTCCGACCATCAGCGGGCGCATCCCGAGTCCGCAGCGTGGCGGCTGCTCGACCCGCCGCGCGATCATCCGGCGATTCAAGGCTGGCTCGAGGAACGCGTGCTGCGGCTGTGGGAGGAAAAACAGACGCGGCAAGCCGTGCATCAGCGCTCGGCCAAGTATCATGAAGACAGCACGCCCTCTGGCCTCTGGTCGGGAACCGAGTGGCTTTCCGCGCCCGACGCGCCGCTCGTACCGCGTGAGGGTTGTGTGGCCCGTGTGCGCGAGGCAGAGTCGCTGGCCGAAATTCTGTCCCGCGTGTTGCCGCCGTCGGAACGGTATCTGATCAAAGTCACGTGGCACGGCTATGCGCAAGGAACCTACACCAGTCCCGAGGCGCTCGACCGGTTGTTGCAGGCGCTGTCCGGCAAAGCCGTCATCCTGGAGGGCCATACCAGCAGCCGGAACATCGGCGGCCTGGACATCGAATGGGAACGCGAGGCCGATCAGCATCGCACCTGGATTCGTCAGCAGGACCGGGAGTTCATCCGCAAGACCGGCCTCGCCGACGTGATCGCCAAACATCAGGCACAATACCTCAACGTGACTGAAGCGTGGTGGGACGGCGCGTGCGCTCCGGTGGAAGACGTGCATACCGCGCTCGGCGGCGTGGAGTTGACGAATCCGGAACTTGCCGAGTTCGTTCCGCAGGCGCTGTTCGAATTGCGCGGCACGCCGCTGATCAGTTTCGCGCGCTTCAAAGGTCCGACGCGGCTCGGTGTCTCGAATCTGTTCGGGCTGATTCCGCATCCGCTCCGCACGCGATGGCACGGCGCGGCCATCACCGATCTCGCCGCCGCCTGCTGCGACCTGGCTCGATTGTACGGCAGCCTGTTTCCGCTGTTCGGACTGGTGGAAGCGTTCGATTCCGCCGTGCGCTGGAATCGCAAAGGCCTGTACCGCAGCCGCTGGGGAAACTACGACCTGGTCCTCACCGACGGCCTGTTCACGCTCAGCGAAGGCTTGGTCGCCGCCGATCTACTCGCCAGCCGCCTGCAAGGCCAGGACGTTTCCCGCAGCGCGTTCTTTGATGTTCTCCGCACGCGCCTCGACTGGCCGCAATCGGCCATCGAATTGCCGCTTCCCGCCGACCTTCAGACGCTGTTGATCTGAAAGCCTCGTGTCGTGTCTAGATTTGAGAGACCTCTCTCGATTTGTGGAAACCTCCTGCCTCGCGGAATCGCATTGGCGCGGCGTTTGCGTAACACCAATTTCGGGGGGCGATTGATTCTGTTTACGTTGGAGAGAGCAGACTGGCGGCAACGAATCTAACTCGATGCGTTGACGCCAGTTAAGCTCGCAGACCTCGGCGAGCGCCACGGAAGGTGTGGACCGGGGATTGTAAAATTTGCGTCGGCATGACGCCGGCGCATTGCAAAACCTACAAGGCATGGAGGCCGATTCAATGGCGTTCCCCCAGTGCGGATGGCGTGTCGCAAGTTCCCGGCTCTCGCAGGCGACCGCGTTATGTTCCGACGGTTTAACCATCCTCGCGGCCGCGGCCGCTTTGCTCGCCGGCGGCGCGATGTCTCGCGGCGACGACGGGACCGACAACGTGGTCCTCGACTTCACCGCCTCTTGGTGCGGTCCCTGCCAGCAGATGAGCCCGATCGTGCATCGCTTGCAGCAGCAAGGCTACGCGATCCGTAAGATCGACATCGACAAGCAGCCCAAACTCGCGCAGAGTTTCCGCGTCTCGTCGATTCCGACGTTCATCCTCGTCGTGAACGGCCAGGAACGCACCCGCATGTCCGGGTTGCAGTCGGAAGAACAACTCCGCCGCCTGGCGATGCAGGCCGTGAAACCCGCCGCCACTCAGCCGGTTGTTGATTCGAGGACGCCTTCAAAGGATAAAACAGGCGACTTCGTTCCCGACACAGAAGAAGAATTTCCCTTCGGAACGCCTGCCGCAGAGAGAAAGATCGCAGACTCTACGGGAAATCTTCCCGCCGCGCCGCAGCCGCGGGCCGAGACGCCGAAATCGCGTTGGAATCCGCTGTTTCCGAAACGACCTGGTCGGGAGGTCGCCGAGCGCGATCCTCGGGCCGAGGAACTGAAGCCCCGCGGGCAGGCGGGCGAGACGGAGACGCCGCCCGGTCAGCCGGTCTCGAAGGAACCGATCGCCGCCAGCGTGCGGATTCGTGTCGCGGATGAATCGGGCTCGAACTTCGGCTCCGGGACGATCATCGACAGCCGCGTCGGCCGCACGGCTATTCTGACGTGCGGGCACATCTTCCGACCGCACAAGACTAAAGGCAAAGAGTCCGCCGCGCCGAAGTCGGTCGAAGTCGACATCTTCCTCGCCGATGGCCAGCCTGTCACCTACGTCGGCAAAGTCATCGAGTACGACCTGGAAGGGGACGTCGGCCTCGTGACGATTCCCACAGCCGGCATCCTGCCGATGACGCCGCTCGCTCCGCTCACCGAAACGCCGGCCGTGAACGACCCGCTGATGAGTATCGGTTGCGGAGGCGGCGAGAACCCGTCCGCAGAACCGGTCCGGCTGACCGCGCTCAATCGCTACGACGGCCCGGACAACATCGAATGCACCGGCGTGCCGATGCAAGGCCGCTCCGGCGGCGGCTTGTTCGACAACCACGGCCAGTTGGTCGGCGTGTGCATCGCCGCCGATCAGGAAGGCCGCCGCGGCTTGTACGCGGGCATGACGCCGATTCAGCAATTGCTCGGCCGCGCCGGAATGAAGCACGTCCTGCCGCCGACACTGTCCGACGAGTCGGTTGTTGAGGACGAACCGTCGGATGCGCCCGCGATTGCGAAGGACCAGTCTTCCCAGGCAGAGTTGGACGAAGCGGTCGAGGAATTCAATGAGGCCGTGCTGGCCGACGGAAAGTCGCCGACGGCTGAAGAACTGTCGGAACTGCTCGACGCCGCGCCGGACGCCGAGGTGATCTGCATCGTCCGCTCGAAAGAGGGGAAGAACCGCGTGGTGATCCTCAACCAGCCGAGCACGAAGTTCGTGAGCTACCTGCTCGATTCCGTCGATCCGGACCGCGCCGCGGCGCCGCTGGCCGCGTCGTTCCGCGTGGAGGAAACGCAGGATCCACTCGGCGAGAACTGGACGCCGGACGATGTCTCCCACGTCAAGCCGAAACGGGCCGAGACCCGCGAAGTGTCCCGCCGCTCGCGCTTCGGTTCGCGGGCCGAGAATTAGCGGACTATCGATCAACGCTGGCGAATTCGCAGCGATCAATGAAAGCCCGGCTTCTCCAGGGAAGCCGGGCTTCGTCGTTTCACAAATTAAAAATCACGCCAAGACAGTTGACGCGACAATAAATTACATGTAAATTATTTTGCAGGAGAGCGGTGAGTCGTATGACCAGAAGTCAATTGCAGGACGAATTGAAGAAACGGGGGCCGTTCGAATCGCCGGAACAGGAAACGCTCCTGAACATTCTGCGCACGAACGACCAGTTCCAGAATCGGATCGGGCGGCTCTTCCGGGAGTACGGCCTGACGTCGTCGCAGTACAATGTCCTGCGGATTTTGCGGGGCGAAGGCAAACCCATGCCCTGCCTCGAGATCGCCGAACGAATGATCCAGGTCGTGCCCGCAATGACGGGTCTCCTGGATCGGCTGGAGAATCTGGAACTGGTGAGCCGCGTGCGCTGCACGGAGGACCGCCGGGTCGTCTACGTAACGCTGACCGATAAAGCAAAGTCGTTGCTCAAGGAGTTGGACCGGCCGGTGCAAAATCTACACAAGCGGTTGCTGGGCCACCTGTCGGCCGTTGAACTGCAACAACTCAGCCGCTTGCTGGAGAAAGCACGCCGCGGCGTGCGGGACGAGGGCGGCTGAATTTATTTGCCGCATTGCATGATATGTCAACAGTCTACACACCATCTTTTCGCAAAGGACGCACCCATGACGTTTCAAGGCAAAGTGGCGCTGGTGACGGGCGGAACTTCGGGCATCGGCCGGGAGACGTCGCTGGAATTCGCCAAAGCCGGGGCCAAAGTCGCCGTCGCCGGCCGCCGCGAAGAGGAAGGCGCAGCCATCGTGAAAGAGATCGCCTCGTCCGGCGGCGAAGCGATCTTCGTGAAGACCGACGTTTCGCAGGAAGCGCAGGTGAAGCATTTCGTCGACGAAACCGTCCGCCGGTTCGGACGGCTCGACATCGCGTTCAACAACGCCGGCGT
>CAZDGB010000246.1:0-11470 GCA_964504645.1 uncultured Planctomycetaceae bacterium | reverse complement strand
GCAGACGCGCCGGCGATTCTTCACCAGCGCGGCAGGAGGTGGGGCGGGGCTCGCCGCGCTGGCGAGTCTCTTGGAGAACGACGGCTTGCTCGCTGCAGACGCGACAAGCCTCGTCAATCCGTTGTCGCCGAAGCCGCCGCATGGGTTCGGCCGCGCGCAGAATTGCATCTTCATTTTTCTCGCCGGCGGGACGAGCCATCTGGAGCTGTTCGACCCGAAGCCGAGGCTGCAGGAGCTCGACGGCCAGCCGATTCCCGAATCGTTTCTCAAAGGGGTCCGCTTCTCGTTTGTGAAGCCGAGCCAATCGGTCCTGATGGGAAGCCGGTTCGGATTTCGCCAATACGGCGAATGCGGGATGGAGTTGTCGGAACTCTTGCCGCACATCGGGTCGTGCGCCGACGACATCGGACTCATCCGGTCGATGCACCACGCGGCGTTCGATCACGCGCCGGGCGAACTGGAGATGATCACCGGCAAAGACCAGCCCGGCCGGCCGAGCTTCGGCGCGTGGCTGACGTACGGACTCGGCAGCGAATCGCGGAATTTGCCGGGCTTCGTCGCGCTGATCAATCACCGCGGCCCGGTGGCCCGCGCGATGGCGTGGGGCAACGGCTACCTGCCGAGCGTTCATCAGGGCGTGCTGTTCCGCAACCAAGGGGAGCCGATCCTCAATCTCGAAACGCCGGCCGATATCCGCCCCGAAGCGCACCGCGCTCAGTTGGATGCGATCCTCAAACTGAATCGTCTCAACTCACAGCGCAGCCGCGATCCGGAGATTGAAACGCGAATCGCCGCGTACGAACTCGCGTACCGCATGCAGTCATCCGCGCCGGAATTGATCGACATCGATGGTGAATCAAAAGAGACGCTCGACCTCTACGGCGTGAACCGCGCCGGCCAGCAGGGGGTCTTCTCCAAGAACTGCCTGCTTGCCCGGCGGATGGTGGAGCGCGGCGTCCGCGTCGTGTCGCTCTTCCAACGGACGTGGGACCATCACAAAAACCTCGACGGCGACGTCCGCGCCCAATGCCAGGAAGTCGACCAGCCGATCGGGGCGCTGCTCAAGGACCTCAAGCAGCGCGGCCTGTTGGACTCGACGCTTGTCGTCTGGGGGACGGAGTTCGGCCGCACGGCGATCACCGAGAACGCGAAGTCGGGCAAAGACGCCGGCCGCGATCATCACCCGCACTGCTTCAGCCTGTGGATGGCCGGCGGCGGCGTGAAAGGGGGCCAGGTCATCGGGAAAAGCGACGATCTCGGCTGGCACGTCGCGGAAGACGGCGTCCACACGCACGACTTTCACGCCACGCTGCTCCACTTGTTCGGGCTGAATCACGAACGCTTGACCTACCGCCACCGCGGCCTTGATGTGCGATTGACTGACGTCGCTGGGAAAGTCGTGGAGAAACTGGTGGCGTGAAAGTCGGTTTCAAAGCCGCGGATGGCATCCGCGGTCTTCTGAACGACGACGCCGAAGAGGAAACCCGCGGTTGCCAACCGCGGCTTTGGGGATCTCATGAAACGTCCGCTTTCCGTCAGCATGCTGGTTGCGTTGCTGCTCACTCAAACGGCCCGTCTTCCCGCCGCTGAGGGTTTCGCCGTTGCCGAGCGTCCCGAGAAAATCGTCATCACATATTCCGGCCAACCGGTCGCGGAGTATGTCTTCCGCGACGACAAAATCCTGCGGCCGTATTTCACGAAAGTTCATGCGCCGTCCGGCGCTCAGGTGACGCGGAACCATCCTCCGATCGCCGGGAACGATGCCGTCGATCACGACCTGATGCACCCTGGACTCTGGCTGGCGTTCGGCGACATCAACGGCCACGACTTCTGGCGGAACAAGGGCCGCATCGAACATGTTCGCTTCCGCGACGCGCCCAAGACGGCCGGCGATCGGCTGACGTTTGCCACCGAATCGCGATTGATGACCGAGCAGGGAAAGCCGGTCGGCGATCTCCTCTCAGAGTTTCAACTGACGGCGAATGAGTTCGGCTGGCTGCTCGCCTGGCGGGCGACAATTCAGGCCAGCGAAGGTGACGTCGCGTTCGGCGACCAGGAAGAGATGGGTTTTGGCGCCCGCGTCGCGACGCCGCTCACGGAGAAAAACGGCGGCACGATCATCAACTCTGCAGGCCAGCGCACCGCCGGCAAGACGTGGGGGCAAGGCGCGGCATGGTGCGATTACTCAGGAAAAATTGACGGGAAACCGGCCGGCATCACGCTGATGGCCGGGCCGAAGAACTTTCGCGAAAGTTGGTGGCACAACCGCGACTACGGCCTGATGGTCGCCAACCCCTTCGGTCGCGAGGCGATGAAGCAGGGGGCCAACAGCGCCGTCGTCGTGAAGCGCGGTGAATCGCTGACGCTCGATTTCGCCGCCTGCCTGCACAGCGCCGCCGACTACAATCCGCGGCAGGCGTACCGGGAGTTCGTCGAGTCGTTGCGCTGATCTTGAAAGGCGTCTCTCGCAAAGACGCGAGGACGAAAAGTTCGCCAAGAAGAGGTTAAAAGAATTGTCTGCTCTTGGCGCTCCTTTGCGGCTTGGCGTCTTTGCGAGAGACGCCTTTCGAGATGAATGCCGTCAGAACCGTTACTGCTCCAGCGTACCCACTGGTCGCGCCTGCTTTGGCGCGATCTGGCGGAGCGAATCCCCCAGGTCGTTGGTTCGCATGTCGTCGGCGAGCGCGGTCAGCCGCTGCACGACGTCGGCATGATCCGCCGCCACGTTCGTCGTTTCACCGACGTCGGTTTCCAGATCGTAGAGTTCGAGTTCCGTGTGCTTCAGCACGTACTTCCCGGGCGACCCGTCCGCGCCGACGGCTTCCAAAGTCCGATACGAATGCGGGAAGTGCAGCTTCCAGCGGCCCTCGCGTACCGCGTGCAGTTCTTCATTCCAATAGAAGAAGTAGTGCCGTTCGCTCTGCGCGTCATCGAACGTCAAACCGCCGATGTCCGTTCCGTCGATCTTCCGTTCCGGCAGCTTTGCTCCGGCGAGTTTTGCCACGGTGGGGAAAAGGTCGATCGTCATCGCCGGTTCGTCGCAGACTTTGCTGGCGGCGATGCGGCCCGGCCAGCGCATCACGCAGGGTACGCGCACACCCCCTTCCCACGTCGTTCCCTTTCCTTCCCGCAGCGGGCCGGCCGCTCCTCCGTGGTTGCCGTATGACAGCCACGGGCCGTTGTCCGACGTGAAGATCACCAGCGTCTCTTCGTCGATCTCATGCTGCTTGAGGGCCTTCAGGATCTCGCCGACCGACCAGTCGATCTCCGCGATCACGTCGCCGTAGAGACCTTGTCCCGACTTGCCGTGACGCTTCGCCGAGACGAACAGCGGCACGTGCGGCATCGCGTGCGGCACGTAGAGGAAGAATGGGCGGTCCTTGTGCCGCGCGATGAAATCGACCGCGTGCTCCGTGTACCGCGTCGTCAGTTGCGACTGGTCGGGGTTGAGTTCGATCGGTTTGATGCCGTCGATCAGCGGCAGATCGGGATACGAGCCTGCGGGCCGATCGGGCCGCAGCGGCCACATGTCGTTCGAGTACGGCAGGCCGAAGTATTCGTCGAAGCCCTGCGTCCGCGGCAGAAACTCCGGCAGATGGCCGAGGTGCCATTTGCCGAAAATCGCCGTCGCGTAGTCCTTCTGCTTCACGAGTTCGGCGAGCGTCATCTCGTCGTGGTGCAGGCCGATCTTGTCCTTCGGCCCGAGCGCCCCGGCGATGCGGACGCGATTCGGATAGCAGCCGGTCATCAGCGCCGCCCGCGACGCCGAGCAAACGGCCTGCGCCGTGTAAAAGTTCGTGAAGCGGAGCCCTTCCGCGGCCAGCCGGTCGAGATGCGGCGTCGTATTCTTTGCGCCGTAACAACCGAGATCGCCGTAGCCGAGGTCGTCGGCATAGATCAACACGACATTCGGCAACCGCTCGGCGTGGACCTGCGACGATGCGAGCGCCAGCCACAAGCACGCCATCCAGCCGATGCGATACCGCATGATCGACTCCCCCGGTTAGCCGCGACGCCAGCGGAGCGCGTCTTTCTCAAGCACAAATCAGCAGCGTCGTCCGTTCCGGCAGATGCTGCGCGACGCCCTGGATGATATCGCCTTTCATCGTCCGCCACAGCGCACCGCGCTGCGTCGCGCCGAGGATCACACGGTCGACGGCGAACGTCGCCGCGAAGTCGAGGATCGTGTCGGCGACGTCGGACGTCACGGCGTACAGCTCGCGGATCGGCACGCCGAGCGCCTTCGCCTCGTCGCGGATGCGGGCGAACATCTGCAGCGCCTCGGGGTCGTCGCTCAGCTTCGCCTGGCTGGCCGAACCCAACAACGGCACGGCGACCTGCTGGGCGTAGAGGACGAGCAGTTCCGCCTGGTGCTTCTGCGCTTGCTCCAGCGAGAACTTGATCAGCTTCGGCGCGCCGCGCGTGGCGACCAGGAACTTGTGCGTCGGCGCGTACGCGCCGGGGACGACGATGCCGGTTTCCGTCGCGGCTTCCACTTCCGCTTCGCCGGCGATTAGTTCGCCGGCTTCCTGCAGCGCCTTGCCGAGAACGCCGCGATGCTGCGTCGTCCATCGCGCGCCGAGTCCCACCATCACAATCGCGCCGGCGAACACCAGCGCGTGCGGTTTTTCCCAGGCGATCGTCAGCCAGATCGCGATCATCAGCGTCGCCAGCAATCCCATGCCGATCCGCTCCCAGGTGCGGATCGGCAGATCGAAGCTCAGCGAGCAGGTCGAGAGATTCAACGCCACGGCGCCGACGACGCCGATGGCATACAAATCGGCCAGATAGTGGACTTCCTGGGCGAACAGCACGGTCAGCGTCGGCACGACGGCGGCGATGGCCAGCGGGATCAGCGGCATCCCCCACGAGTTCAGCCAGGTGAACTGCCGCGGCAATTCGCGGTCCTGGCTCATCATGTACTGGATGCTCACCAGTCCCGTCAGCGCGGTGTTCACCGCGGAGAGGAGCAGTGCCGCGAAGACCACGGCAGCCACGGCGGCAAACGCCGGCCCGACGTAGTAGTCCGCCAGCAGCCGCAGCATATCCTCGTAATGGGCGGTGTAAGCGTTGGCGGGATCGCCGTTGCCGAGAACCTCCAGCGGCACGGCGGACATCGCCAGCGTGAGCAAGAGGTTCAGCACCACGATTTCCGCCAGCACCGACCAGATGGCCTTTTTCGCCGTCTTTTCAACCGGCTCGACCATGATGCCCGTCATGTTGGCGACGGCTTCCACACCGGAGATCGCGAGGATGATTGCCGCGAACTGCGACCACCAGTGGCCGACGTGGCCCGCCGGCGCGGTGACGTGGGCGTGCGACAGCGACGGCAGGCTGTAGCCGGCGATCACCAGACTACAGATCACGGTTAGCGCCGCGGCGACAAGCGCCGCGATGCCGGATTTCGTCGGCCCGAAGTAATTCAATAAGCCGATCGCGAGGATGCTGCCTGCCGCCCACAGCCACGGCAGCGGCAGATTCAGATAGTGGAATGCATCGAGCGCCGAGAGCGACGCCGTGACGACATAATCGGCACACAAGAGGAGCGCGCCGATCACGGCGAGGAGTTGCGACTTGTGCCGGGCTGCGGAATACACGCCGCCGCCGTCGGGATACAGCCGGCAGACGACCGAATAGGCCCAGCCGACGGCCATTAACAGGACCGACATTGCCAGCATGAACCACAGCGAGGCGTGCTGCGTTTTCGCGAAGCAGATGCCGAGGACGTAGAGCCGGCTGGTGCCCCAGTCGCCGAAGAGCATCGGCCCGGCGTGATACCAATCGAGATTGCGGGGACGTTTGCCCGTCGTCAACATGAACGCGGTCTTTCCGCCACACAGCACGGCGGCGCGCGACGAGGCCGATCCGAACGCCGGACCGGTAATGCAAGATGGCAGACCGCAACCAGCGCCGGTCCGGAAACGTCGGTGTCCATGCGCTCCCGGCGCAGGCGATAAAAATCGTGCCGACTTTCTGGACCGCCGAATACCGTTCGCGGCATGTTGTCTTTCCTCGATCCGCTTGCGAGGTTAGCTGACGGGCTGGGAGTCGAGTGATCTCCGTCCGGGTTTCCCCGGATGCGCCCCAAAAGTTGGTTCCCCCGCTTCGCCGCGAAGCACTCGCCCCGCGGCAAATTCAGCGTGCGTCACGCGCTCTCGTGACGACTGTGTGCGGCGAGGATTATAACGATTTCTGCAGAAAGAGCGAATGCCGAAGTCTCCTGGGTTCCGTCAGGCACTGAACACCGAAAAAGCTCTTCATCCCAGACCGGGAGAAGTTGCGTCACCAGAGTCGAAGAACTCCGTCATTCGGACGAGCCCTGATACAGCGCGTCGAGGTGCGGCTGATAGCGGCGGAACACGGCGGCTCGCCGGATTTTCTGGGTCACCGTCACTTCGTCGAGGTCGAGACTCAACGGATGCGTCAGCACGACGATTCGCTTGGCGCGTTCGACGGTGCTGACGTCGCGGAGCGCCGCGTCGACCCGCTGCTGGAACCAGGCCACCAGGTTGGCGTCGGTCGCGACGTCCGATTCTGTGGAAAACGCCCCGCCGGAGAGGCGCAGCGCTTCGTTCATCCGTTCGAACTTGGGGACGACGATGCCGACGACGAACGGCCGCGCATCGCCATAGACGAGCGCCTGCTCGATGAACGGGTCCTGCACGATCAGCGCTTCCAGCGCCGCCGGGGCGATGTTCTTGCCGCCGGCGGTGACGATCAGGTCTTTCTTGCGGCCGGTGATCGACAGAAATCCGTCGCCGTCGATCGCGCCGAGATCGCCCGTGTGCAGCCAGCCGTCCCGAATCGCGTCGGCCGTCGCGGCGGGATCCTGCCAGTAGCCCAGCATGACGTGCGGTCCGCGGGTGAGAATTTCGCCGTCGTCGGCGATCTGCACTTCGATTCCGGCAATCGCGCGGCCGACCGTGCCGATCTTCCAGTGGTCGGGATGATTGAACGAGATGATCGGCGACGATTCGGTCAGGCCGTAGCCTTCCAGCACGACGACGCCCGCCTCCTTCAAGTCGGTTGCCACATGCTTCGGCAACGGAGCGCCGCCGGAGGAAATGCGGACGAGCCGCGCGCCGAACATCCGCCGGGCCTCCGCGGCGCGTTCGGCGGGAGGAAAGGAAACCAGTTGCGCCCAGGCCTTTTCCAACAGCCGCGGCACGCTGCAGAAAAAGTGGGGCTGGATTTCGCGAACGTCGTCTAGAAAAGTCATCGACGATTGCGACAGCGCCATCGTGACGCCCAGCCGCGTCGTGACGTAATGATCGACGAGCCGCGCGAAGACGTGGCTGAACGGCAGCCAGTTCGACCAGACTTTCGTGCCGTCGCAGCCGAATGCTTCCGCGCCGGACAGGGAATTCGTCAGCAGATTGCACTGGCTGAGCATCACCCCCTTCGGCCGGTTGGTCGTGCCACTGGTATAGATGATCGTCGCCAGACTCTCCGGCGTGATCGCCGCTTCGCGGGCGGCGATCTCGCGCCGGCTTGTCTCGCCCGCGCGTGTTCCGGACTGTCCTACGGCGTTCCAGGAAACCGCGGTGAGTCCCCGCGCGGCCGGCGCCTCGTCCATGCCGATCGCGAAGCGCAGGTTCGGCAAACGGGATTTGACCGACGCGATCTTCTCCCATTGGGCCCGCGTGCTGCACACCACGCCGCACGCTCCGCTGTGTTCGAGCTGGAATTCAATCTGCGCCGCCGTGGAGGGAGAATGAATCGGCACGTCGACCGCGCCGGTGGACAAAATTGCGTGGTCGGCGACCAGCCATTCCCAGCGGTTTTCCGCGAGAATCGCCACGCGATCGCCGGGTTGTACGCCGAGTTCGATCAGCCCGGCGGCGACCTCGTCGGCGTGGCGGCGATAATCGTTCCAGGAAAGATGACGCCAGAGGCCGTCTTGCTTGAAGCGCACAGCCGGGCGCGGACCGAACCGGGCGCACACGTGACGGTGCATCGCGCTCAGACTGGGAAAGTCGGTTGAGCTCACGGCGGGCCTCACTGGCGGCCTGTCCGGAAATGTCGGTCTCAATACGCTTCGTTGTGTTTCTTACACATGCTGAACGCAAGTGTTGCTGTCAATTCGACTTTCCGGGCAGACTCTAACAACAGTTTTCGAAGATCGTCGCGGCCCCCTGTCCCTGGCCGATGCACATCGACGCCAATCCATAGCGCACGCCCTCATCCCGCATCCGATAGAGCAGCGTGGTGGCGATCCGCGCGCCGCTCGCGCCGAGCGGATGCCCGATGGCGATCGCGCCGCCGCGGGTGTTGACCTTCGACTCGTCGAGGCCGAGCAGTTTCAGCACCGACAGCACCTGGACGGCGAAGGCCTCGTTGATTTCGATCGCGCCGATGTCCTCCAACTTGAGACCGGCGCGCCGCAACGCCTTGTGAATCGCCGGCACCGGGCCGATCCCCATTTCGCACGGCTCGACGCCGGCGATGGCCATCGCTTTCACGCGGGCCAGCGGCTTGAAACCCAGCTCGCGGGCGCGGGCTTCGGACATCAGCAGCACCGCCGCGGCGCCGACGCTCAACGGCGAGCTGTTTCCAGCCGTCACCGACCCGCCCGCCGGATTGAACGCCGGCGGAAGTTTGCCCAGCGCTTCCAGCGACGCGTCGGCACGCACGCATTGATCCCGCGCGATCGGTCGTTTGCGCCCCTCGGGATTGCGGCCCATCGATGGGACGATTTCGCTGTCGAACTTTCCGGCCGCATACGCCGCCGTGCAGTTCTGATGACTGCGCAGCGCAAACTCGTCCTGCCGCTTCCGGTCGATCTGGTACTTCATCGCCAGGTATTCGGCTGTCAGTCCCATGTGCATGATGCCGGAACTGTTCTTGCGAAACAGGGACGGCGCGGGATTGTAGTCCTTCGTCATGGGGACGTGGTGCATGTGCTCGACGCCCCCGGCGATCTGGATGTCCTCGCAGCCAGCGAGCACGCTCATCGCGGCGTTGTTCAGCGCGCACAAGCTGGAGGCGCAGTTGCGATTGATCGTCTCACCGCCGACTTCCACCGGCAGCCCGGCGATGAGGACCGCATTCCGCGCGATGTCGACGCCCTGCTCGCCCTGCTGCTGCACGCAGCCCCACTTCACGTCTTCCAACAGCCGCGGCTCCAGCCCAGTCCGGTTGAGCAACGACTGGAGCAACGACGCCGACAGATCATCCGCGCGGACATCGCGGAAAAATCCCTCGTCCGGCGAAGCCTTGGCGATCGGAGTGCGAACCGCATCGACAATGACGGCGGAACTCATGCGGATTTCTCACCGGGTTTCGAAGGACTGGAATAAAACTTTGTTCCCCGCTTTGCGGCTTCAGCCAGCGCCGCGGGAATCTCGAAACGGCGGCCGAGCGATTCCCATTTCTTGGCGCGGTCGATGATCTGGGCCGCTCCTTCCGTATCGCACCAGCGCAGTGGGCCGCCGCGGAAGGCGGGGAAGTTGACCCCCAGGATCATCGCCATGTCGAGATCGCCCGGTTGCCGCGCGATGCGATCCTCCAGCGCGCGAACCGCCTCCAATGCGAGGCACACGAACAACCGGTCGGAGATATCGCCGTCGGACAGTTCGCTCGGCTTTTGAACGCGCCGGGCGATCAGTTGCTGCACTTCGGGATCGGGGATGAACTTCCCTTTCTTGTCGACGCCGCGGAATCCCTTGCCGGCTTTCTGGCCGAGCCGGCCGAGCTTCACCAGCTCCGCGAGGATCGGCGTCGCCACCGCCCGGTCGGCATAGCCGGCTTGCAACACCTGGCCGGCATACAGGCCCGTGTCCACCCCGACCATGTCGTAGAGCGTGATCGGTCCGACGGGCATCCCCCACTTCGTCGCGACGCGGTCGATCCGATCCATGTCGACCCCTTCGTCCAAGAGGACGAGCGCTTCCGCCATGTACGGCATCAAGATGCGATTGACGAGGAAGCCGGGACAATCCCGTACGACGATCGGCGTCTTGCCGATGCGCTTCGCCAGCGCCACCAGCGTGACGACCGTCTCGTCGTCCGTCTTCTCGCCGCGCACCACTTCCACCAGCGGCATCCGATCGACGGGAGAGAAGAAGTGCATGCCGGCGAACTTCTCCGGAGTCCGCCAGGCTTTCGCGAGTCGCGTGATCGAAATGGTCGACGTGTTCGTCGCCAGCAGCGCGTCGGGCCGCAGAACGCTTGACAGTTCGCCGATGATCTGCGCTTTCAGCGCCTCATTTTCCGTGACGGCCTCGATGACCAGATCGCATTCGGAGAAAGACTGCCGCGACGTCGTCCCGGTCAGCCGCGACAGCATGTCGGCCAGATCGCTTGGTTTCGCGCGGCCGATGGCGATGCGGTCTTCGACGACTTTGCGCGCCCGCCGCAGGCCGTCTTCGACGCGGCTGCGATCGACGTCCACGACGGCGGCGCGCACGCCGCGGCGTGCGTGGGCCGTTGCGATTCCTGCGCCCATCAGCCCCGCGCCGAGCACGCCGACCGATTCGATCGTCCGCGGTTTGACGCCGGGATCATCGACGCCCGATTCGCGCTGCAGGCGGGTCGTATCGAAGAATTCCGCGACCAGATTCGACGCGATCGGCGTCCCGAGCACTTCGAGAATCCCGGCTTGTTCGATGGCCAAGCCTTCGTCGAGCGGACGATTGATGCCCTCGCGGACGGCTCGAAGAGCGATCAATGGCGCGGGGTATTGGCCCCGCGTTTTGGCGCGGACCGCCCCCTCCGCGATAGCAAACGCGAAATTGGCCTCGTCCTCGCTCAAACCGAACGGCTGGCTGCGGCGAAGGCGGCGCGATTTCCATTCGCCTGTCCGCTGTAGTTCTTCGATCAGATACGTGGCCTCCGCGACGAGGCGGTCCGCCGGCACCGCATCGTACACCAGGCCGATTTCGACGGCCCGGCGCGCATCGACCGGCTCGCCGCCGGTGATGATTTCCAGAGAGGCGTCGAGGCCCACCAGCCGCGGCAGCCGTTGTGTGCCGCCCCAGCCGGGAATCAGGCCGATTTTCACTTCCGGCAGCGCGATCTTCGTCTGCGGGCCGTCGGCGGCGAGCCGTTCGTCGAACGCCAGCACCATCTCCGTTCCGCCCCCCATACAGGCCCCGTCGATCAGCGCGACGATGGGAAACGGAAGCTGCGAGATGGCGTTGAACAAGCGATGGCCGCGCGCGATGGCTTCCGCCGCTTCGTCCGGGGAAGAACGAACGATGGCGGACAGCTCCTTCAAGTCGGCCCCGGCGATGAACTGCCCAGGCTTGCCGCTCGCCAGCAACAGGCCGCGCAAGTCGCTCCGTTTCGCCAGTTCTGCCACGATGTCGGCGAACTCCGCGAGCACGGCTGCGGAGAGCGTGTTGACCTTTTGTCCCGGCGTGTCGAGCTTGAGCAGCGCCACAGAGCCGGGGAGCGTTTCCAGCTGCAGATGATGGCCCATGCGATTTGTGCCATTGCGAACGGTGATGTGCCGACGTTGCCACGAACG
>CAZDGB010000245.1:0-11515 GCA_964504645.1 uncultured Planctomycetaceae bacterium | reverse complement strand
TTGCCACGCAGTTCGAAATCGAAATCAAACCCGTGGTCGCGCCGGTTGGCATAGCGGAAGCCCAGGGACAGCAGTCCCTGGGCTTCTTCGGCGAGGGCATCGCGATCAACAGCGGTTCTTACACGGGATTGAGCACGCAGGACTTCAAATCCAAAATCACCGCCGATCTTGTCACTGGTGGTCTCGGCCGCAAAGCGGTGAACTACCGCCTCCGCGACTGGCTCTTCTCCCGCCAGCGCTACTGGGGCGAACCGTTCCCGATTTGGCATGAACTCGATGCGAACGGCCAGCCGACGGGATTGATGCGGACCGATGCGGAGTCCGAGTTGCCAGTCGTCTTGCCCGATATGGCCGACTTCCAGCCGACCGGGACGCCGGAACCGTTGTTGTCGAAGGCCCCGGAGGCGTGGCTTTACAAAACGGCGGCGGACGGGACGCGGCTCAAGCGGGAGACGAACAGCATGCCGCAGTGGGCCGGCAGTTGCTGGTACTACTTGCGGTTCGCCGATCCGCAGAACGCGAACCGGTTCATCGATCCGGCCGTGGAAAAATACTGGTTGCCGGTCGACCTCTACATCGGCGGAGCCGAGCACGCGGTACTCCACTTGTTGTATTCGCGGTTCTGGCACAAGGTGCTGTTTGATCGGGGGTATGTCGGAACGTCGGAACCGTTCCATCGGCTGGTGAACCAGGGAATGATTCTTGGAATTGAGTATCACATCACGCCCGAATCGTTCGCGGTGAATCACGAGACGTTGAAAGCGAAAGGCATTCTCTGTCAGCCGCGTCGCAAGACTGACGCTGATCCGATCGAAGCTTACGCGCTCAAAATCTCAAATCCTGCCTATGATCCCGCGAAGGACAAGCCGGACGCGGCGGTCATCAATCTTCCTGAGGACCGCGTCATCACACAGCGGAATCAATGCTTCGTGATGGGCACCGAGATCGAAGTGAAGATCAAGGCAGACAAGATGTCCAAGTCCCGAGGCAACGTGATCAACCCTGATCTGGTTGTGCAGGAGTACGGGGCCGATTCCCTCCGCATGTACGAAATGTTCATGGGCCCGCTCGAAGCCGCCAAGCCGTGGAGCATGGCGGGCGTCGACGGTGTGTTCCGGTTTCTTGGCCGCGTGTGGCGGTTGTTCGTCGACGACCGGGCCGACGATGTCGTGTTGAACGCCGCCGTCAAAGATGCCCCTCCGACGCCGGAGCAGACGCGGCTGTTGCACAAGACGATCAAGGCTGTGACCGACGACATCGAAAAGCTCTCGTTCAATACGGCGATCAGCCGGATGATGGAGTTCACCAATGAGCTGACAACCGCCGAAGTGCGGCCACGGTCGATCCTCGAACCGTTCGTCCTGTTGATCAGCCCGCTCGCGCCGCACATCGCCGAGGAATTGTGGGAGTTGCTCGGCCATACGCAGAGCCTCGCCTACGAACCATGGCCGAGCTACGACCCGGCGCTGCTCGTCGAGAACGAGATCGAAGTGCCGGTGCAGGTGAACGGCAAGCTGCGTGGCAAGATCACCGTCCCGGCCGACGCCGCCCAACCGGCCATTGAAACCGCAGCGAAAGCGGACGCGACGGTGGCGGGGAATTTGTCGGGCAAAACGGTGGTGAAAGTGGTCTATGTGCCGGGGCGGCTTTTGAATTTTGTGGTGAAGTGACAGAGGCGCTTGCGGATCGCTATCCTTTGGCATTCGCTGTAAAGGAATCGAACATGCGATTGTCATGGCTGATCGTGGTTTCAGTCTCACTGCTCGCCGGTTGCGAGGCCGGTTCCGCGTCTAAACCCCCGGCTACTTCGTCCAAGTCCCAGGAACTTGCCTCCATGTTAAACGTGCAAGCCGAAGCGCGCGGCGAGACGCCCGACGGCCATCCGTTGCAGGAATTCACGCTGACCAATGCGCACGGGATGCGCGTCAAGGTGGTGAATCTCGGCGGCATCCTCACCGAAGTCGCCGTTCCGGATCGTGACGGGAAAATCGAAAACGTCACGCTCGCGTTTCCGGAATTCGACGCGAATTTCTTCCAGAACGCGCCGTATTTCGGGGGGATTTGCGGGCGGTTTGCCAATCGCATTTCGAATGCGAAGTTCACGCTCGACGGCAAGGACTACGAACTCGCCGCGAACATTCCACCCAATCATCTGCACGGCGGCAAGGAGAGCTTCATCAAGAAAATCTGGGCCGCCCAGCCCATCACCCGCGAGGACGATGTGGGACTCGTGCTGACCTACACCAGCCGCAACGGCGAGGAGGGCTACCCCGGCAACCTGGAAGTCACCGTCAACTACGTATTGAACAACGACAATGAATTGACGATCGACTACACCGCGACGAGCGACCAGCCGACGGTGCTCAACCTGACGAATCACGCCTATTGGAACCTCGCCGGGCCGTCGTCCCAGTCGATCCTCGATCACGAACTGACGCTCGCCTGCGATGACTACGTCGAGATCGACGAGAACGCGATTCCGACCGGCAAGCTGCTGCCGGTCGCGGGGACATGCATGGATTTCACGTCGCCGCACACCATCGGCGAACGGATCGCCGAGACCACGAACGGCAACGGCGGGTACGACCACTGCTACGTGATCCGCAACGGCGGCAAAGGTCAAGTCGTGCCGGTCGCGAAAGTCGTCGAACCGAAGAGCGGCCGCGTGATGGAAATTTCCACCACGGAACCCGGCGTGCAGCTTTATACGGGGAATTACCTCGACGGCACGCCGGCCACGGCGAATGCCCCGAAACAAGGGGCGCTCTGCCTGGAGACACAGCATCTGCCGGATTCGCCCAACCGGCCGGAGTTCCCCTCGGTCGTCCTCCGCCCCGGCGAAACCTACCGCCAGACGACGATCCACAAGTTCTCCGTCGCGAAGTAGAAACCTGGTTCGTCTGCTAACCGGGTTTCGCATTCGAGACCGTTCGAAAGCGAAGCCCGGTTAATCAAAGCCTGAACTGGGCTGGGAAGCCGCTTCACTCCCGATACAACCCGTGCTGCGCGATGTAGACCTCCACCGCGCGCGGCACGAGATACCGGATGCTGCGTCCTTCGCGGACGCGTTGCCGGAGGTCGCTCGACGACAGATCGAGTCCCGGAATCTGCACCGATAGAAACCAGTCGAGTTCCTGCGGCGTGAAATCGTTCGTCAGCGCTGCGGGTTGAAACCCCGGCCGGTCGCCGCGATTGACGGCGACGACGGTCGCCAACTGCAGAATGCGGTGCGGCTCCCGCCACGTCGGCAAGTCGCGGACGGAATCGGCCCCGAGTAGCAGAAAGAATTCGTGCTGCGGCGACTGGCGATGAAACTGGTCCAGCGTGTCTACCGTGAACGACGGCCCGCTGCGGTCGAGTTCCAGCAGTTGGATGCGGAACTTCTCATGCCCGGCGATGGCGAGTTCCAGCATCTCCCGCCGCTGTTTCGCCGGCGTGATGTCGCCGCGCGACTTGTGCGGCGGCGCGCCGGCGGGCACGAACCAGACCTCGTCGAGCCGCGCCTGCTCGCGGCACTGCTCGGCCAGCACCAGATGGGCCAGATGAATCGGATCGAAAGTGCCGCCGAAGACGCCGATGCGCATGAGTTTCTTCGCAAAAGATTATCGCTGTTTAAGCACTTTCACGTCCGACGCGACAGCGAGCCAGAATTGGACAAGATACCAGTCTTCCGGTCCGGTCCAATTCTCGGTCGCTTCCATTTCCGACTGTGCAAGATTCGCATGGCAGACGCGTACTCGATAGAAGCCCGGCTTAACATCGAAATAAAGGCCGCTGGGTGAGAGACAACCGTTGATCAGCACTCTTCCCGTCCGGACGTCCAGCCCACACTCCGTAACGTGGTCCCAGTCGTCCAAATTCAAATCTGGCTCGTTCAGATGATGCTCGACACGAACTTTGACGAAATCATAGGATCCCGTACCAATGCCGAGAATTCCTTCGGCGATCGCCAACCGGCGATGATAGGCGTCTTCCGTCCAGAAAGTATCCGCTCCGGTATCGCCGGCTGGTTGGCTGTCTTGCACATAAAATTGATGATGCGACGCGTAAAGGCGTATTTCTTCTGCGGTCATAGAACGACACCTTTCATCGCAATCGTTGACAAGTCGATTGTATAGCGTTAAGCGGGCCTGTTAAACTTCCGCTCTGCTGAACGAAATCCCTCCGGGAAGCGATTATGCCGACTCTCGATCCAGTCCGTTGGAAGCAGGTCGCCGAACTCGCACAGCGGTGGACGGCGGAGAAGAAATTCCCGGCGGTCACGTTCGTCACGGGGACTGTCGATCATTTGCACGGGCCGGTGTCGTTCGGCACGCAGACAGTTGATGGCCAGACGCCGCTCGTCGAGAACCCGATCTATCTGATCGCGTCGATCACGAAGCCGGTGGTCGCGATGGGCGTGCTGCAACTGGTGGAGCAGGGACAACTGCGGCTTGCCGATCGCGTGGTGGAGTACATCCCGGAGTTCGGCAAGCAGGGGAAATACAGCGTCGAGTTGCGGCATCTCTTCACGCATACGTCGGGGTTGCCCGACATGCTGCCGAACAACGTCGCGCTGCGGAAGGCGAACGCGCCGCTCTCGAAGTTCCTGTCGGAGATTTGCGAGATTCCGTTGTCGTTCCCTGCGGGCCGCGGCGTGCAGTATCAGAGCACGGGGCTGCTCGTGTTGGCGGAGATTCTGTTCCGCGTCACTGGGAAGACATGCGCCGACTATCTGCGCAGCGAGATTTTCGAGCCACTGGGGATGTGCGATTCCGAATTGGGCGTGCCGGAGGGATGGTATGCCCCGAACACTGCTGTGCCGTCGAAATGCAGCAAGGAGCAGGAGTCCGCGAAAGTGGCCCGCATTCCGGAACTGCACGTCCCGCCGGATCAGGCGGAGGAAGTCTCCTGGAACTGGAATAGTAAATACTGGCGGCAGCTCGGCGCGCCGTGGGGCGGCATGCTGACCACGGCGGGCGACCTCGCCAAATTTTGCCAGATGATGCTCCGCGGTGGGCTGACGTCGGACGACACGCGGCTGTTTTCGCCGGCGCTGATTGCCGCCGCGACGAAGAATCAACTGGACGTCATGCCCAGCGTGCCGGAGGACGAGCGGCGGTGCCGGCCGTGGGGACTCGGCTGGCGTCTCAACTGGCCGGCGCACAGCGCGAGCTTCGGCGATTTGCTCAGCGACGCGGCGTACGGCCACTGGGGCGCGACCGGAACGCTCATGTGGATCGATCCGGCCCGCGGCACGTTCGCCATCGTCTTCTCGACGGAACCGCACGACATCAGCGGGCCGCGGCTCATCGGGCTGAGCAACGCGATCACGGCGGCGTGGGTGTGATTCAAAGCCGCGGTTGGCAACCGCGGTCTGCTGAACGACGCTGCCGAAGAAAGACCGCGGATGCCATCCGCGGCTTTGAAGATGAACTCAGCCGGCGACGAGTTGCTGGGCGGGATCAGTCAGCTCGGGCGTGGGGGGAAAGTTCCACCACCAGATGTAGTTTTCCACGAGATCGCCGTAATACGGCACGTGCTCGCAGACGAACTGCAGCGGCGTGTAGAACGCCAGGACCCATTCGGGACCGTCCACCCACCGGGCGCCGAACCACGTCCAGAACATTGGGCCGATCGACAGCGTGTAGAGAGCCCACGCGACGACGGTAATCACGGCTACGCCGCGCACGGTGAGGAACGAGCGGCCGCGAGTCACAGAGGGCGTCTGGGGTTCCATGAGATTTACGGTAGCGTGCCGACACGGCTGCCGTCAATCGGCCGGCGCGGTCCGCGCCGACCCCCCTGAATTGTGAATTCCGAAAATTATTACGGAAGTATGCACTTCGCAAAGCAACTACGGCTAGCCATCCGATTGGTTCTCGCCTGCTTCTAGCTCTAGAGCGCGGAGAGCAATCGCGGCGTACAGGTCCTCCAGCCGCTCGCGCAGGGTGGCGATTTGTTCGGAAAGAAGAATGGTCTCATCGACGAGTTCGCGAATCGTTTTCCCATTGTTTGGCTGACCATTCGACATAATCGGAATTCCTTACTCTATTTTTGAAATCGCCTGCGCGGTGGTACACCAATGTGGCTGCTGACGGCCCATTGTTTGCATGCCCCATGCCGAGGGCCTCGCGAGCGTTCGCGACCAGCCTAAAATACCCACCTACCGGCAGGTATTGGGCCAAATGTCAGACCAATGTTTTCGTGTCTTGAAAATGTCGGTCAATGATGAAGCGATCTGGCAGTTTGACGATCAAATTGCATTGGTCGAAAACCCACCGAGTTCGCTTCGTTCCGTGGGCGACACGGCGGTAGAACCCTCGAATGATGGGTTCGATATTTACTTGGCGGTGGAGTCGTTTCACGACTTCCCGGCTGCTCGCGCGGCTCAAGGGTCACAGTGGTTTAACAGCGCCGTCGCCGCGCTGAAGGCAACATACCGCGCTCAAACGCCAACAGGAATCCTGCGCTTGTACCGCGATCCTGTGAATGGACAGTTGCGGAATCTAGCCGAGTGACTCACGCCTTCTTACCGGGCTTCTTCCTGCCCGCCTTCTTCTTCGGCAGCGGCGTGTTCAGCGCCTTGAAGAGCGCTTGCTCTGGCGTGAGCGGGGCGAGCGATAGGGGCTTGTCCTTAGCCTTCGTCTTGCGGTCTTCCATCGCAAGTCGCCTCCCATCCTATAGTTAGGTAATTGGCGCGCTCTACCATTTGTGGTAGTATAAACACTTGAAGCCGGTTCCTCTGGCGAGGTTCCGGCTTCAAGCGTGTGTTTTCAGATTTCCCTTACCAAGCTGAGATGTTGCAAGCATCTCGGCTAGGCTCGACTGCACGATGCGGCGGGGCTTCATGCGTTCGACGGCAATCAAGATAACAGGTGTTATCGAGATAGTCAACCGTCGCCGCGCGAGACTTCACGGAAGAATGCAGATCGTGCCGCAGCAGGAAGCGGGCGAGCGATGAGCAGGGCAGAGTTTCGGTACCGGATGTTTATTGACGAATCTGGAAATCACCATGTGACGGACGACGCGCTGAAATCAGAGGCAAACCACCACCTCTGTCTGCTGGCGTCAATGCTGGAAATGTCCAGCGAAGAACCAGAACTCGTCGAAAAGATGAATCGCATTAAGCGAATGTATTTCCCGAGGTGCCACGAAAATGTGGTGTTTCATCGGGAGGACATTCTCAAGCGGAAGCCGCCGTTTGATATTCTTACGCAGGAGCACCTAGGTAAGAACTTCGACGCCGCGATGCTGGATTTGTATCAGACGGCAAACTACCACTTGCTTGCGGTTGTCTTCGACAAGCCAAGTCACAAAAAGCGGTACGGATCTGCGATGTGGCATCCTTACCACTACTGTCTTGAGATACTTATCGACCGCTACGTGAAATTCTTACGCAGGCGAAACGCTGTTGGCGACGTTTACGCTGAGGTGCGCGGCACGAAAGAGGACCGGCTTTTGAAAAAATCGTGGGACGACCTTCGCACAAGCGGTTCACGGTACACGACCAGAGGGGAAATGAACCAGCGGCTGACTTCGCGCGACATATCCCTCAAGCCGAAATCCGCAAATGTTTGCGGGCTTCAACTCTCCGATCTGCTTGTCACGAACGTCGGTAGAGGAATCTTGGTGGAGAATGAAGTCCGCGAAATGTTCCGCGATCCATTCGGACGAAAAGTCTGCAAGGCAGTTAAGGATAAATTTGACGGACCCGCTTCGTGGTCGAGGATTTATCTGCGGGCGGATTGATCATAAAACGAACAAGCCTCACTCAAGGTGAGGCTTGTGTCGCGACCACGCCTAACGCGCTGTCCCCCTGCGAGCTATCGCATTGAGGGCATTATCGGTCTTTTTTCGGTCCCGTCAACAGTCAATCGGGGCCATTCCGCAACCCGTTACCTCGCAGGTGTTTCGTACAGCAGCCGCTTGCCTTCCGCAGCGGACAACGCGGCCTCCGTGCGAACCGAGTCCGAAACCTTGCGGTAGGACCAGCGGAACGCGAACTCGTTGCAGTACCGATGAAGATGCGTCTTGCTCTGGGGGTGGTAAACTCCGTAGTGCCCGCGCTTAATCAGCGCGAAAAACGACTCCGCCGTATTCGTCGTCACTTTGCGGCCCTCCTTCGACCGGCGCACGTACTGCCGTTCCTTGTGATTGATCGTTTCGTGTCCGTGGCGGAAGTGCTGACCAATCCCGCTGTAGGCGTTGAACTCGTCCGTCATGATGACCGAGTTCTCAGCAACCGTGCTGAGGATTTCCGTGTGCAGCGAGTCTGCCGAGACATTCTTGACGTGGACGCATCGGGCAGCGCCATCCCGCTCGACCAGCGCGACGATTGGCGCTTTCTCCGTACCGCGACCGCGTTTTCCCTTGCCCTTGAAACGGGGCTTTCCGCCGACGTAGGTTTCGTCTACTTCGACTTCGCCCTGTAGCGGGCGCTCCATCGGCTGGCCGTTCATCGCGTGTCTGACGCGGTGCATCATGAACCAAGCCGTTCGGTACGATCCGAGGCCGAGTTCCCGTTGCAGTTGCTTGGCCGAGAATCCCTTCTTGCTGCTGCACAGAAGATGGAACGCCATGCACCATTTGACCAGCGGAACGTGACTCGATTCCATCACGCTTCCAACCGTGACCGTAAACTGCCCGCGACAGTTGTTGCACTGAATCGTGCCGAGCCGGTGCGCCTCACCTTGCAGCCGCGTGCAGTCATCCGAATTGCAATGCGGGCAAATCGGGCCGTTCGGCCAGCGAATCTTTTCCAGATATTCGCGGGCCTGTTCGTCGCTCATGCTGGCAAGTTCGATGAGATTCATATCGGGTATCCTTCGGTTGATGTCCATATCTTATTTACGTCCTTGTTTTCTGTCAATGTGATATGGACAGATTTCCGAAGAATCCCTAGAATCGCTGGCATGGGGAAAGAGAAGCACAACGACCCGGTGATGGATGCCGTTCGCGAGCGGGCGAAGGCGTCCGAGATGTCGTTGCAGGAACTTGGCGAGAAGATGGGCTATGCGCCCAGCACGGCCCGGCAGGCTGTGCACCAGTTCCTCAAGAGTGGCGATCCGCAGATCAGCATGTTACGGCGCTTCGCAGAAGCGGTCGGGATCAAACTGGAAACCCTGTTAAAATGACTGGACTCGTTTCGCCGCAACAGGTTCAGTCAACTGCTTTGCCAAGTGCATACTTCCGAATTATTATTCGGGAAAAAGTTCAGGGAAGCGGCCTGATTCTACCGCATCCCGCAGAACGTCGCAGTGGCAGGGCTTCGGGGCGCACCAACAGCCGAGCGTCTTCCCTGCGAGCGTGGGCAGCAGCTTGGCCAGTTCTGGTTCCGTCGGCAGCCAGAGCCGATAGCAAGCGACGATTGTTTCCCTGTCGGTCTGCTCTCTCCATTCATATTGCGTCAGAAACTCCGTCAGGCCAGCGCTGTCAACGCCGGCACGCGAGAGAATCATCTTCATTGTGCGCAATGGGACGCCGACCTGGAACGGATTTGTGAACGGGGAGCGAGGCCAGAACCCGGCCTGTACTTCCCGGAACGGGCCGCAATAGACGTGCGACGGATCGGCCAGCCATTCGGCGGGACGCAGGCCGCGGACGTTGACGATGGTTGTGGGCATCCCCATTTTCCCGCCCGGCTCACTGGCCTCGGGTGACTCGTCTTAAAACATAGATGGCAACTTTTTTGCTAAACGGCTCGTAGAGTTCCTGTTGCTTCAACTGCCGGCGAGACTCCTCGGTATAACCGATGCGCAATTCGTCTCCCGACAGAAGGAACGACATATCGGCACTGGGGAACTTTTTACCACCGGGACGTTGCAGCGGCTGCACCACGCCGTCATTCCACATCCCCAAAAGTCGTGTTGTCAGGAGATGGGGAGTTCGCGCGGTGTCGACCTTCACGATCTCATAAACCACTCGATCGGCTGTGGATCGGAATTGGATTCCCTTGAATATCCAAGAGCACGGACAGGGAGGCGGGAGCGTCTTCCCTTCTTGAAGAGTTTCGACGTGTTCCCATTCGCCTTCGAGAATTGACGTCACTTGATGCGACTTCCCCAAGTGGACAGACGGGTCGTGGTGCCAATCCCCAGTCTCCCGCCCGGCGCGGTGGGCGTCAATCGGCGACTTACAGCCGCGTCAATCCTTCGGACCACGCTCTCAGCAGGGTCTCGGGCGGTTTGGCCAGGTATTCGAAGCCGGGGAAGCCGCCCCACTCGAAGGCCAGACGCAAATACGAGAGGAGCGTGAAGCTGCCGTGCTGGCCGACCAGCACTTTGTCGAAACCGGGGCAGGAGGCATCGATCACGATGGGGCCGCCTCCGCTCAGGTTCGCCTTATGAACGTCGTCCGGCGCAATATCGATCCAGCGAAAGTTGTCTCGGGCGGATATCGCAGATCGTTTCAACAAGTAGTCGGTGCTCACCGCGATGACCAACGGATCGGTGCACCAGGGGTCCTTGCGGCTGGATTTCGCCTCGCACAGGCCGGCATATCCCGTGCGCGGCCAATCGGGATGGGTGCCGCACAGATCGACGCATCCTACTTCCATTAACCAGGCCTGCAGCGCAATCGGGAGATGCACGCCCCGTTTCGCCAGTTCTTCCAGATTTTCAGCGACATGATTCTCGGGCGGCACGAAGGGTTGCTCGTTGGCAAACCGGTAACCGGATTTCTCCAGCCGCTCGCGCAGCCATTCGACGTTTCTGGCGGCGAAGGCCATGACTTTGCGTGCAAAGGTCAGCGCGGTTCGACGCGGTTCTTCTTCGAGCAACTCCGGCCCCAGCGACAATTGGCAGGCCCAGTGCTCGTTGATCCGCCGTCGGCTGTAGGCCGCGGCTGTCGGCGTCAGCCGTTCCAGTTGATCTGGCGCGAGATAATCCTGCCAGAGGATCGCGCCGGCGTCATTGACGGCTTCAATGCGATATCGATTCTGCGGCCACGTGCCGATGACCGTCCCGATGTCGCCGATCTGGATGTGTTTGGTTCGGGTTTCCGAGAAGTGCGGCCGCTGTTCCTGCCGGCCGTCGGGCAAGCCGATGATTCGCACAGCATCGAACAAATCGAGACTGGCCATGACTTTCGCAAACCTATTCGCGAGTGGAAAACATTGCCTGTCAGCCGCATGCCCCCGCAGAGTTTCAGCGGGCCGCGTTACAGAACGAGCCGCCAAACACCAAGGGAGATGGACAGCACGCCGAGAACCACCAGCGGGACGGCGTATTCGTACAGCCGGAAGCGGAATTCGTCCGGTGCTAAGGCCAGCAGAATCACGCCCATGAGGATCAGCATCACGTTTATGCCCATGTCTCTCATCCTCCCGGCCGGCGCGGTGGGCGTCAATCGGGAAAAGCAAGGCGGCGGGGGGCGCACTCAGGCTGTAGTATCGCCCAACCCATTTCCGAAACCGAACCCCTTCGCGGCCGCGGGCGTCTGTCTTGCGGACAGGAGCCGTCCTGCGGCATGATGGCGTCGCGGTCGAGTGGCGGAACAGGCAGACGCATCGGACTTAAAATCCGAAGTCCCGCAA
>CAZDGB010000244.1:0-11522 GCA_964504645.1 uncultured Planctomycetaceae bacterium | reverse complement strand
GTCACGGGCGTTCGCCGCACCGGATGGACATTCCCCAGAGCCTCGGGCAGATAACCGGCCCGGCCGAGCGCGAACGCCTGCCGGCTCGCGCCGTAGACCATCCCGTGATAGCTGGCGGCCATGCCGAACAGCGCGATGAATCCGAAGCTGTACGTCACCAGCGGATTCTGCCCCGCGGGCAGCCGCCGCACCACCTCGCCGAGCGGATACGTGATATCGGTCCCGTCCTCGCGGACGGCGAGGCTCTGCGAGTCGACGGCGCCGCAAGCGAACAGCCACGTCAGCACCACGAGCACAATCAACGTGAGCTGCGCCCAGACCAGCCCGCGCGGAATCGTGCGATGCGGCTCGTGCGCTTCCTCCGCCGCGAGCGCGACGGTTTCAATAATGACCAGCCACCAGAGTGCGTACGGCACCGCTTCCAGCACCGCGGTCCATCCCTTGGTCTCCGGCAGCACGGGCTGCGTCCAGATGCGGTCCCACGAAAAATTCGTCGCGGCGACGCACCAGAAGATGACGAGGCCCAGAATCGCCCCGTAGGTCATGACGACCATCGCCGTCGATTGTTCCTTCACCCCCACGATGTGCAGCGCGAGAAAAATCAGCACCGTGGCGAGCGCCGCCCACGCCTCGACCATCGGGTCGGGCTGCTGCGGATTGAACAGAAACGCGATATACCCGCCCGTCGCCAGCGCCGCGGCGATCGTCGCGAACTGGCATTCGAGATACATCGACCAGCCCATCACGAACCCGAGCGACGGATCGACGGCCCGCCGCCCGTACTCCAGCGGCCCGCCGGCGTGCGGCATCGCCACCGACAACTCCGACAGCGCGAGCACCCACGTCAGATAGAGCAGGCACACGATCAACGACGCGATCAGCATCGCAATCGGCCCGTTGTCTTTCAGGCCGAGATTCCAGCCGAAGTATTCGCCGGTGATCACGACGCCGACGCCCAGCGCCCAGACGTCGAGAACTTTCATCTTGCGGGCGAGAGTGTGGTCGGACAAGACAGACCCGAGGCTGGAGGCGTGAGACTTGAGGTCAGGCCATAGTGTTCCGACTCAAGCCTCATCCCTCAAGTCTCAGGCCTATTTCAGTGTCTCCAGAAATGCCAAGAGGTCGCGCAGTTCCTGCGGCGTCATCCGTTCGTGGAGCTTCTCCGGCATGACGGACGTTTTGGACGGTTCGCGGGTTTCGATGTCGGCTTCGTCGAGGGTGATGGTTTCGCCGGTCGGGACGCCGAGTTTGATCTGGCCGGTGCGGTTGTCTTCGAGGATGAAGCCGGTGTGTGTTTTGCCGTTCGCCGTTTCAATGACCCACGTGGTGAACTGCGGGGCGATTTCCTTCGACGGTTCGAGAATTGACGCGAGAAGTTTTTCGCGATTCATGGTGCGGGCGATGACGGTGAGGTCCGGCCCGACTTGCCCGCCGCGGCCCTGCACCGTGTGGCACTTCGCGCACAGCGGACCGTTGTGGTGGAAGAAGACACGCCGGCCGGCAGCGATGTCGTCGGTGGGTTGAGGGTCGAGAGTTGAGGGTTGCGGGTTGGGATCCGATTTCTCATTCAACACAAGGTCGAACGCTTCGAGAAGATTTCGTTTATCGCTTGCCGCTTCGCGGGCCAGCGATATCGCCTCTCGAATTTTTGTTCCCGACACGGCGCGGCCGCGCAAGCTGCGGAGCGCTTCGAACTGCAACGTCTCGACGGCACGACGCTTCTGCGAAGCGTCGCTAAGGGTTGCGTCGTCGATGTCGCCCCGCGCGAACTTCAGCAAGAGCGCTTCGATCTCCAGCGGCAACGGGTCCTCGTGCGGTCCGTTGCACAGCCCCGCCACCGCCTCGGCCCGCAGCGCAACCGACGCTTGCGGGTTCGCCGCGATCGGGAGCAAGAGCGTCCGCGCTTCGGGCAACTGCGAACCCGCAAGCGTGCGCACGGCCTCGATGCGCAACGTTTCGTCGTGGGAAGAGAGAAGTTCCGTCAGCAGCGGGGCATCGAGTTCCGGCGCGTTCGACGGCAACATCCGCAGCGCCGTGGCCCGCAACACCGGCGAACTCCGCGGGTCTTTGAGCAGCGCCGCGACATACTCCGTCGGCGGCTGCTTCTCGAACTCGCTCGCCGGCTTGCCGTCGAGCAACTGCAGCGTCGCCAGACAGGCGAGGAAGAGATCGGGCGTGGTGGTCGGATCAGCGAGGAGGGCTTCGACACGGGGTCGAAAGCCGCTCAGCTTCTCTTCGCCGACCCATTGAACTGCTAGTCGTCGAAGGGCAACATCGGGATCGTTCAAAGCGAATCGAACACTGATCTGATTGGCTGGTTCTTTCAGCTTCATTGCAAGCACAACTAGCATTCGAACTCGTGGCGACGAATGGAACCGTGGATTCCGAAGTAGCACATCAAGATATGCCTCTGACGCAACTGATGCACCGCGCGTAAGTGCCACAAATGAAAAAGGTTCGGCCGACTCGATAAATGTCTTGAACGATTCAAATGACGTGGAATGGAATGGGACATTCTCTCGATACAGTGTCAAAAGACGAAGAGAACCTTCGACTTCATTTGGCAGTTCACACAAGGTGTGCCAAGCTGCCATCGGATCGATATTCGACGCTTCATCCCATTCATCGAAGGTTTGCAGTCGATTAGATGTAACGCTCTCCATTACATCGTGACCATCGGGCACATAATCGCCGCTCAATCGATTGCAGAACGCAAGCATTGCACCAACCACCGCATCTAATCGTTGGTCTGGCACATTCACGTAGTCACGCGTGAAGGCCGATGGAATAATTTGATCTGCGATTCCAATTTCATAATCCGTGCGCCCTTCCCCATTATTCAATGCATCTGAACTGAATTCTCTCCATTTACCCCATTTGAATTCAAAATCCGCCGTTTTCTGCGCCCGGCTTTTTAAGTAATCGAGTTCCTCTTGTCGGAAATTTTTTACAAGTTGACGCGCAGTGAAGCGACGAATGGAAATATTGCGTGACTCCAAATAAGGAACAAGCTGTTTTGGCTTCTGGGCCGACTGAATGTTCTCGTATTCCGCTCGCGCAACGGCACGGTTTTTCCGATCCCCTTTCACCCTCCACACCCTCCCCTTCCCGTGCAGCTTGTAATCCTTCAGCACCCAATCGCTGAAATACAAGCTCCCATCCGGCGCGACGGCCAAGCCGACGGGGCGGAAGTTTTCGCCCCCTTTGATGATCGGCATTGCCTTCGACGTGAACGACGCCCCTTTGGGTTCGAGGACGAACTGGTCGATGCGGTGGTCGCCCCAACTGCCGACGAGGAGCGTGCCGAGGTAATCTTCCGGGAAGCCGTCGTTTTCGTAGCAGACGATGCCCGACGGGCCCTCGCCGGTGCCGGCGACCATCGGGAGCGTGCCGGGGATTTCGCCGTTCCAACTGGTGAAGGGGTGCGTCCCTTTGCGGCCGTTGCGGAAGCGGTAGCCGTAATCACCGCCGGGGATGATGTGCAGCAGCCGGCACGGCGGCCGGCTGTCGGGGTCGTTGTCGACGGTGAAGAGCCGGCCGAAGGCATCGAAGCAGCTCGCGTGCGGATTCCAGAACCCGGTCGCCCAGCGTTCGAGCTTCGAGCCGTCAGGTTTGCAACGAAAAAGGTTCCCCCCTTCGCCGCCCCCGGAGAGCGTGGTCCCGTCGGAGCCGATGATTTTGTAATCGGCCCCCAAGTTCTCGCCGAAGCCGAAGAACATGTTGCCGAGGGCGTCGAAGGCGAAGCCGGCGAGGCCGTTGTGGGGATAGTTGCCTTTCGTTTCGAGATGGACGAGGCGCTTTCGTTCCTCGGCTTTGAGATCGCCGTCGGTGTCGGTGAGGAGGAGGATCTCGCTGCGCGTGGCGATGAAGACTCTGAGCGGGGGGCGTAAGCCCCCTGGTTGGGCGTCCTTCGAAGATTCGGCGTTGTTCGTAGATTCGTCGCCATTTTCAGGGGGCTTACGCCCCCCGCTCAGGGAGAGCCAGATTGGTTCGACGGCGACGCTCATCGTATGCGTCAACCCGTCGGCGAAGACGGTGATCTTGTCCGCTTTCGCATCGCCTGCCGTATTCTCCAGAATCAACACGCGATCGGTCGGATGCCCCGCATAACCGTCCGGCGGGAAGTGGGTGTTCGATTCAATCACGAACACGCGGCCCAGGTGATCGACGTCGATCCCCGTCGGCGTGACGAGTTGCGGATGCTCGGCAACAAGCTCGATTTTCAGGCGGTCGTCGAGACAACGCGGGGGCGATTCTTGAGCAGCGGCAACTACGGAAAGAAGAAGAACGGCGACGCAGACGCGCGGCATGGTAGAATTCCTGAAGCGGAAATTGGTCCCTCAATTCTGTGGCTTGCGCTGCGGGGATGCAATCGGCGGCCGCGTTGTCACGACTGGTGATCACAGGTAAATTGAACCGGCCCAGCGAGGAATCAAGCATGTCTACCGTCGCGGAAAAACTTCTCACCGCCGAGGAATACGCCCGGATCGCGTCGGAGATCGAAGGGCGGACGGAACTCGTGCGCGGAAGGATGATTGTCATGCCCCCGCCACATACCGCTCATGGTTTCTGGTGCGTCCAGATCGCGACGATTCTCAAGGCTTACGTGAAAGCGCAGGATCTGGGCCGCGTCGTCGGCAACGATGGCGGTGTACAGACTGAGCATAACCCCGATACGGTGCGTGGGGCCGACGTCGCCTTTTACAGCTACGACCGCGTTCCACGCGGGCCTTTGCCGGCAGGCTATTGGCCGGCGCCGGAACTGGCGGTGGAAGTCCGCTCGACGGATGACCGCTGGAAAACCCTGGTTAAAAAAGCGAGCGAGTACCTGGAATCGGGAGTGCTCAACGTGGTGATTATCGAGCCGAATAAACAAACGGTCCACGTTTACTCTCCGGATCGCGAGACGGAGATTCTGAAGATCGACGACGAATTGACGCTGCCCGAATCGCTGCCTGGCTTCAGCGTCGCGGTGAAGGACATCTTCGAGACGTGATGCCTTTTCCGAGCCGGACGCGTGAGCGACGGTTCATGAACCATTGACCGTCGCTTACGCTTCCGGCTCGGATTCAGCAATGTCTCAATTCCCCACCATCGTTCTCGGCAGCCGCAACGCGAAGAAGATCGGGGAGATTCGCGAGTTGCTCGCGCCGTATTCCATTCTGGTGATCGGCGTCGACCAGTTTCCGCAGCTCGGCGAAGTTGTCGAGGACGGCGACAGTTTCGCCGCGAACGCCGAGAAGAAAGCCCGCGAGACGGCGCTCGCCACGCAGCACTGGGTGATCGCCGAAGATAGCGGACTGTGCGTCGATGCGTTGAAAGGAGCGCCGGGAATATATTCGGCCCGTTACGCCGGCACGCAGGGGGCTGACGCCGCGAACAACGAAAAGCTGCTGATCGAACTGGCCGCGGTGCCGACGGAGAAACGGACGGCGTACTACGTCTGCCACGCCGTGCTCGCCGATCCGACCGGCGCGATTCGCGCGTCCGCCGAAGGGCGCTGCGGCGGGCGGATGCTGCACGAGTATCACGGCACGAACGGCTTCGGCTACGACCCGCTGTTCCTCGTGCCGGAGTATCACCAAACGTTCGGCGAACTGCCGGCCGTTGTAAAGCGGCACATCAGCCACCGGGCGAAAGCGTTCGAGCGATTGCTGCCGCAGATCGTGCGCGTGTTCGAAGCGTCCATTTAGTGAAGCTTCGCAGCAGCGTCGTCTGACGGCGCTAACAGTTTCTCCAGCAGTTCCTCCGGCAGATCGACCGGGTGGCCTTCCCAGGCGATCTGCCCTGCGCGGTCCAGCACCCACAGGTGGGGAATGCCCATTCCTTGGGGATAGAGCGCGGCGATCATCTTCTCTGCCCCATAGCCGTTCGGCCAGGTGATCTGCGCCTTGTCGAGGAATTTCCGGCTCTTTTCCAAGTCCTTCTGGCCCTCTTCCGTGAGTCCGAGGAACACGACGCCGCGCGGGTGATATTCCTCGTAGAGTTTCCGTAAATGCGGAGCGGCATGGAAGCACGGTTGGCACCAGTAGGCCCAGGCTTCGACCACGCGGACTTTACCGGCCATCTCCTCCGCCGTCGGTCCCGGCCCGTTGAGCCAGCCTTCGACCACGATTTCCGGGAACGGACGCCGGAGATTTTCCGCGATTCCTTCCGTCGACCTCACCGGCGGCTGCAAGGCCCGCAGGAACCAGGCAAACAACAGACCGGCCAGAGCCACCAGCACGATCGACGTCGTGCGTCCGATCAGCGGCGGCTGCGGAATCTCATTGGCAAGATCGTCGGTCATGGGGTCTCTGGCGATTTTGATTTTGGAGTGTGGGCTGTGCCCACCTATTGTCAAGCACCGCGCAGTGGTGGGCACAGCCCACCCTACAGGTCATACAACTCGGTGTACTTTGCCGCGAGGTGGCGAATGAACGGAACGTGCGACAACGGTTTCCCGGTGACGAGCTCCACGAGCCGGCGCGCGGGATAGCGGCGGCCGTGGCGGTGGATCTTTTCTTTCAGCCAATCCTTGAGCGGCGCGAATTCTCCCTTCGCGAACTGCGCCGAGAGATCGCCCAGGTTGTGCTGGGCCGCGTCGTAGAACTGCGCGGCGTACAAGTTGCCGAGGGCGTACGTGGGGAAATAGCCGAGCAATCCGCCGCTCCAGTGAATGTCCTGCAGACAACCTTGCGCGTCGTTCGGCGGCGTCAGTTGGAACGATTTCGTGAAGAGTTCGTTCCAAGCGCCGGGAACGTCGGCGGGTTTGAGATCTCCGGAAATCAGCTTCTGCTCCAACTCGAACCGCAGCATGATGTGCAGACCGTACGTCGCTTCGTCGGCCTCGACGCGAATGAACGACGGCCGCACGTCGTTCACGGCGTAGTAGAAGTCGTCGAGGGACACGTTGCCGAGCGTCGTCGGAAACGCCTGCTGCGCGTAATGGAAGAAGTATTCCCAGAAGCTGCGGCTGCGGCCGACGAAGTTCTCCCACAACCGTGATTGCGATTCGTGGATGCCGAGCGAGCACGCCTGGCCGAGCGGCAGTCCGAAGTTTTCCTTGAGCAGGCCCTGCTCATAGATGCCGTGTCCCGATTCGTGCAGCACGCCGAAGAACGCCGAGGGAAAATGATGGTCGTGATACCGCGTCGTCAGCCGGCAATCGCCGGGACCGAAGCCCGAACAGAACGGATGCGGCGAGCGGTCGAGCCGGCCGCGCTCGAAATCGAAGCCGATTCGTTTCGCCGCCCCTTCCGCGAAGACCTGCTGGGCCGTGGTCGAATAGAAGCGTTCGATGATTTCGACGGGGGCTTTCTTCGCGGAGGCCTGAATCGCCCCGACCAGCCGGACGAGTTCCTCTCGCAGCGGCTGGAACACCGCGGCAACGTCGGCGGTCTTCATGCCGGGTTCGTAGTCGTCGAGCAACGCATCGTAAGGAATGCCGTCGCCGAAGCCGATGGCCTGCGCTTCTTCGCGCTTGAGGCCGATCATCTTGTCGAGCCACGGCAGGAACATCGAGAAGTCTTCGTATTTCTTGGCCTTTACCCACGCCTGCTGGGCGAGCGTCGTGGTGTGGGAGATTTCCTCCACCAACCGCCGCGGCAACTTCGTGGCGCGATCGTAGGACCGGCGGGCTTCGCGGACGTTTGCCGCGACGTCGCCGTCGGGATCGCCCAAGGAACCGGAGCGTTCCACTTCGCCGAGGAGTTCGCCGATCCGCGGCGATGTTTTCCGCTCGTGCGTCATGCCGGCGAGCAGCGATAATTGTTCGGCCCGATGTTCGGCTCCGCCGGTGGGCATGTAGGTCTGCTCGTCCCAGCCGAGCACGCTGGCGCACGAGCCGAGCAATTCCGCCTCGCGCAGCAACCGGCACAAATCCTGATAAGCTGCCTCAACTTGCGACATGCTGTTCCCGCGATTTTTGTGAATTTTCGTTTGCCGCCCATCATCGGCGAAGCGCCGCGCGACGGCAAGGCGAACGAACGACAAAGCCCGGCTTTCCCAATTCGTAGGCGGCACGCTTCGAGTGCCGAAGTTCCGCACTCGGAGGGTGCGGGCTACCAAGTGGGAAGCCGGGCGTTGGCGTTCCTCCGACGTTCCGGTGGCAACGGATCTTCCGAATGCGCCGTCGATTGCGGAACACTCGGACAGCGACCGGCGTTTCTCCGGCGTCGAGAGGGGTTTCCCTCCGCCATGCCGCCGCCGGCGAACTAGAGTTTTCCATCACCGTCCGTGGTGGGAACGGTGCGCCCTCCGCAGGATTTCCCCATGTCGACGAAAGAATCGGCTCCCGAGGTCTCGTGGTGTATCGACCGCAAAGGAAATGCTCCCGTGAATCAGCTGACGCCTGCGGAAGGTTGGCTATTGCAATCGGTGCTCGGCGAGGAAACGACGGCGGCCGGCTGGTCCGGCTCTGAAAATGCCGCAGCGCCGCGATCGACGCCCGACAAGCAGCCCTTTCATCCGGCGCCCCCCGCCTCGCTGCACGAGACCGGTTTGCCCGAATCGCTGGTGATCGGCCTGGTGCTGAAGTATCTGCTCCACGTCGGCAAGACGTCGGGCCGCGACATCGCTCGGCAGGCCCGTCTGCCGTTCCGCGTGCTCGATGACCTGCTCAAGACGCTCCGTGAAGAACAGGTGATTTCGTACACGCGGTCCTCCGGCGTAGGCGACTTCGAATATCTGCTGACCGAACAAGGCCGCGTGCAGGCCCGGCAACTGCAAGCGCAGTCGTCCTATTGCGGCGCGGCTCCGGTGCCGATCGATCACTACGCCGCCGCCGTCCGCCGCCAGTCGCTCGCGCAGTGCCGCGTGACGCCCGACATGGTCGCAGAGGCGTTCGCCGATCTCACGTTGTCGCCGCAAATGGTCCGCCGCGTCGGCCAGGCGCTCGCGGGCAGCGCGACGATGCTGCTGTTCGGCAATCCCGGCAACGGTAAGACGAGCATCGCCGAGCGGCTCATCAAGCCGTTCGCCGACTCCATCTGGATTCCCCGCGCGATCTCGGTCGACGGCGACGTCATCCGCCTCTTCGACCCCGCGCTGCATCACGAATTCCCCACGCTCGACCCGGGACTCACCGACGACCGCTGGGTCCGCATCCAGCGGCCGATCGTGATGGTCGGCGGCGAGCTCACGCTCGACGCACTGGAATTAACGTTCAACTCCTTCTCGCACACCTACGAAGCGCCGGTGCAGCTCAAGAGCAACTGCGGCGTCCTGCTCATCGACGACTTCGGCCGGCAGAAGGTCGATCCCGTCACGATTCTCAACCGCTGGATCGTCCCGCTGGAAAAACGGATCGACTTCCTCGACCTGAGCAACGGCAAGCGGGTCTCGATGCCGTTCGAGCAGATGCTCGTTTTTTCCACAAACCTGCGTCCGCGCGACGTCGTCGATGAAGCCTTTCTCCGCCGCATCACGTACAAGGTGGAAGTTCCCGACCCGACGGAAGACCAGTTCCGCGCGGTCTTTCGGCAAGTGGCGCACAAGCTGGAGCTGGCCGACGCCGAGCTCGACGAACTGCTGTCCGTGCACTACCGTCAGGCAAACCGGGCCTTCCGGTTCTGCCACGCCCGCGACCTCTTGCAGCAAGTCGCCACGGCCTGCGATTTCATCGGCCAGTCGCGCCGCGTGACGCGCGATCTGATTGAAGACGCGGTGCGGAATTATTTCTGTCTTGCGTAATCGTTCGCGGCGCATCGACGTTTAAGAGTTGTTCGCGCCGCGAAGCGCAAGCGAGCTTTCAGCCGAGGTCCTTCACGACCGTCCCTTCGCTCAGCACTTGCCGGACCTGTTGGAACTCGTCCTCGTAGGTCTGGTGCGGGTCGATGCCGAGGAAGTTGAGGATCGTCGCGGAGAGATCGGCGGGGGTCACCGGCTGGTCGACGACGAAGCCGGCGTTGGGGGTCGTCAGGCCGTAGGCCTGTCCGCCGCGGATGCCGCCGCCAGCGACGACTGCGGTGAAAGCGTGCGGCCAGTGATCGCGGCCGGTGGCCTGCGTGTTCGCGCTCTGCGTGAACTGGCCGATTTTCGGCGTGCGGCCGAATTCGCCGAGCGCCACAACCATCGTCGTCTCCAACAGGCCGCGGTCCGACAGGTCGGCGATGAACGCCGAGAACGCCCGGTCGAACAGCGGGCACAAGAGGTTTTTGAGCTTCGGGAAATTCTGCTGATGCGTGTCCCAGCAGGTATTGACGCCGTCGATGATCGTCTCGTCCTGCCAGTTGACGGTGACGAGCGAGACACCGGCTTCAACGAGCCGGCGGGCCATCAGCAGCGATTGGCCGATCTCGCTTTTGCCGTAGCGTTCGAGGAGCGCGGGCGATTCCCGTTCGAGGCTCAGCACGTCGGACGCGCGGTTCTGGAGCAGGTCGTGCGCGCCGTCGGTGTTGAACTGGAACTGCCGCAGACCCGCCGTGGAGGGAAACCGGATTTCGTGCCGGCGCTCCAGATCGCGGAGCAGATGCTGGCGCTGCGCGAGCCGTTCGAGCGGGACGTCGCTGTGCATCTTCATGCCGGGGATGTCGAATGTCCCCTGCTTCAAGTCGCCCTGCACGAGGAACGCGTTGTGCCGCTCGCCCATGCGGCCCCCCGTTTGCCCGGCGATCTTCCGGCTTTGCCCGGGGAATTGCAGATACCACGGCAAGACGACCGACGCCGGCAGCCCATTGAGCGGCGCGCCGTAGCGCATCGTCAGCGAGCTGAGCGACGGCCAATCTTGCGGCGTCGCTTCATCGGTGATCGGCGGGCCGAAGTATTCGCGTCCGGAAAAGACCTCGCTGCACGCCGGACCGTGCACGTTCATCCGATGCGTCATCGACCGAAGCAGACAAACCTTGTCCAACTGCTGCGCGAAGAGCGGCAAGTGTTCGCAGATTTGAATGCCCGGCACGGCGGTGTCGATGGGCCGGAACTCGCCGCGAACTTCAACCGGCGCGGCCGGCTTCATGTCCCACAGATCGATCTGGCTCGGCCCGCCGAACAGAAAGAGAAAGATGCACGAGTTTTTCTTGCGGCGCGATGCGGCCGGAGTTTCGGTGGTGGCGGCGCGCAAGCGGCGCAGGTCGAGATCGGTGAGTCCCAACAGACCCAACGACCCGGCGGTCAACCATTGCCGGCGGTTCCAGCCAGACAGGAAATCAGGACGAACGCGTTCGCTCATGGGAGAGGTCTCCCGGAAGAGTGTGACTAGAATTGCATTCTAGTTTAGCGGCGGAATCGTTCGTTGTCGAGTGAAATTGCCTGCACCGTGTCATGTAGGGAACGCCCTCTGTGGCGTTCCGGGATTGCCCCACCGTGTGAACTCTCAGGGAACGGCACAGAGGCCGTTCCCTACAGACGAAATAGGACTATTTCTTCGGCGCGAGAGCCGCTTTCGCCGCGGCGGCGACCGATTCGTCTTTGTCTTTGAGGGCTGCCGTCAACGCGGCTTTGACGTCGTCGGAGCCGGCGCCGATTTTGCCGAGCGTCTTGGCCGCATACAGGCGGATTTCCGGCCGCGGCGCTTCGGCGAGGGCTTCGATCAACAGCGGTTT
>CAZDGB010000243.1:0-11526 GCA_964504645.1 uncultured Planctomycetaceae bacterium | reverse complement strand
CCGCTGCAAAATCCGCTCGCCGGGAAATCCCGGTTTGCCGAACGCTATCAGAAACGGAGTCCGCTGCACGAACTCGATCTGGAAACGCGGCTGTATCGGCATCGCCTCAGCCCGCTGCTCGCCGGCCGCATGGTGCAGGACTTACCAGCCGAGTTGAAGCGGCGATTACTCTCGCGGTTGAACGACGTATTGACCGGCAAGGAATCGTTGGACGGTTATGCGATCTCCGACGACGACCGGCGGGCGATGCTGGAGATTGTGAAGACGACCGTGCAGGATTGGCCGTAGGGTTTGTGGTCAGTCTGCGACGCCGCGTCTATGATGCAGGGACGAAAAACCAAATCCCCGAGGGGGGCGACCCCTCGGCTTCTGGGGAAAGAAATCACTTCATGTCGAATGGGATGCCGAGCGATCCTTGCGTGCGGGTGAACGGGGTTCACAAATCGTTTCGCCGCGGGTCGGAAAATGTCGAGGTGCTGATCGACCTGTCGCTGGAGGTGCAGCGCGGCGAGTTCGTCGGCCTGATGGGCCCGAGCGGTTCCGGCAAGACGACGCTGCTGAACCTCATTGCCGGGCTGGACCAGCCGACGGAAGGCGAAGTCTGGGTCGACAACCAGTGCATCTCGCACATGACCGAGGGCCAGTTGGCGTCGTGGCGGACGCGCAACATCGGTTTCGTGTTCCAGTTCTATCATCTGCTGCCGGTGCTGAGCGCGTTCCGCAACGTCGAGTTGCCGCTGCTGCTCTTGCCCCTCTCGGCGGCCCAGCGGAAGCAGCAGGTGCTGACGGCGCTCGACATCGTCGGCCTGTCGGACCGCATCCATCACCGGCCGGGACAACTCTCCGGCGGGCAACAGCAACGCGTCGGCATCGCGCGGGCCCTCGTCACCGATCCGGCCCTGATCGTCGCTGACGAACCGACGGGCGACCTGGACGCGAAATCGGCGACAGAGATTCTTAATTTGCTGTGCGAGCTGAAGGCGTCGTTGCACAAAACGATCATCATGGTGACGCACGACCCGCGCGCCGCCCAGCGCGCCGACCGGGTGGTGCATCTGGAAAAAGGCCGCATCGTCGACGAGCCGACGCCGCTCGCGGCACACGCGTAAGTTTTAGCGACGCTTCGCAGAAGCGTCGTATCGAAGTGGATCAACAACACGACGCTTCTACGAAGCGTCGCTAAATGACGAAACACCATGCGATTTCTCGTCCTCATCTTCGACAATATCCTGCGAAACCCGGTGCGGTCGCTGTTGACGGCGGCGGGGACGATGGTGCTGGTGCTCGTCGTCACGCTGGTCTTCACGGTGCTGACGACGCTCGACCAGGCGATGGCTGCGAAAAGCCGGAACTTCAAGGCGATCGTCACCGAGCGCTGGCAGTTGCCCAGCCAGATGCCGTATTCATATGCCGCGGGACTGTCGCACGGCGCGGCGGAACAGCCGGATGACATCGAGCCGACCGACTGGATGACGTGGGGCTTCTATTTCGGCTCGATCGAAGATGATCCCGGCAAGCAGACGTTCCAGAACAGCTTGCCGTCGTTCGTGATGGAGCCGGAAAAACTCCTCACCATGATGGACGATTTAGGCGAGGACGAAGTGCTGCCGGGAGAGTATGAGCCCTACAAGGCAGCCGTCGAGAAACTGAAGACGCAGCTTCAAGGGGTGATCGTCGGACGCAGCCTGCTCGCGCCGGAGGCGCTCAACAAGCGAGTCGGCGACCGGGTAACGATTTACGGCCGCAACATTTTCGACGGGATCGATTTCGAGCTCGACATCGTCGGCCTCTTTCCGCCGGGCCGCTACGATCAGAGCGCGGTCATCCGCCGGGACTATTTCAACGACACGATGGACGCCTATCAGAGAAAAACGGGCAAAGCGCACCGCATGGCGGACAAGTCGCTGAACCTCGTCTGGCTGAAGATGGACGACCGGCCGCAGTTCGAGAAGATCGCCGAGCAGGTCGAGCGCTCGCCGGCGTACAGCGCCCCGGCGGTGAAGATCGAAACGGCGTCGTCGGGCATCGCGTCGTTTCTCGAAGCGTACCGCGACATTCTGTGGGGCGTGCGGTGGGTGCTGGCCCCGGCCTGCGCATTCGTGCTGGCGCTGGGCACGGCGATCGCCATCAGCATTAGCGTCCGCGAACGGAGAACCGAGTTCGCCGTGCTGAAAGTTCTTGGCTATCGGCCAGGGCAGATTTTGCTGCTGGTCCTCGGCGAAGCGCTGCTCATCGGCGTCTTGGCGGGATTCATCAGCGCCGGGGCGACTTATCTGGGAATCAATCTCGGTTTGGGGGGCCTGCCCTTTCGGATCGCGTTCTTTCCGAAGTTCATGGTCCCGTGGCACGCCTGGTGGTGGGGCACGGCGCTGGGCGCGATCACGGCCCTCGCCGGGAGCATCGTTCCGGCGTGGATGGCAAGATCGGTGAAAGTCGCCGACGTGTTCTCGAAGGTCGCGTAGGAAAAAAATCTGCGAACCCGCAAGCGACGCTCGCTTGCGGGTTCGCAATCTTGCAGAGGGAGAAACAACCTTGACGTCGCTCTTCGGCTGGATGTCGGCCCATCCCGGCGAGACGCTTTACCTCTCGCTGGCGAGCGCGCTGGGCATGATCATCCTCTTGGCGCTCTTGAACCGGGTGCCCATCAGTTACAACCTGCTCAACATCGTCGTCCGCTGGAAGACGGTGCTGCTGTCGGTCGTCGTCTTCACGGTCGTGATCGGGCTGCTCGTCGGCATGCTGGCGTTCGTCAACGGTATGTACGCCATGACGGAGAACAGCGGGCGGCCGGGCAACGTCATCGTCCTCGCCGAAGGAGCGACCGACGAAGCCTTCAGCAGCCTGCAATTCGGCGATATTCAGGAGCTCGCGCTCCATGAGTTGATTCTGAAGGAAGGCGACAAGCCGCTCGCCAGTTGGGAAACGTATCTCATCATCGTGCAGCCACTGTACGAACTGCGATCGGGCAAGCCGCTCCCCGGCATCGCCGAGGGCCGACCGAGCAAGCGGTTCCTGCAAGTCCGCGGCGTCGTCGATCCTGAAATCTCCGCCGCCGTGCACGGGATGAAACTCTTTCCCGGCGGCGAATGGTTCTCGGAAGCGGGCGTGCGGCAATTGAATCCGTCGGACCCGTCGTTGGTCGAAGTCGTCATCGGCTGGGGCATCGCCGGGGAACTGGGCGTCGATCGCTCGGCGGAGTTGCGGCGGAAGGCGAAGGATCCGAATCGACTGATGGCCGGCGACACATTTCCGGTCGGCGACAAGACGTGGTACGTCGCCGGCGTGATGGAAGCGACCAACACGGCGTTCGACTCCGAAGTCTGGGCCAAGCAGTCGTACATCGGCCCGCTGTTCGGCAAGTCGACCTGGACCACGCTCTTCGTCCGCACGGCGAACGCGAAGGACGCGGAGAAGCTCGTCCACTTCTACAACGACGAGTTCTCCAAAACCAAAGTGTCCGCCCGCACGGAGGCCGCGTACTTCAAGGGGATGTCGGAAACGAACTCGCAGTTCCTCGCGGCGATCGTAGTGATCACCGCCATCATGTCGCTGGGCGGCATCTTCGGCGTGATGAACACCATGTTCGCCGCCATCAGCCAGCGGACGAAAGACATCGGCGTGCTGCGCTTGCTCGGCTACAAACGCTGGCAGATCATGGTGTCGTTTCTACTGGAATCGCTGCTCGTCGCGCTCATCGGCGGACTGTTGGGCTGCGCGATTGGCTCGCTGTCGCACGGTTGGACGGCGAACAGCATCGTCGCGTCCGGCCCCGGCGGCGGCGGGAAGTTCGTCGTGCTGAAGCTCGCCGTAGATTCGCTCGTGCTCAGCACAGGGCTGCTCATGGCGCTCTTGATGGGCTTCTTGGGCGGGCTGGTCCCGTCGCTGTCGGCGATGCGGCTGACGGCGCTCGAAGCGCTGCGCTGATCACATTCGTCGCACCGGTGACTCGACTGTGCGTCTCGAAAAGTTCGCCGCGCCGGCGAACCGACGATGCGACATTCCCGGATTTGTTTGCGAATAACGCCCGAAACCGGCTTCTCAAACAAACCCAGTTGCCCCGAATTGCGCACAGTGAAGAAACGCTGCGACGCAATGTGTTCGGAAATGCGGCGGCGCGCACCGGGCGACATGAAAGCGACACGCGGCGCGCATCCAGGCGCGCGAAAGCGACACGAATTGAATGTCAAACAGACACTTCAGTGGTCCATTGCGGAGTTCGTAAACGTCCGCTTTCGTTACAGTTTTTCCCAAAAACGTAACGAAAGCGAGCGCGCATTCGTCGACAGCTTGTTGCGCAACCCCGCCCGGTGAGATGGCAGACGATCCGTTCCACCGGTCAGTGCTGCACTCGTTCCACGTTGTCCCCCAACCTCCGAAAGTGGAGTCCGAACGCGAAGAACATCGCCGACGAGAGGAGATAACCGATCATCACCGGCCAGGCGCGGTAGGCGAGAAAGCCTGGCTTCGGCTCGGCGAAGACGTAGAGGAAGTCGAACACGTTGCCAATGAGTTGGAAGGCGTGCGTCAGCCCCAGCCCGGCGAACAGCGCGCCGATCAGCGCCCAGACGCCGGCGGTGAAGAACTTGCGGTCGATGAGGAACGCCGAGATCGCCGCGAGGATCATGCAGGTGAAGATGTAGCCGCGGTCGATGATGATCATCGGCTCGAGCAGATAGCCCTGCAGTTCGGTGTTCGTGGAACTCGTGAGAATGTCCTGCATCGTCTTCCCGCCCGACGCGAAGAACGCGGCCTGCACCAGATTGAGTCCCCACGCGACGATCGCCGGGAACAAGCCGACGGCGACGGCCGGAGCGTGTTCCTTCGAGCACGCGGCGAACGCTTGGGCCGTGATGATGATGCCGATCCAGAGCACGATCGACGCGCCGGCCTCGCGGGGAATGAGGGCGTTCATCACGCCGACGGTTCCCGTCAGGCAAAGGACGGTGACGACGAGTCCGTTCAGCGTGGAATAGCCGGCCCGGGCGCCGAGTTGCTTCCAGCCGGGATGACCGATGTAGATCGTCGTGGGGAAGCAACTGCCGAAGAGGGCCGCGGTGATGGTGCCGATGCCGTTGACGGCGAGCGACGACGCCGTGTGGTACCGGTCACCGGCGGCCTCGGCGGATTCGATGTTCTGCAGGCTGCCGATGAGATTGAACAGCCCCATCGGGATGATGACCGAGAGATGCTTGAGCCACGGCTCGGGATTCTGCAAAAGCCGCCAGATCGTGTCGCCGAAGAAGTGCGGCAAATAGAAGCCGCGCTGCGCGAGCGACTCAGTGACGGCGGAAGGGCTCATCGCGGAATCGGCGATCCATCCCGGCGCGTCAGGCCAGGCCTGCACGACGAGCGTCAACAGCCACGCTGTCCCGGTTCCCAGCAGCACGGCGAGAAATCCCCCCGGCAGTTGAAACGGAAAGGGGGCCTGCGAGAAATACGTGATCAACACGATGGCGAGCGGCAGCATGCCGAGAAGCGGCTTATGGAAGATTTGCAGCGCGAACTGCATGGCGATGAACCCGATCGCAATGCCCGCCAGCGTCGAAAGGAGCGCGGCCCGCGGCGTCCGTTTGCGGATCGACTCGGCGATGAACGCCCCGAAGAACTCGATCAGCCCGCTGCCGAGGCACGCGATCAACCCCATCTCCCAGGCGAATTGCGACGCCTCGGCGGGCGACATCGTGGCGGAGGCTTCGCGATAGACGGGGCCCATCACGAAATAGATGTAGATCAAGAGCGACGGCGTGTTGATGCCGTAGGGGAGCGCCGTGACGTCATCGCGGCCGGTCTGCTTCGCCAGCCGACGCGCCTGCCAGGCGTAGAACAAGTTGCCGAGGATGATGCTGACCGCCGCGCCGGGGAGAATCCGTTCGTACAGGATGCCGCGGTTGTCGCCCGTCATGCCGCACATGTCGGCGCACAACTGCAGAATGAGCAGCAGTTGGATGAGGTTATCGATGAACAGCCCGAAGAAGCCGTCGAGATCGCGGCGGACAAAGAACGGATAGCGGGCGGCGGACATGGAGTATCCCGTCAAGCAGAAGCCCAGGGATCGCGATCCCTGGGCTTCCCGATATCGAGCAGCGCTGGAGCGGCTTATTTCACCCCGACGGCGCGGACGGTGTCAATGATGGCCTCGTGCAGCGTGCCGTTGCTGACGACCACGCCGCGATTTTCCTTGAGCGTGCGGCCGTGCGTGAAATCGAGCGGCATGCCCGTGACGTCGGTGACTTTTCCGCCGGCCTCTTCGACGACGATCACCCCGCCGGCGTGGTCCCAAATCATCTCGTGGTAATCGGCTTTCGTCGGCAGTCGAAGATAAGCATCTGCCTCGCCGCGCGCCACGACGGCGTACTTCGCCTGGCTGTCGAGCCGCACCGGCGCCGCCGTGATGCCGAGCCGTTGGGCGATCTCTGCCGACGTTCCGTGAGCGCTGTGGCCGGATTCCACCGATTCGCAGAAGCGGATCGCCGCCGGATCGCTGGTCTGCGAGACGTGAATCCGTTTCGGCGTGCCGTCGCCATCCAACGGCAGTGCGAACGCTCCTTGGCCGCGGATCGCATAGAACAAGGAACCGGTTTCCGCGGGGGCGTCCACCGTCGAACCGAGGTTTGGACAGCCAAGTACGCCGAGTTCGAGGCGGCCTTCGATGATCAATGCCAAAGAAATGGCGTATTGCTCCTTGCGGAGAAACCCTTTGGTGCCGTCGATGGGGTCGAGCGTCCAGAAGCGATGCGTGAAGTCGGTCGCGCCGCCGCGGTCGATCCACCGGCAGATTTCCTCGTGCGATGCCTCCAGGCATTGACGGCAGACTTCTTCGTGGACCCGATGCAGGAACGGCTGATTTTCGAGCACCTTCAATTCCGCGGAATCTTCCTCGGCGATAATCGTGTCGTGCGGGAAGACGTCGCCGACCGTCCGGCAGACGATGGCCTGACTGCCGAAGTCGGCGATCGTCACCGGGCTTTTGTCTTTCTTCTCCAGCATGTCGGGCGTGATCGTGGCCTGCACCGACCGGCAGATTTTCGCAGCCTCGCGCACGGCGGCCAGCGCGGTCTGAAGTTCCCGTTCCCAAGCCATGTTGCATCCTCGCGGTTCGATGTGAATTTGACGCATTCTATCGCTAGTGACCAAAGTCTCGACAGTCTGAATTTGGCCGAGGAACTTGTCTCGTCAAAGTCTCCTTGTTCAGCAAGTTGAACATGCCTTCTCAATACCGTAACTCGTGAGATTAGCTCGATAATGGAATGGTCATAAAACTTTGTGTAAAAATATGTTACAGCAATTCATTCGTTTTGGATGATGCAAACTGTCTTTTGTGATTTATCTGATTTTTCAATAGCGCTTGACTTCCAGTATTGGAGATTCATAAACTCTTGCATCTGGCGATCCGATACTGTGTGTTAAGCATTATCTGATTTTCTGATTGTTTCGACTATGCAACTCCGGGATCTCGAACTGTTCGTTGAAGTCGCCACGCAGCGAAGTTTCTCCAAGGCGGCGAAGACGCTCGGCATTTCCCAGCCGGTCGCCAGCGAATCGATCAAAGCGCTGGAAGATCGCTTGGGACTGGCGCTCGTCAACCGGTCCAAGCGGCCGCTCGAATTGACACACGCCGGCGACGTCTATCTGACCGGGGCCCGGGAACTCCTGGAAATGCACCGGCAGTTGGAAGACCGAATTCTGCAATTGCGAGACAAAGTGGTCGGGCCGGTCCGCGTTGCGGCGATTTATTCCGTCGGCCTCTTGCAGATGGACTGCTACGTCAAGCAGTTCGAGTTGCTCTATCCCGATGCGGCGCTCGAATTGAAATACCTCCATCCCGATCAGGTGGTGGAGCACGTTCTCAACGAGGAGGCCGACCTGGGCCTGGTGTCGTATCCCCCCAAACGGAACGACCTTGTCTGCATTCCGTGGCAGGACCAGGAAATGATCGTCGTGTTGCCGCCGATGCATCGGCTCGCGCCGCGCAAGACGATTCAAGTGATCGAACTCGACGGCGAGCCGCTCGTCTCCTTCACGCCGGAGTTGCAGATTCGCGTCGAGATCGACCGCTGGCTGCGCCAGTCCAAGATCGACGTCGACGTCGTGCACGAGTTCGACAACATCGAGACGATCAAGCGGGCGGTGGAAGTCGGCTCCGGGATCGGCATTCTGCCGGCCCCGACCGTGAAGCGAGAGCAGGAACTCGGCTCGCTGAAAGTCCTCCGGCTCGAAGACGTCCGTTGGACGCGGACGCTGGGCATCATTCACCGCAAGCAAAAGGTGCTGACGACGGCCTGCCAGCGCTTTCTCGATCTCTTGCATCAGCCCCCCGAAACGTTTTTCCGTGCCAGCAACGAAAAGCCGGCGCTGGCGAAAACGGTGAAGGTCTGAAGCTCCAAGTTCCAAAAATCCAAGTTCCGAACAAGCTCCAAATTCCAGGTTCCCAGGGACGAACTCCGGTGATTGTCCGCTCTCTAAGATCTCAGAGTTGAAATTTGAGATTTGGAACTGGTTTGGTATTTGAGATTTGAGATTTCCCTTTGTCAGTCGCGAGCGCTCCCATGACCGACCTGCCTTTGTTCCAATTGCAGCCCGAGTTGTTTCATTCGGACGGCACGCCGAAGGCTTGCGGGCTGTACGACCCAGAGTACGAGCACGATAGTTGCGGCGTCGGCTTCGTCGCGCACATCAAGGGCCAAAAATCGCGGCAGATCATCGACGATGCGCTGCGGATGCTGCGGCACATGGCGCATCGCGGCGCGTGCGGCTGCGAGCCGAACACGGGCGACGGCGCCGGCATTCTCACGGCGATTCCCGATTCGTTTTTGCGTCGCGTGGTGAAGGAAAAACTCGATGCAGAGCTGCCGGAACCCGGCCGTTACGGCGTCGGACTCTTTTTCCTCCCCACGGACCCGGAGCAACGGGCGTTTTGCCGCGAGGAAGTCAATCGCCTGATCGCGGAACAAGGCCAGCAACTCATCGGCTGGCGGAAAGTCCCGGTCGAGCCGGTCATCGCCGACATCGGCCCCTCCGCGCGGGCCGCCATGCCGGCCTTCGAGCAGTTGCTCGTCGCCGCCGCCCCGGGGATCGACCAGGCGGCGTTCGACCGGCAGTTGTTCGTTATCCGCAAGCGGGCCAGCCATCTCATTCGCGAAGGCCATTTGCCGCAGGCGCTCATGTTCTACGGCTGCTCGCTATCGAGCCAGGTGCTGATCTACAAAGGGATGCTCACCCCCGAGCAGGTGCACGCCTTTTTCCCCGACTTGCAGGCCGCGGATTACGACAGCCACCTGGCGATGGTCCATTCGCGGTTCTCGACGAACACGTTCCCCAGTTGGGACCGCGCCCATCCGCAACGGTATATGGCGCACAACGGCGAGATCAACACGCTCCGCGGCAACTCGAACTGGATGTTCGCCCGGCAAGGGATGATGAAATCGGAACTCTTCGGCGACGACCTCGCGAAGCTGTTCCCCATCATCGAGCCGTATTGCTCGGACTCCGGCAACTTCGACAACGCGCTGGAACTCCTCATCCTCTCCGGCCGCAGCCTGCCGGAAGCCATGATGATGATGGTTCCCGAAGCGTGGCAGAACCACGACACGATGCCCGAGGACAAGCGGGCGTTCTACGAATATCACTCCGCGCTGCAGGAACCATGGGACGGCCCGGCGTCGATCTCGTTCACCGACGGTCATTACATCGGGGCGACGCTCGACCGCAACGGCCTGCGGCCCAGCCGGTATTATGTAACCAAGGACGACCGGGTGATCATGGCGAGCGAAGTCGGCGTGCTCGACATTCAGCCGGAGAACATCCTGCTCAAAGGCCGGTTGCAGCCGGGGAAGATGTTCCTCGTCGATTTCGAGCAGGGCCGGCTGATTCCCGATGAGGAATTGAAGCACGAGTTCGCCAACCAGCGGCCGTATCGCGAATGGCTGCGGAACCAGCGGATTCAACTGAAGGACTTGCCCGCCGCCCTGCCGCCGGAGCGGTTGGCGGGCGACCGCTTGCTCACGCGGATGCAGGCGTTCGGCTACACGACCGAAACGATGCAGTTCCTGCTCGCGCCGATGATCATCACGAAGAAAGACCCGATCGGCTCGATGGGGGACGATTCGGCGCTGGCCTGCATGAGCGACCAGCCGCGGCTCTTGTACGACTACTTCAAGCAGTTGTTCGCCCAAGTGACGAACCCCGCCATCGACTCGACGCGGGAAGAAGTCATCATGTCGCTGGAATGCTGCATCGGCCCGGAAGGGAACCTGCTGGAGACGACCGAGGCGCAATGCCACCGGCTGACGGTCCCGCATCCGATTCTGACGAACGAAGAACTCGCGGCGATCAAGATGCTAGATCATCGCGGCTGGAAGACGAAGACGATCGACATCACTTATCCCAAGTCGCAAGGCGTCAAAGGTCTGCAGCCGTCGCTGGAGCGGGTCTGCGCGGAAGCGAGGAAAGCGATTCAGGACGGCTTCGCGCTGCTGATTCTCTCCGACCGGAACACCGGCGCCGATCGGCTGCCGATCAGCGCGCTCCTGGCGACGGGGGCTGTGCATCATCATCTGGTGCAGCATGAAGAGCGGACGCGGATCGGCCTCGTGATTGAAACCGCCGAGGCCCGCGAAGTCCATCATCTGTGCCTGCTCACCGGCTATGGGGCCGACGCGGTCAACCCGTATCTCGCCTTCGAGGCGTTGTGGCAATTGCAGGACGACGGCGAACTCCCCGGCGACTGGACGCACGAGGAAATCACGGCCGCGTATCGCAAGGCGACGAAGCAGGGCATCCTCAAGGTGATGGCCAAAATGGGCATCTCCACGCTGCAAAGCTACAAGGGGGCGCAGATCTTCGAAGCCGTCGGACTTAGCGACGACGTCGTTTCGCTCTGCTTCCGCGGCACCGCCAGCCGCATCATGGGAGTTGATTTCGAGATCCTCGCCGAGGAAGCGATTCGCCGGCACGAGATGGGTTTCCCGTCGCGGCCGGAAAATCGGTTGCCCGTGCTGCCGAATTTCGGGCTGATGCACTGGCGGGCGAGCGGCGAAAAGCATGCGTGGAATCCGCTGACGATCGCGCATATCCAGAAGGCTGCGCGGCAGGGCGATAAGCAGGCGTATGCCGAATTCTCCAAGCTCGTGAACGAACGGGTGACGCGGGAATGCCATCTGCGCGGCGTGCTGCGGTTCAAGTCCGGCAATCCGATACCGCTGGAATCGGTCGAGCCGGCGAGTGAGATCGTCAAGCGGTTTTGCACCGGCGCGATGAGCTTCGGCTCGATCTCCGCCGAGGCCCACGAGACGCTGGCCATCGCCATGAACCGCATCGGCGGCAAGAGCAATACGGGCGAAGGGGGCGAAGACTACAAGCGGTTCGAGCCGCTGCCGAACGGCGACCGCAAACGCTCTGCTATCAAGCAAGTCGCCAGCGGCCGCTTTGGCGTGACGAGCTGGTATCTCACCAACGCCGATGAGTTGCAGATCAAGATTTCGCAGGGCGCCAAGCCCGGCGAAGGGGGCGAACTGCCGGGACACAAGG
>CAZDGB010000242.1:0-11549 GCA_964504645.1 uncultured Planctomycetaceae bacterium | reverse complement strand
TGGCGAATTACACCGAATTGAAAACGGTGACGGTGGCGCTGGATTGAGTGAGGAGGAAGAGTTAGAGAGATTCTTTGCGCGAATGCGGGCCGATGAATGACTCCGTTCGAATTTCTGATTCCGAAGCGGCCGCTTTCGTTGCAGGCGAAGAGGCGAAATTTGCAATTGTGGAAAAATTTTGTCCGCAATGAAGCGGCCAAGACTTGGTTGGGGCCCGCGCTGCAAGTCGGGAGTTTCCAGTTAACATTGATCTACTTGTGCGACGAAGCTCCTCCGGACATTGACAATATTATCAAGCCGATTCAGGACGCTTTAATTGGTCTGATCCTGATCGACGACTCTTTGATCGCCGATGTCGATAGTCATCGCCGATTTCTGGACGACGATATCGACATCACGCACCTGCCGGGACCACTATTGACAGGTCTGACAAGTCGGCAAGAATGCGTGTATGTCAGACTGGGACTATCCCGGCCGCTTGAGGAATATCTATGACAGCTCCAACCCCCTCATCCGAAGCGAAAAGGATTCAGGAACTCGCGGAAAAGTACGTCCGCGCCGGATACGAAGTCATTGATCGGCCGCCATTCTCGCTCACAGGCTATCAACCTGATCTTGTGGTGCGGAAAGGCGACCAAGGGTTGATTATAGAGTCGAAATCGTCTGCTGCCCGTATGCCCGTCGAACGCCTTCAGAAGTTGGCTGCGGACATCTCGTGTCACGAAGGGTGGCGATTCTTGCTGGTGACGTCTGAAGACGTGATCAGCCAGGAACTGCCCGGCAATGATCTGCAAACTCTGTCGTGGACGGACGTGAACTCGGAAATTGAACAAGCGCAGCGCCTTGAGAGTTCCGGCGATCACACGGCAGCCTACCTAATTCTGTGGATCGCCTTCGAACGCATGCTGCGCCTGCATGCCATCCAGTTGCATCTTCCGATCGAGCGCCTCTTTCCCTCGGTTGTCATTAAGCACCTTTACTCCATGGGAGAACTATCCATGGAGCAATACGATGTCGCTCTCGCTTGCCAGCAAACCCGCAACACAGTGGTGCACGGCCTGGATAGTCCGGAGTTGGCCGACTCATATCGCAAACTGGAACAACTTGTGCGTGGATTGTCGGCCGAATGGGCTGATGCTCCTGCGCTTGCCGCTGGATGATTCGTCGGTGGGAATGGAGCAGATCGAAGTTGCAGGTGCGATTGAAACCCGCGAAGCACAGGTGAATTAACTTCTCGCAAAGACGCTCGTGACCGCGTTCCCATCGGCCAAATGCCACGGCCGCCCGAGTTGGTCCCGCACAAGCTGCGCCGGGTCGAAGCCGAAGCACCAGTAAATCGTCGCAGCGAGATCGGCGCACGTCACCGGGTCTTTCGCGGGGTACGCGCCGAGAGCGTCGCTCGCGCCGTGGATTGCGCCTCCCTGCACGCCGCCGCCGGCGAGCAGTACGGTGTAGCAGTCGGGCCAGTGGTCGCGGCCGGCGTTGCCGTTGATCACCGGCGTGCGGCCGAATTCGCCCGTCGCGACGATCAACGTCGAATCGAGCAGCCCGCGTTCTTCGAGGTCGCCGATCAATGCGGCGAGGGCCTTCTCCGCGGGGGGCAGCAAGTGGTCTTTGTGCTGCTTGAAGTTTTGGTTGTGCGCGTCCCAGTTCTGGCCCTGCTGCTTGAAGTCGTACACATTGATGAACGGCACGCCGGCTTCGACCAATCGCCGCGCGATCAGCAGGTTCTGCCCGCGCATGTGCCGACCGTAGCCATGTTCTCCTCCGCCAGAGCCTCCTTGTTGCGTGGTCGCATAGACGCCGTAGCGTTCCCGCGTGGAGTCAGTTTCTTCGCTCAAGTCGAGAGCCCGACGGACTTTTTCCGAACCGAGAAGTTGATACGCCTTCTGATAAAACTGCTCGATCCCGGTGGACGAGTTCTCTTCCAGCGGCAATTGCGGCCGCAGCGCGGTCAGCAGATCGCGCCGCTGTCCGATCCGCTGCGACGGCAGTTCCTGGCGCAGCAGCAGTTCCTCCACCGTGTATTGCCGCTTCTCCGGATCGACCGTGATGTGGAACGGATCGAACGCCGAGCCGAGGAACCCGCCCCCCTGGCACGGCGTATCGACGACGTTATGAAAGACGAACGGCAGGCCGGCGTGGGCGACCTCCAGCCGCTCGTCGCGCCGGAGATAGCTCAGCGCCCCGCCGTGGCACGGGAAAAACTGTGGAATGGGAGCGAATTCTTCGCGGTCACCCTGTGCGGCTTGCCGGCCGGTGTGTGTTTCGATCGATGCCGAGTCGTGGAGCCGATTCGTGTGGTGCATGCTGCGGATTAGCGCGCAACGGTGCATCACGTTCGCCATGTGCGGCAAGTGTTCGCAGATTTGCAATCCGGGGACGCTTGTTGAGATCGGTTGAAACTCGCCGCGGACGGTGCTGGGCGCTTCAGGCTTCAGATCGTAAGTATCGAGATGGCTTGGCCCACCATAGTAAAAGACGAAGATGCACGACTTGATCTTCGCCGCCGCGGGCAAGCCGGTCGATTCCGCCCGCAGCAATCCGCCGAGCGATAAGGCCCCGGCGCCGCCGAATTGCAGCAACCGACGCCGCGTGAGTTCCAGCGAAAGGGGATCGATAGCCATCGTCGAATTCCGGTCAAAAATTGATCAACGATAGCTTATCCGATTTTTCCCCGAACGGAAGCCCCAAAGAGTCGTGCATGGGTTAGCCGCGACGCGGAGGCTTTGCGAAGCGGAGCGCTCCGCTCGCAGAGCCTCGCGGCTAACCTTCGGGCTGTTGCCGCCCGTTTGAATCCGGTACGTTGAACCTACTATGCGGATCGGCGTCTTTGCGGATTCTCACGATCATTTGGATCACATTCGGGCCGCGGTGGAGGTCTTCAATCGCGAAGCGTGCGAGCTCGTGATCTTCGCCGGCGATTTGGTGTCGTCGTTCGCCGTGCCGCCGCTGCGGCAACTGCGCTGCCCGCTGCTGGCGTGCTTCGGGGACAATGAGGGGAACCGGATCGGCGTGGCCGCGGGGTTCAAAATCCTCGGCGCCATCGGCGAGCCGCCGTTCTGCTTCAAGACGCCCGACGGCACGCGGCTGTGGATCACGCACATGCTCGGCCACGTGAAGTCGCTCGAAGGGGACTTCGACGTCTGTATCTACGCCCACACCCACAAGCCGGAATTGTGGCACGACGAACGCGGGCGACTCTTTTTGAATCCCGGCGAAACGAGCGGTTGGAGCTTCGGCAAGCCCTCAGTCGCGATCCTCGAAACTCAGCCGCTCGAAGCGAGATTCGTCGCGCTGACACAACTTTAGCGACGCTTCGCAGAAGCGTCGTATTTTTTAAGAACAATGCGATGTCCGATTCCCCCCGACAATTACGCGAATTGCTTCAACGGCCGGGAATCGTCCGCAGTCTTGCGGCACACGACGTCTTCACGGCGAAGATTTGCGAAGCCGCCGGCATCGAGCTGTTGTTTCTCGGCGGGTTCGGCGCCGCGGCGAGCGGGTTCGGTTTGCCGGACCTCGGTCTGCTGGGACTGGCCGAGATGGCTGATGCCGCGCGGCGGATGGCTGGGGCCGTCCGCGTGCCGGTGATTGTCGACGGCGACACGGGCTACGGATCGCTGCCGAACGTCGTGCGAACGGTGCGGGAATTCGAGCGGGCCGGCGCGGTGGGAATGCTGCTGGAAGATCAGGTCTTTCCGAAACGCTGCGGCCACTTTCCAGGGAAAGCCGTCATCCCGGCGGACGAGATGTGCATCAAACTTCAAGCGGCGCTGTCGGCTCGAACGAATGAGGACTTCGTGATCATCGCCCGCACCGATGCGCGGGCCGTCGAAGGACTGTCGGCGGCGATCGACCGCGCCCAGCGATATGCGGAACTCGGAGCCGATGTCTGCTTCGTCGAAGCGCCGCAAAGCCGCGAGGAGTTGGAACGGATCGGCCGCGAAATCCGAGTGCCGCAACTCGCCAACATGCTGACCGGCGGCGCGACGCCGATTCTCTCGGCGGACGAACTCGCGGCGCTGGGCTTCAAGATCATCGTCGCCCCGATCGAAACGCTCGCCGTAACAGGCTTCGCCGTGCGGGCGCTGGCCGAAGCGCTGCTGCAATCCGGACGAGTGGACGGCCTGGCCGATCGAATGTTGTCGTTCGCCGAGATGAAAGAGCTGCTCGGCGTCTCGACGTGGCAGACGTAAGGTCCGCTGTGCGGACCATCTGTGTCCGTGCCGCTCGAACGGTCCGCACAGCGGACCCTACGGACTACGCGTTACTTCCGCGGCTGGGTCAAGAGTTCGCCGGCCATGTCGTGCAGCGTTTTGAAGACCATCCTGGCGGCGTCAGCCTGAAGTTTCAGAGCCTTCAGTTCGACGACGGCTTGCACGAACGAGCCGTCGCCCGTCGCGACGGCAGACGTCAATTCCTCCGCCTTGCTGCCGACGCGGCTCCACACGTCCTGCAGCGACTGACCGGCGGTGGTGATGTTCGGAATGCTCGACATGGAAATCCCCGGCTTCTCGCAAGCCTACGCCGCAAGTCATCGGCGGGGATGCCGTATTTGCCCGCGAACAATCGCCGGAGTTCGACTCCTGAGAGTTATCCGGGATGTGCGCGTTGTGATGCGGATGACGGTTGTCACCACGTCAGCGCAAGCTGGGGCTGATGACGCCGGATTCCGGGCTCGACGCGGTCGCGTAGAGTTTGCGGGGAATGCGGCCGGCGAACCAGGCATTGCGGCCGGCAAGGCAGGCCTGATGCATGGCGGTCGCCATGCGGAGCGGGTCCTGCGCGGAGGCGATACCCGTGTTGAGCAGCACGCCGTCGCAGCCGAGTTCCATGGCGAACGCGACATCGCTCGCCGTGCCGACGCCGGCATCGACGATCACCGGGTACGTCGGATCATCTTCCTTGAGATATTCGAGGCAGATGCGGATGTTGTTCGGGTTGAGCACGCCCTGCCCGCTGCCGATCGGGCTGCCGGCGGGCATCACGGACGTCGCGCCGGCTTGCTTCAACCGCCGCGCCGTCACGGGGTCGTCGGTTGTGTAGCAGAGGACTTGAAAACCGTCGCGCACGAGTTGCTCGGTCGCGGCGAGCGTGGCGACGGGATCGGGCAGCAGCGTCTTCTTGTCGGCGAGGACTTCGAGCTTTACCCAGTTGGCGCCGGGATTTTCGAGGCCGAGCAGAATCTCGCGGCCGAGCCGGGCCACGCGGATGGCGTCGTCCGCGGTGAAGCAGCCGGCGGTGTTCGGCAGAATCGTGTACTTCGCAAGATCGATGTAATCGAGAATATTGCGGCCGCCGGCATCGATCAGACGCTCTCTCCGCACGGCGACGGTAACCACCTCCGCGTGCGCGGCTGCCAGGCACTTCTGCATCAATTCCAGGGTAGTATATTTGCCGGTGCCGACGATCAAGCGGCTCGTAAACCGGTGATCGCCGAGCTGGAAGGAATCATTCTGTGCGCCGGACACGATAGGCATCGAAAAACCCGATTGCTGATTAACCGCCGCCGACCAGCGTGACGATCTCCACGCGGTCGCCCGTCTGCAGGCGGACCGAACCGAATTCCGTCCGCGGCACGACGCGCTCGTTCAATTCTACGGCGAGCCGCTTCGGCTCCAGGTTGAGAGACGAGAGAAGTTCCGCAATGGTTGCTCCCCCCTCGATGGACCGCGAGTCGCCGTTGAGCTGAATATCCATGACTCTGAAATCGTTGCAGAAAACGTTCGCCGAATTCCGCTGTCATTATAGAACCGCGGCGGAAAAAGAACACAGGCCGAAGCCTGACGACTTCGGCCTGTGGCCATTTCAATGGTCGGAAACTTGCCGATCGATCAGAAAGACGAGTCCTGAATGTTCTCGCGGCCGTTGCGGGTGGCGAGGAACATGAAGACGTTGCCGTCGATCTTTTTCGAGATCGTCTTGGCGTTGCCGTCGACGAAGCCGATGCAGCACAAGTCGCCGTGGCCGCTGCTGTAACTGAAGAACTGCAACCCGGTCCAGTTGTTGCTGGAATCGTAATCGAGCCAGTAGTCGTCAAAGAGCGAGCGATTCGTGTTGGTCTGCGAGTTGAGGTCGCTCCGCACGCGGACGCAGCAGCTGTAGCCGTCCGGCCACAAGCCGTACAGGCTGTCGCCGACGAGAATCGTGCTCGTCGTACCATCGACGACGTCGCTCATTCTCACGGCGCTGTTGGGGTAGAGCATGCCGTTGAACTGGCCGGCGGGCAGCGCCTGCCAGGTGCCGTTGGAGTACGACATGTTGGTCCCCATGCAGCCGCGGTAGGTGCCGTAGCCGATGGGATAGCCGCCGCTCTGCGGGCGGCTGCTCGGCAGCGTCGCCGTGGGGCAGACGTACGAATTGATGGTGTTGGAGAGATATTGAGTATTGGTGGTGCCGTTGGGGGTAATCGCATTGCCGCTGTCGAGGTACTTCGGGACGCGGTAGTCGATCTGGATGGTTCCCTGATCCATGTACGGCAACAGGGCGGCGTGCCAGCCCCAGTCGGGCGTCATGGTCCAACTCGACAATTGCAGCAACTGGCGATTGACGAGCTGCAGCTGTGCCGGCTCCGGAAACTGCAGCGCAACGCGGCCCGGCACGCTGCCGGTCCATTGCACCAGCCCCGGCGGAAAGACCTTGTAGGCGCTTTCGTAATTGTGCATCGCCAGGACGATGTTCTTCAGATTGTTCAGGCATTGCGTGCGGCGGCCGGCCTCGCGGACTTGCTGCACGGCGGGGAGCAGCAGCGCGGCGAGCAGCGCGATGATCGCCATCACCACCAACAGTTCGATCAGCGTAAACGCGCGACGCTTCGACCTGGAATCACCCACCACCGCAGCTCGGATCATGATTGGCTCCTGTGTTGGATTCGCACGACCACCGCGGCCCCAAATCTGGAATGGCCCGCCAAGTCGTCTGTCAGCATTTCCACTATCTCACGAATTGCAGTCTCGATCAATGGCCGGATTGGAAAACTCGAGCGCCTGATGCCCTTCGCGTGGAAAGGAGTTGCGCCGCGCGTTGTCGAAGAATCGCGCCGCAGGCTCAAAATGGTGGGCTCTTTTGGCATGTTTTACGGGCTTTTTGGGAACCGTGTGCGGCGTTGTTGGTGAAAATCACCGGGAAAATCACCACTTCTGGGGTGTTTCTGAATGCCGCGCGTTGCGGTCTGCAGTGTTGTTTGAGTGCAAAGTCGTGGTCGCTGCGTGGCTGCTGGATGCGCGCGGCGTGTCGCTCCCGTGTCGCCCGGCGCATGTCGGCGCATTGCTGAACACGTGAAATCGCCGGTTTTCATCACTCTGCACAATTCGGGATGGCTGGGAATGTTTAAGAAGCCGTTTTCGCGCGCCATTCGTCGACAACTTGTTCCGGAACGTAGCGTAGGCGGCTCGCCTGCGCCGCGCGGCCACGGGCTTGAAGACGGTTCCCGCGGCATGTCACACTATCCCTCTCCTGTTCCTTCCTGAAGCCTCGCTGGATGGAGTGTGCGCATGCGGACCCGACTCGGCTGGTGGTTGATTTCTTTGGCGGCCCTCGGCTGCGCGGAATCGAGTTCTCCCAATTCTTCGGCGCCTCAACCCGCGGCCGGTGCGGCGGCGGACTCCCCTCAAAACCCCGGCGACGGGAAAAAGTTGCGGTTCGCCGTCATCCCCAAAGGGACCACGCACGAATTCTGGAAGTCGGTCCACGCCGGAGCGGAGAAAGCCGCGAAGGAACTCGGCGACGTCGAAATCCTCTGGAAAGGCCCGGCGCTCGAATCCGACAAAGGGGGCCAGATCCAGGTCGTGCAAGACTTCATCGTCCAGCGCGTCGACGGCATCGTCCTCGCACCGCTCGATTCCCAGGCCCTCGTCGAATATGTGGAAGAAGCCGCCGAGAAGTCGATCCCCGTCGTCATCTTCGACAGCGGCCTCGACAAGGAAGACAAGATCGTCTCTTACGTCGCCACCGACAACCGCATGGGAGGCGAACTCGCGGCCCGGCAACTGGCGGAATCGCTCGGCAGCGAGGGAGACGTCGTTTTGCTCCGCTACAACCAGGGGAGCGAAAGCACCTACCAGCGGGAAGAAGGATTCCTCGACTGCCTGAAGAAGGATTACCCCGGCATCAAGATTCTGACCTCGGATGACTACGCCGAGACCACGCCCGACCTCTCCTTCACGAAGGCGACGCTGGTCCTGCAAAAGTTCAAAGGTGAGGTCGACGGCATCTTCGCCGTCTGCGAGCCGAACGCCCAGGGCGTGTTACGCGCCCTGGAAGAACTTGATCTTGTCGGCAAAGTAAAATTCGTCGCCTTCGACCCGAACGCCCCGCTGATCGCCGGCCTGAAGGACGGCAAGGTGCACGGCATCGTCCTGCAAGACCCGGTCCACATGGGCTACGAATCGGTGATGACGCTCCGCAAACACCTCCGCGGCGAACCGGTCGAAAAGCGGATCAGCACCGGCGAGTACGTCGCCACCCCGGCCAACATGGACGAAGACCGGATGAAACAACTGCTCAAGCCGGAACAGTTCGGGGGGTGACCGGCCTGCGATGAGTCATGACGTCAGAAACCCGGTTCTGCTCTGAGAACCGGGTTTCGCTTTTTCGTTCCCACGCGGCAACTCAAAGCGAATCCCGGTTACGCCAAGCCGGAACCGGGATTGGGGGGACGAGGGAATTCGTCTTCTCTCACGATTTCCTGCGGGTTAGACTTCCCGCCATGAATAATACACCCACCACCCGCCATTCAATTCTGTCCGTCTGGCACTGGCGTTTGCCGCAAGGGACGTGGTTTATCATTGTTCCGCTGATGCTGATGGCCTATTTCCTGTCTGCAGGATTGGTTTTGTTTCTGAAGGACGTGGGCGTTCTCTCCGGCGATGCTCCTATGCTCCTAGTCCCCGTCGAAATTGCCTTCTATCCCGCATTTCTGATCGCAATGAACTGCGAATTTCTCGAATCCATTTTGACTTGGGAAACCGACACGCTTTTCTGGTTCTATGCGTGTTCATTGGACTTCTGAACGATGCTGTCCCGGGCATGACAACTGAGCCGACTACTCGCCGTTCCGTGTTCGCCGTCTGGCACTGGCCGCGATGGGTGTGGGCTCTAATCGTCGGCTTTTGCATTCTGTATCCGGCGTCTGCCGTTCCCGTCCTCTATTGTTTGCGTCGCTCCGGTGTGCCGAGCAGAACAACCAGTCGAGTCACCAACACGGTCTATTGGCCGGTTGTCACGGCCAACAAGCATGTGCCGATGGTTCGGAAGACCGTCATGATTCAGTATCGAGTGATGGAATCGCTGTTCGGTCCGGCGCGCTAGTTGAGCATCGCGACTTCACGCCGGGCGCCACGGGCAGCTTGTCCGTCCGTGCGATGGGTCTTGCGGCCTCCTACCGTGGACTGACATCCGTCGGGCCTTGATTGCAAATACAGTTCCTCTTGGCCGATACTGCCGCCATTATGGCCGGTCATCGCAAGCAAGTTCGACACTTTCACGAGCCGGGCGATTGTCACGAGCTGACATTCTCCTGCTACCAACGGCTGCCGCTGTTCACGAATGATCTGTGGCGAAGAATGTTTTGCGAAGCGGTCGAGCGGGCCTGCGATCGGCATGATTTTCGCCTGGCGGCCTTCGTCATCATGCCGGAGCATGTTCATCTGCTGGTCTATCCGACGACATCAACTGTCGAGATCGACGCTTTGCTCTACGCCATCAAACGGCCGTTTTCCTACCGGATTAGGCAACTGCTGATGGAGCAGCGCAGCGAATTGCTCGACCGCCTGACCATCCGTGAACGGCCGGGCAAGACCACGTTTCGCTTCTGGCAGGAGGGGCCGGGCTACGATCGCAATCTGTTCACCGAACGGGTGGTGCTGAGCGTCATCGACTATCTTCACGCGAATCCGGTGCGCCGCGGCCTGGTCGCACAAGCTCGGCTGTGGAAATGGTCGAGCGCCCGCTGGTATGAATCGGAGGGGACAGTGATCGACCCGGACTTGCCGACGATCCACGGATTGCCCTGGGATTTCTTTCGCCAGGGGAGTTCGTGACCAGGCAGGCCGCAACGTCCATCGCACGGGCGGACAAGCCGCCCGTGGCACCCGGCGTTGATCTACTCAACATTTCGTATTTCACGTTGGAACCAAACTGTGTGGATTAACGATTAGAAATGGCAAAGAATTTGAAGAGAATCGTTGACCGCGTAGCTAAAGAGCACCAAAAATGGCTCGCAGACGGTAGTGAAGAAATCCGGACGTGGGCAGTAGAGCGAATTGAAGCGAGACTCGAAGATGGATCGCTACAGTCTCTTCGCGGCGTATCCAGCAGTCTAGATGCACTTGCGAACTACTACGCTGCGTTAGGAATTTCCGGAATAAGTAATGGTAACAATTCCTCATGGATATACATTCATCATTCCTGCCTCTGCCATCTTTGGGTAGTAAAAATCGAATCGTCCTTGTTTCAGCGACTGGCCAACTCATCCGGCCTGGATGAGCATTTGCCCCAGGCGGCCAATTCACTCTGCTATTCAATCGCTGTAAATTTGGGAAATTGGAGACAATTTATCGCCGAAGTTTTGTCGGATATGGCTACCGACCGTCATCGCGGAATGGTAGACCCGCGCGTTTGGAAACAAAGAACGTTTGAGCCATTTGCGATTCGATTGAATCACCTGCTAAGCCCAAATGATTTATGCGAATTCAATTGCGAAAACATTGGCGTCTATGCTCCGATTTTTGAACATTGGAAGGACGAAGAATTCCTGCGGCCTGCTCTCATTCGGATTTGCGACTATCACTGTGAAAATATGAGGGATGTTGCAAAAAGAATCGCCGAATTCCATGATCCTCCTTTCGATCTTATACCTTGGGAAATCTTGGCAATTCGTCAGGTTCGTCAGCAGCAAGGCTTGTCAACGCCGGAAATCGACCATCCTCTAGCTGCTCCCGTATTCATGAATCCCCCTGCACCTGAACCTATTGATGATGGATTGATTCCGCGTATCGAGAAGCTCTACATGGAATATTTCAAAGACTGAAAAATATCCGCGCCGGGTGCCACGCAACGCCGTGAACGATTTCACGTATCTTTAGTCATTTCAGGGGTTTGCAATGAAACTCCGGAAACCACGAATGCTACGGTAAGCCGCCAGTTCCAACAGTTTTTCTGGGTGATAAATGAGGTCAATCCTTTGCGTGTTATCCAATCGATGGTTGCGAAATCCCTACAAAACCAGCCAATTTCGAGGTATGCGAACCAGCGAGAAATGACCTCGATGATCTTGTGATCTTATAAGAAGTTACGAAAAATCGTTCACGGCGTTGCCGGCCACCCCATGCTCACTCCTCCGGCATCGTGCCGAAGCTGATGTCGTCGGCTTTAATTTGCGAATCGAAGCGTCCCTGATCATCGACGCCGTTTTCACCAACGCTGTAGATCAAGAATGTTCCCTGTTTCCCATCGACGACGTACTTCAGCGGCGTCTCGCTGAACGTGTCGAGCGAAACGTGATCCAGAATCTCCGGCACGAGCGCTTCGAGCGTCTCTGGGAGCCG
>CAZDGB010000241.1:0-11625 GCA_964504645.1 uncultured Planctomycetaceae bacterium | reverse complement strand
CCTATCCCATCGTACTCAACCTCTCCACTTAAGGATGTAATAGTACGCCTGTTTGGTGAACCGTTTACCAAGGCCGGTTCCCCCCACCTCTCGCCATCATCATCTCCGAGCCTGAAAAGGCTCCAAGATGGATGGTTATTATAGTCTCGTGTCCACTCATCACCCCCGCCCCTACACTCCCCCCCGAAACCCTTAGGACAGGCTTAGGCCCGGGACGGACATCCGAGACCTCCCGTGCCCCCGCGCCCCCCCGCTCCCGCGCCCCCCCCCCCCGGGGCGGGGGCGAGGGGACGAAAGAAGCGAGCCGTACTACTCGCAGCAGCCACACAACACCGATCAATCCCGCCAATGGCCAGATCGTAGGCCGGCACAACGCGGCGAGGCCGAACAGCACGCCGATCAAGAAAGCACGCGACACGCGGTGTCCGTCCGACGGCGAACCAATCACCGCCCAGAGCCACGCCGTCGTCAGCGCGGTGAATAAAACTTCCGTCATCGGCTGCGGCGTCGCGTTCAACAGCAGCGGATCCACGGCGACAAACAACGCCGCAAGGTGTCTCCAACCACCCAATCCCAATGCGACACCCATCCGATCTACCAACCACACCGTCCACACGCCGGCGACCAGATTGATCGCGGCGACGGCTAACGCTGTTGGCAAGATCGTCATCACGGCAGCGAGCAGCAGCGGATACAGCGGCGGCCGAAACGCCGTCGGCGTCGTTGCCCCGGGCGTGCAGAAGCCGTTGCCCCGGACAATATTCTCCGCGATGCCGAGATAAGCGTCGCGGTCGATCGTCAATTGATCCGCGCGCAGCCAAATCACCGCGCACCGCGCCGCCAGCGCCAGACAGAGCAGGCCGGCGAGCGGTTTCCAGTCCGGTCGCGGAGAAATCGTTTCCGCCATGCACAGCCCGCACCAGAGACGAATTGGCAGCCGAGTCGGAACAGGCTACTCTACGGCCTGCCGAACCGGAAGAAAGAAGATCAAAGACAGGAACCGCAGATTTCGCAGATGGTCTCAGATTTCAGGGATGAAGCTTTTCTGCTGGGGAGACGTCCGGCAGCACGGAGATTTTCGCGTTCCTGATAGCAGTGCCATTTAATCGATCACTTTTCGATCTGCGGAAATCTGCGTCCTTCTGCGAAATCTGCGGTCGTTGCCTTTAATCCCCACACCACGTCCAAGAGCGCCAACTCCCCGCGATGCCTGTGACTCCCCCCGACTGGCTGATGAGGTTTGTCGACGCCCTCATTCGCTGGCGGGGACCGCTGTTGGCCGTCGCGATGGTTCTCACTGTCGCCGCGTGGTGGCCGGCGCAGCGTCTGAAGTTCGACCAGTCGATCGAATCCCTCTACGCCAAGGACAATCCGCATCTCGTCGCCTTTCTGAAAAGCAAGCACTGGTTCGGCGGCGACGAGTTCGTCATTCTCGCCTACGCCGATCCCGATCTGCTCAACGACGAAGGCCGCTTGACCGACGGAGCCCGCGACCGGATCGAGGCGCTGGCGAAGAAACTCTCCGAAGTCCCCGGCATCCAGCCGAACAGCGTCCAGAACCTCGCCGACGCGTTGCGATTCCCGTATGCGCGGGAACGGGTCCGCGAGTTCGTCGAAGGAATTCTGCTGGGCGCGGACGGCAAATCGACGGCGATGATCGGCCGGTTGGAACCGCAGGAATCGGCTCCGGTGCCGCGCGCGGAAACGTTCCGCAAGGTGAAGGAACTCGCCGAGGCGCAAAATCCGAAGGCTGTAATCGTCGGTGAGCCGATCCAAGTCCACGAGATGTTCCGCTACGTCGAAGAGGATGGCGAGACGCTCGGCTGGGCGTCGACCGGCCTGTTGCTGCTCGTGATCTTCATCCTGTTCCGCAGCGTGCGGTGGATGATCCTGCCGTTGCTCGTCGTGCAGGTCGCTCTGCTATGGACGAAGGCGATCCTCGTTCTCAGCCATTTGCAGTTGAGCATGGTCAGCTCGATGCTCAATTCGCTGATCACGATCATCGGCATCTCCACCGTGATGCACGTCATCGTCCGCTTCCGCGAGAAGGTGGCGACCGAAGACCGCCTGCCGGCGCTTCGCGGCACGCTCTTGGAACTGACCATCCCCACGCTGTGGAACATCGTCACGACGGCGATCGGCTTCGCTTCGCTCATGAGCAGCCACATCACGCCGGTCGTCAGCTTCGGCCTGATGATGACGCTGGGAACGATGCTGGTGTTCGTCACGTTCGTCACGATCATTCCCGGTGGCGTACTGCTTGGCGCCGCGATCGACCGGCCTCCGGCGCCCCCGTCCGAATCGCGCGTCGGCCGCGCCCTCGACCGCATGACCGCCAGCGTGCTCCGCTATCCGGTGTGGGTCAGCCTCGGCATGGCGGCGCTCTCGGCGTTTTGCTTCGCCGGGCTGTTCCGCATGCACGTGGAAACCGATTTCAGCAAGAACTTCCGGGAAAACAGCCCGATTGTGAAGGCGCTCGACTTCTTCGAGACGCACCTCGGCGGCGCGGGCACGTGGGAGATCAACTTCCCCGCGCCGCACGAATTCGACGAGGACTTCCTCGACAACGTCCGCGGTCTGGCGGAAGACCTGCGAGAATTGGAATCGAAAACGACGGCCGACCGGCTCACGAAAGTCGTCGCCGTCACCGACGGGCTCGATTTGATTCCGCAGAATCTGATCATCGCGCGGCTTTCGCTGGAGACACGGCTCGGCCTGCTCAACATGGTGCAGCCCGAATTCGCCAAGAGCCTCTACAACCCCGAGGCCGGCCGCATGCGGATCATGCTGCGGGCCCTCGAACGGCAACCGTCGGAGGCCAAGCTCGAACTCATTCACGAAGTCGAAGAGCGAGCGCGGAAACGCTTCGGCGACGACGTCGAGGCCACCGGTTTGTTCGTCCTGCTGACGTATCTCATCGAGAGCCTGCTGGGAGACCAGCTCTCGAGCTTCGTCACGTCCGCCGCGGCGCTGGCGGCGATGATGGCCATCGTCTATCGCAGCCTGGTGCTGGGGGCGATCATGCTCGTGCCGAATCTGTTCCCCATCGTGCTCGTCATCGGCACGATGGGCTGGCTCGGGCTGCCGGTGAACATTGCGACGGCGATGATCGCCAGCGTCTCGATGGGACTGACGATCGACTTCACCATTTATTACGTCACCGCCTATCGCGATGCGCGGGCCGAAGGCAAATCGTTTTTGGAAGCGATTCACGCCACGCACCAGGGGGTCGGAGTGGCGCTGATCTTCTCCACGATCGCGCTCGTCGTCGGGTTTTCCGTCTTGTCGCTGTCGCATTTCATCCCGCTGATTTACTTCGGCCTGTTGGTCAGCGTGGCGATGGTCGGCGGGTTGATCGGCAACTTGATCCTGATGCCGCTGCTCCTGAGTGCCGTCGAAGGCTCCCGCTGGTTCTCGATCCACCGCCCGGACCCGTGGCAACGTTAGCGGCGCGTCACTCCTTCGCGACGCTTCGTAGAAGCGTAGTGTTTTCTCAATCGCTCGACTACGCTTCTGCGAAGCGTCGCTAAGTCGCTCGTTTCCCCGTAAAATAGTGGTACGGAACGTTATCGACCGCCGCGAGAGTGCTTCATGTCGTCCGTCCTTCGCCGCCGCGCCACGCTGCATCTGCCGATCACGCTCAGCGTGGTGCTGATGGTGCTGAACATCACGCTGATGGTCTGCTGGATCGTGATCCTCGCGCAACGGACGATGTTCGGCGCGCTGATCACGGGGACCGTCGTCTTCGCCGCGATGCTCGTCGGGCTGTCGTTCTATCTCGTGCTGATGATCAAAGAGGTCCGCCTCAACCAGCGGCAGGCGAACTTCGTCGACAGCGTGACGCACGAACTGAAGTCCCCCATCGCGTCCTTGAAACTGTATCTCGAAACGCTGGAGATGCGGGCCGTCAGCGACGATCAGCGGACACAGTTCTACCGCGTGATGGAACACGAGCTGGAGCGGCTCGACCATTTGATCACGCAACTGCTGGAAGTCGGCCGGCTCGACGCCATCGGCATCCAGGCCGACCCGGTCGATATTCCGCTGGAGCCGCTGCTCAAAAAATGCGCCCAGTCGATTTGCGCCCATCATCAGCGCGCGCCGCAGGACACGATCTCGTTCGACGTGCAGTCGGCGGTCGTGCACGCCCGGCCGCTCGTGTTGGAATCGGTCTTCCGCAACTTGCTCGACAACGCCGTGAAATACGGCGGTGACCCGCCCAAAGTCGACATCCAGGTCCGCGTCACCGACCGCGGCCGCGTCGTCACCCGCGTCGCCGACAACGGGCAGGGCGTCCCGCCGGAATTGCGCAAACGAATCTTTGGCATGTTCTTCCGCGCGGGGAGTGAACTGACGCGTCGGCAGAAAGGAACGGGACTCGGACTCTACATCGTGCAAACGCTGGTGCGTCAGTTGAAAGGCCGCATCAGCGTCCAAGACCGCCCCGGAGCGGCGGGGAGCGTCTTCGAGGTTGATCTGCCGGGACGATTGGCGACATGAGAACGTCCAACAGAAGTGAAGATCTAACAGACGTCAAGGCGCCCAACCAAAGTCCCCTCTCCCCCGCCGCGGGGGAGAGGGGACGGCCATGTTGTGACACTCTGTCATTGGTCATTCGATCATGAAAATTCTCATCGTCGAAGACGAAGAAGCGATGGCCATCGGGCTGAAGTTCAACTTCGAGCAGGAGGGCTACGACGTCCTGCTCGCCGGGGATGGGCCGACCGCCCTCAAGCTGTACCGGGAGTCCGATCCGCGAGTCGACGCGATCATTCTCGATTTGATGCTCCCCGGCATGAGCGGCTACGAGGTCTGCACCGAAATTCGCAAGCTCGACAAGCTGGTGCCGATTCTCGTCCTCAGCGCCCGCACCCTCAGCGAAGACAAGATGCACGCCTTCGACTGCGGGACTGATCAATACATCACCAAGCCGTTCGCGCTGCCGGAGCTGATCAACCGCGTGAAGAATCTCCTCGAACGGCACCGCACGCTGCTGCGGTCCGACCGCCCGACGAACGGCAACCCGCTGGCGGATATCCGCCAGTTCGATCACATCACCGTGAACTTCACGACCTTCGAAGTTCTTGTCGGCGAGAAGAAACACAACCTCACCACGCTGGAGATGCAACTGCTGAAGTATTTTCTCGACCATGAAGGCAAGGTCTTGGCCCGGCACGAAATCCTGGAAAACGTCTGGGACCCGGCCGCTGAAGTGACGACGCGAACGATCGACAATTTCGTCTCGCGCTTGCGAAAAATCCTCGAACCCGACCCGGCGCGGCCGAAGTATATTCTCTCGGTCCGCGGGACGGGGTATCGCTTCGTCGCGCCGGCGGACGAGAAAGCGTAGCGCGGAAATTCAGAAAACGTCTCTCGCAGAAGCGCACAGCGGCCCAGGATCGCCAAGCAGAAACTAGGTTTCGCACAGAGTCATAGAGGACACACGGAGTAGCGAGCCTTTCAAAAATCTCTGTGTTCTCCGTGACTCTGTGCGAAACATTTTTTCTTCTGGTTTTCTTGGCGGCTGTGCGCCTCTGCGAGAGATGCCTTTCTCTCGATCCGGAGATCGCATCGTCATGTCGATCCGGCGTCATCAATACGACGCGCCGCGATTCTCGACAAATCGTTTGGATTCAACTCTCCCTCGCCTGGGGAAAGCGCCGCGGTTCGCCACTTCACCTGGAGTTATTCAACAGCGCAGCACGCGGTGATTGAGAATGCGATTTTGCGCGCCGGCAGCCAGCCAGCGCGCACGCAGCGGCCATCCAGCGACACGAAAGCGACACGCAGCAGCCAAAAATCGGCGCGCCGGGCTGCGGCGCGGCGATTGTGTCTGCGATATAAGGGAACCTCTTGATTTCCAAGGCCTTACCGGCGATGGCCGTGTGGTGGTCCGCACCGGCGTCGATTCGGTGAGTTCGGCGGGATTCCTCGGAAAAAACAGGCTTTCAGGAAAATCCCATCCATCCGCCGATTCGCAAACGCCGCGGGGAATGCCTCCGGCGGCGGACGCGATTCATCTGCACAGGGGCACTGGCGGGTTCCATTTCCCCGAGTTACAATTATGGTCCCTTTCGGTCTGAAGTTCGGCCAGACGCACGTATCGTTCGAGAGCGAAAACATGCAGCGACGAAATCTGACTCGTGGCCTTCGTCTGTTGGCTTGCACGCTGGGTGTGAGTCTGTTCGCGTGGCCTTCCCTCGGCTTCGCCCAAGCGGCCAACACCGACAAGGACAAGCCGCAGAAGACCGAGATCGAACTCAAGATCGAACCCTTCGTCGCCAAGGCGCAGGAGCATCTCGCAAAGTCGGCCTGGGACCAGGCGCTGCAGCAGGCCGACTTGATCCTGCAAGTCGATCCCAACGCCGGCGAAGCCTTCGTGATTCGCGGCCAGGTCCGCAACGGCCAAGGCGACTACGACGCTGCGATTCAGGAGTTCGAGAAGGTCACCGCTCAGACGGCCCGCGATACCCGCACCGTGGCGAATCGGGCCGACGCTTATGCGCATCGCTCGTTCTCGATCTACCAGAAGGGTGAATATCTCAAGGCGGTCGACAGCGCGTACTTTGCCCTCTTGGAGAAGAACGACCATTTGCCCGCGAACATGAATCGCGGCAAGGCGTATCTGGCCCGCCGGCAGTTCGACAAAGCGATCAACGCGTTCAACCGCGCGATCCAGCTCGACGGCAAGAACGGCGAGGCATACAGCCATCGCGGCCTCGCCTACGCCGGCAAAAGCAACGTCGACCAGAACATCGCCGATCAGAAAAAGGCTCTCGAACTCGATCCGAAACTCATCCTGGCGATGGAGCGGCTCGCGTTGGCGCACTTCGAAAAGAAAGAGCCGCTCGAAGCCGTCAAGCTTGTGGAGAAGGCGCTGAGCGTCAACCAGAACGCGGAAGACATTTTCTGCGTGCGGGCCCAGTTGTTCATGATCAAGAAGGACGCCAAGCGCGCCGAAGCCGACCTGGACCATGCCCTCAGCCTCAATCGGAGTTCGGCGAAAGTCCATATGTCGCGTGGGCAGTTCTTCCTTGGCCAGAACAAGCATGAGCAAGCCGCGGAAGAATTCGAACTGGCGATCAAGCTGCGGCCGGGTCTCGCTGAAGCGTATTGCGGCCTCGGCTACGCTCGCCAGGGAAAGAAGGAACTCGACCAGGCGCTAGAAAGTTTCAATAAGGCGATTGAAGTCGATCCGAAAATGATCCCCGCGTACAACGGCCGCAGCGGCGTCTACAAGAAGCTCGGCAAGAATACGGAAGCCGTCGCCGACGCCACGAAAATCAAGGAGCTGACGCCTCCGCCTCCGCCCGGCAAAAACGCGAAGAAGAAAGCCGATGCGGACAAGAAAAAGGCCGACGAACGTAAGAAAATCGAGCCGCCGGAAAACCGCTTCCTCGTCGAGTCCAAAGGGGTCGATCCGAAGAAGCGGGCCGAAGCGCTCAAGTCGGCCCAGGAGATCGACAAGTTTGTCGCGGCCAATTATGCCAAGTTGAACATCACGCCGAACGCGCGGACGACCGATGAAGAATTCGTCCGGCGGATTTATCTCGACATCACCGGCACGATCCCCACACTGCCGCAGGCGCAGAAGTTCCTCAATGCCAAGGACGCCGACAAGCGCGCGGCGCTGATTGACGAGTTGCTCGGGAGCGACGGCTACGCCAGCCACTTCTTCAATTACTGGGCCGACGTGCTCCGCTATACGGACAACCTCAATGGGAACGTCCGCGGCGAGCCGTACCGCCAATGGATCAAGCAGTCGCTGGCCGAGAACAAGCCGTGGGACAAGTTCGTGGACGAGATTCTTTCCGCGGAAGGCCTCGTGTGGCAGAATCCCGCGACCGGTTATCTCCAGCGCGACGCCAATATGCCGCTGGACAACATGAACAACACGGTCCGCATTTTCCTCGGCACGCGCATCGGCTGCGCCCAGTGCCACAATCACCCGTTCGACCGCTGGACGCAGAAGGAGTTCTATCAGACGGCGGCCTTCACGTTCGGGACGCTCACCGCGACCGGCGGCGGCGACACGCGGTACTGGAACAAGAACCCCAACGAACAGCTGATGGAGCAATACGCCGCGCTCGAACAGGAAGAGGAAGACCGCCGCAACAACTACTACCGTTACACGCGGCTGATCGGCATCAACCAGATGATCGTGAACGACGTGCCGCAGCGGCAGATCACATTGCCGGCCAATTACGCCTACGACGACGCCAAGCCGAACGAAGTCGTCGCGCCGAAGACGCTGTTCGGGCAGCCGGCCGACATCAAGCCCGGCGAAGCGCCCCGCAAGGCGTTCTCGCGTTGGGTTGTCGGCAAGGAGAACCCGCGGTTCGCGCTGACGATCGCCAACCGGCTGTGGAAGCAGGCGTTCGGCGTCGGCCAGATCGAGCCGGTCGACGACATGATGGACGACACCGTCGCCGAGAATCCCGACCTGATGAAGTTCCTCGAAGGCGAAATGAAGCGGCTCGACTTCGACATGAAGGAATACCTGCGGATCGTCTTCAACAGCGAGACGTACCAGCGGCAGGCGTGCGTCGAGGAAGTGAGCCCCGGCTTGCCGTATCACTTCCCCGGTCCGATTCTCCGCCGCATGTCCGCCGAGCAGTTGTGGGATTCGTTCCTCACACTCGCCGTCGTCCGGCCGGATGAATATCGCGAGTTGAAGGCGGACGTCCGCACGAATTACGTCGGGCTCAATCTGCTGGAGTGCAGCGCCGAGGATGTCCTCAAGGCCGACAACATGGGAAACCAGATTGACGGCAGTCTCGGGCCGCGGCAGACGAAGTACACGTATAAGGGGACGCTGCTCGCCCGCGCCGCCGAGTTGCCGTCGCCCAACACGCCCGGCCACTTCCTGCGGATGTTCGGCCAGTCGGACCGGGAACTGATCTCCGCTTCGGCGACGCTCGGTTCGGTGCCGCAGGTGCTCTTCATGTTCAACGGTCCCATCACGCACATGCTGCTGGAGAAGAACTCCACGATCTTCAATAACGTCGTGAAGAAGCAGTCGATTCCCGATGGCATCAAGGCGATCTTCCTCACCATCCTCACCCGCGAGCCGGATGAGGATGAGTTGAAAGTCGCTGTCGACGAAGTGAAGAAGAACGGCCCGGCCGGCTACGGCAACGTGATCTGGTCGCTGGTCAACACCCGTGAATTCCTGTTCGTACAGTAACGAAACTGAAGCCCAGGGGTTGCAACCCCTGGGCTTCCCCCTTGGCTCAACAATTCTTTCAAAGAACGCCTCATGCGAGAACTACTCTCGAAACTGAACGGGCTCGATCGCCGCCGCTTCGTCGAATACGCCGCCAAGGCGTGCCTGGGAGTGAGCGTATTGCCCGGTCTCAACCGCGCGGTCTCCGCCGCGGAGTCGCAGCAGTCCGTGCCGGGACTGGGCGGCAAGGCGAAGCGGATGATCTACCTGTTCATGAACGGCGGCATGACGCACATCGACACGTTCGATCTCAAGCCCGGCCACGAAAACCAGGGCGAGACGAAGGCGATCAACACGAATGTCCCCGGCCTCGTCATCGGCCAGCATTTGCCGACCATCGCGTCGCAGTTCGATAAGGTCGCCGCCGTGCGGACGCTGTTCACGCAGACCGGCGACCATGGCGCCGGCGAGTATCTGATGCGGACCAGCTACGAGGAGATCGCCACCGAGCGGCATCCGTCGCTCGGCCCGTGGATTCAGCAGCTCAAAGGCCGGCAGAACAAGACGCTGCCCGACACCGTGCTGATCAGCGCGCCGGCGAAGCATCCCGGCGCCGGGTTCTTCGATCCGACGTACAGCCCGCTGCCGATCGGCGACCCGAACCGCGGCCTGGAAAACACGACCGCGCCGGACTATCTCACCGAGAATTCGTTCGAGAAGCGGATCGACCTGATCAATTCGTTCGACAAGAAGTTCCGCAAGAAGTTCAATTTGCGGAAGGTGCAGACCTACACCGACTTCTACACCGAGGCGACGTCGCTCCTCTCCAGCGGCGAGCTCAAGGCGTTCGACCTCAACGAGGAAAAGAACGAGGACCGCGACCGCTACGGCCGCAATCCACTCGGCCAAGGGGTGCTGCTGGCGAAGCGGCTCATCGAGAACAACGTCCGCACGGTGGAAGTCACCTACGGCGGCTGGGACATGCACAGCAGCATCTTCACCGGCGGGAACCTGCCCGCGCAAGGCCGCGTCCTCGACCAGGCCCTCGGCAACCTGCTGAAGGACCTCACCGAGAGCGGGATGATTGAAGACACGCTGGTGGTGCTGACGACCGAGTTCGGCCGCACGCCGGTCATCAACTACAACGCCGGCCGTGACCATCATCCGGCGGTCTTCTCCAGCCTGCTCGCGGGTGGCGGGATCAAGGGCGGCCAGTTCTACGGCCAGTCGGACGCCGCGGCACACGGCGTGGAAAAGGACGGCGTGCCGCCCGCGAACTTCAACGCGACGATCGCCACGGCGCTCGGATTGCCGCTCGACAAGATCGTCCACTCCCCGACCGGCCGGCCGTTCAAGGTCGCCCACGACGGGACGCCGATCAAGGAATTGCTGGCGTAGGAACTGCGAAACCGCACAGCGAAGATCAGAACTATGTTGCTGACGGTGCGCGGTCCTGCATCCAGCCGAAGCCGATAAGGATCAGCGCCGCCGCGGTCGCGAGCAGGGTCGTTCTCAGCGGCTGATAATACGCCAGCGCCGCCAGCCAGGCGTGCCAAATCGGACGGCTCGTCGGCCGTTGCGGTGCCGCCTTCTGGAGGGCATGCGGCTCCAACGCGAGCGAAGCGTCGACGGACAGGATCTCCTCGCCGGGACGCACGGCGTCAAACTCCATGCGGGCCATTTCCGCGGCGAACTGCGGGTCGTCTTTGAGAGCCGCGATGACCCGGCCCAGCTCGACGTGCTGCCGTTCGAGATCCAGAAGCTCCCGCTGCTGGGTGCGGAATTGTTCCTCGAGATCGAGGTAAGTTGTCAACTTCGGCGACAGCGACACAGTCGCGAACAGTGCCGCGGCGGCGGCGAGCATCAGCCAGAACGCCAGCGACATCGCCAGGCCGGAATCGGGCTCGGTGCTCGGAGCGGAGGCGGACATCTCCGCGCTTCATCGAACGCCGACGCGCAGGACTTGAACGCGATTTCGCGGCGCGCGATTTTGACGCCTTAGAAAAGCTGCGAACCCGCAAACGAGGTGTCGCTTGCGGGTTCGCGGGGGTTGTCATACCGGAATCGTTACAGCGTTCCGCCGTAGCAGGCGGCGCCGCCGAGGATCTCCTCGATCCGCAAGAGCTGGTTGTATTTGCAGATGCGGTCGGTGCGGCTGGCGGAGCCGGTCTTGATCTGCCCGGTGTTGAGGGCCACGGCGAGATCGGCGATCGTCGTGTCCTCGGTTTCGCCGGAGCGGTGGCTCATGATGGCCGTGTAGCCATTGCGATAAGCCGTCTGCACGGCTTCGATGGTCTCGGTCAGCGTGCCGATCTGGTTCACCTTGACGAGAATGCTGTTCGCGACCCCCTTGGCGATCCCTTCGCGCAAGCGGCGCGAGTTCGTCACGAACAAGTCGTCGCCAACGAGTTGACACTTCTCGCCGATTCGGTCGGTCAGCAGCTTCCAGCCGTCCCAGT
>CAZDGB010000240.1:0-11642 GCA_964504645.1 uncultured Planctomycetaceae bacterium | reverse complement strand
CGGTGATGCCGGCGTCGAGAATCCCCTGCTCGACGTAGCGGGCCATCTCCTGGGCGCGGATCAGCATGCACTCGATTTCCGGATCGTCGATCTCCGGATAGTACGAGCGGCTGCTGAACTTGATGTTGTAGCCGGCCTTCTTGAACAGTTCGGCGGTCGCCTCCTGCAAGCTGCCGGCGGGAATGCCTAATTTGAGCGTCTTGTCGGTCATGGTCTCAGCAAATCACCAGGGAAATCCGAGGCTCGGATTTCGAGTTTCAGGTTTTACTTCTTGTAGACTTGATTCGGGTCAAACACCCGATGTCCGACGATCGTCACATCGCCCGTCAGCGGGTCGATCCGCCGGAAGAAGCAGCTGCGGTAGCCTTCGTGGCAGGCGGCCCCGCCGATCTGGTCGACCTTCACCAGCAGGGTGTCGGCGTCGCAGTCGTAATAAATCGACTTGAGCTGCTGCACGTGGCCGCTTTCCTCGCCTTTGCGCCACAGCTTTTTCCGGCTGCGGCTGTAGTAGCAGACGCGGCCCGTGGACAGCGTTTCGCGGTAGGCCTCGGCATTCATGTACGCCAGCATCAGCACGTCGCCCGTCGTCTCATCCTGGGCGATGACGGGGATCAATTCGTTCTTGGAAAAATCGGGACCGTCGGACACAAAATACCTATCAGTAAAAAGTTCTGCTCGTCCGCTAGAGTAACGGAGAACCGCGATTTTCGCAAAGGCCCGCGGGCCGGCTTTCGCTCTGGAAAGCCGGGCGTTGGTCGCCTCTTGACTGTGGGGCTGGTATTCTGCGGCCATCAGTCGTCCCACGGAGACCGTTTGATGAAAACAGGTTCGCTTCCGTTTCTCGTCCTGATCTCGCTCGCGCAATTCGCTCTCGCGGCGGAACCGTTGCGGGTGAAACAGCAGTCGATCAGTTTCCCGCAGACGAGCGACGACAAGGCCGTCTACGAGATGGCCGCCTATTCCACGCCGCGCGGGCCGGAGATGATTCGCCTGCGGACCGAGGAAATCAAGGACGACATCACCTCGAACTACGAGTTCAGCTTCTCCAAAGACCATGGCGAAACGTGGTCCGACCCGGTGTCGATGGAATCGTCCCGGCAGACGCCCAACGGCATGTTCCGGCGCATGTTTTTCAACGCCCCGTTCTGCGATCCCCACAACGGACGGCTGCTGCTCGTCGGCGAAGAAGGCGTTTTGCCGAAAGACAACAGCCTCGATGCGTTCATGCACCTTTACACCGTCTACATCACCTCGGACGACCAAGGCCGCACCTGGTCGCCGTCGCGGCGGGTGATCCAGCGAGGCGAAGGCTTCTCCGCCGAGCATCCACTGGAAACGGTCTATGTCGGCAAGAACGCCTCGCAGACGGCGAACGCTTTCCGCAGCCGCAGCGACGGGGCCGTGATCGTGCCGATGCAGTTGAGCATTCTGAAAGACGGCAAACTTTATTTGCCGCCGGGCGCATTCACGTATCTCGATGGGGCGCTCCTCATCGGCCATTGGCAGCCGGATGGTTCGCTCGCCTGGGAATTGGGCGGGCGCTTGCATCTGACGCCGGAGAAATCACTGCGCGGCGCCTTTGAGCCGACGATCGCCGAGTTCCCCGGCAATCGCCTGCTCGTCGTCCTGCGCGCGAACGACGGCCACAAGTGGCACGCCGTATCGAAGGACGGCGGCATGACCTGGGGCGAACTGCGGCACTGGACCTATTCCGACGGCACGCCCTTCTACTCACCCAGCAGCTTGCCGCTGTTGCTGAAGCATTCCGACGGCACGGTCTACTGGTTCGGCAACATCACCCCCGACAAGCCGAACGGCAACGCGCCGCGCTATCCGCTCGTCGTCGGCCGCGTCGATCCGGAATCGCTGCTGCTGATCAAAGAGTCGGTCAGCACCATCGACACCAAGAAAGACGGCGATTCCGGCGGACTGCAACTGTCGAACTTCCACATTGTCGAAGACCGCCGCAACGGCGACTTCCTCCTGCGGATGACCCGCTGGGACGGCACCGCCAGCGGACTCGGCAAGAAAGTCTCCGGCAGCGTGCACCTCTATCGCATAGGGCCGTAGTCGATTGCGAGAACCATGGACGACACCGTCACCCTCTGGCTTGAACGGCTGAAACTCGGCGACGACCAGGCCGTCGAGCGGCTCTGGCAGCGATACTTCGTCCGGGTCATGGCGCTTGCCAAGGCTCGGCTCGGCGGCGTCGCGCGGAAAGCCGCCGATGAAGAGGATGTCGCCCTCAGTGTGTTCGATTCGTTTTGCCGCGGGATGTCGGCGGGGAAATACCCGCACCTCGACGACCGCGAAAGCCTGTGGCCGCTGCTGGTCGTGATGACGGTCCGCAAGGCGTGCGACCGCGTCAACGCGGAACGCCGCCAGAAACGGGGCGACGGCCGCGTCCACGCTGAAGCGGAAATCGGCGCGGCGGGCGACGACGCGTTTCGTCTCGACGCCGTCCTCGCTCAAGAGCCGACACCCGATCTGTTGGCGTCGATGAACGAAGAATGCGAGCGGTTGTTCGATCTGCTGGACGACGACCAGCGGAAGATCGCGCTGGGCAAGCTCGAAGGCTATACGAACCAGGAACTCGCCGCGCAACACGATTGCAGCCTGCGGACAATCGAACGCCGCCTCGATTTGATCCGCCGCGTGTGGGAACAGGCGCTGGACGAAGCCTCGTAGCGGCGGCGTCTCGCCGCCGCAAGTTTGATACAATCGATGACCGTTCGGCGCGGGTCTCCTGACGTCTCCTGACCCCGCCGTTCTCCCGACCGCAGGTCTCCTCTTCGATGGAGGAAAAAGGCGGCGGTCAGGAGACCGCAAGAAAAGTCCGGCGGGGTCAGGGGACCCGCGCCGAACAACCGAATAGATTCCCTTCTCATTTCCCGTTTGGCCGTCCTCGTGCCTGACACCCAACTCGCTGCCGATCTTGAAATCGACCGCGTCGCTCATCGGTTTGAGCAGGCGCTGCGTCGCGGCGACGTTGTGTCCATCGAAGAACTCGCCGCCCAGCATCCGTCGCTGGGGCAACGGTTGATCCGCGAACTCGTCCAGGTGGAAATCGAATTCCGGAAATCGCGGCAGCTCCCGGTGGAGAGAAACGACTACGCCGCGCGTTTTCCGGAACTCGATCTGCAGGCCAACGTCGGCGATACGTCTCACAACGCCGCACACGACTCCATCGTCTCTCCGCCGGAACCCGCCGCCGAGGAACCGGCTCCGACGCCTCTCAATTTGCACGACTACGTGCTGGAAACGAAGCTCGGGGGCGGCGGACAGGGAGACGTCTATCTCGCTCGGCAACTCAGCCTGGGGCGTCGCGTCGCCGTCAAACTGCTGACGAAAAACGCGGCCCGCGATCCGCAATCCGAACATCGTTTCCTCCGCGAAGCCCGCACGCTGGCCCAGACGCATCACCCGCAGATCGTCACCATCCACGGGCTCGGCCGCACGCCCGAGGGCGAACTCTTCCTGGTGATGGAATATCTCGCAGGGAAAGACCTCGCCAAGCAGATCGCGGAACGGGCGTTCGACATTCGCCGTGCCGTCGAAGTCGCGCTGCAGATCGCCCGCGCCGTCGAGCATGCCCATGCGCGGGGCGTCATCCATCGCGATCTGAAACCAAGCAACGTGCTGTGGGACGACGTGCGCGGCCCGGTCGTCACCGACTTCGGCCTCGCCAAGGACCTGCGGGCGGAAGACGGGCTGACGCACACCGAACAGATGATGGGCACGCCGACCTACATGGCTCCGGAGCAGGCCCATCGCCGCTTCGGCGACATCTCGCTGCGGACCGACGTCTACGGCCTCGCGGGAACGCTCTATGCGCTCCTCACCGGCCATTCGCCAATCGCCCCCGGCCCGCTGGCCGAAGTTTTGCAGCGCCTCACCAGCGATGATCCGATTTCCGATCCCCGCGATTGGCGGCCTGAAATCCCCGCGGCCCTCGCCGGCATTTGTCTGAAGGGGCTCGCCAAACGCCCGTCCGATCGCTACGCCTCCATCGCCGACTTGTCGCGCGACTTGCAGCGGTGGTTCACGAACGCCGACGTGTCCGATCTGGAACTGCCGCCGACGGTGGTGACGCCGCCTGCCGTCACGAAAACCGATCGCCTCGAACCCGGCGGACAATTCGGCCGCTACAAACTGATTGCGGCGCTGTCGGCGGATTTCACGCGGAAAGTTTTCCGTGCGGAAGACGAAGCCGGGCGTCTCATTTTGCTGAAGTGCCTGCCGCCGGCATGGATGTCGGACCGCGTTCGCCGCTCGCAGTTCCGGCAGGAAGTCGTTTTATCGTGCGGATTGACGCATCCGTGCCTGGCGAAAGTCGTCGAAGCCGGCGTGCAGAACGGCGCCGAGTTTCTCGCCTTGGAATTCATCGAAGGGGAGAGCCTCGCGCAGATCCTGTTGCGGGACGGGCCGTTCGAGGAATCGAAGGCCGTGGAGCTCTTGCAGCCGATCGCCGAGGTGCTGCACGAGATTCACGCTGCGGGGGTCATCTATCGAGATTTGCGTCCACAGAATATTCTTTTGACGCCCGACGGCCGGACGATGCTCGCCGAAGTCCGCTTCAGCGACGAACTTTCGCCCGACGACAACGTCACGATGGCCGGCTGGGGCAACGTCACCTCGAAATTCATCGCCCCGGAACTCTTGCTCGGCAAAGCATCCGACGTGGCGAGCGAAGTCTATACGCTGGGGGCGACGCTCTACGCCCTCGTCACCGGCCGCGATCCGTATGCCGGGGAACAGAACGCGATCAACCTGCTCATCGCGAAGAAAGCGTCGAAGTACGCCGATCCGCAAACGCTCGTTCCCGATCTGGGCGACGCCGTTTGCAAACTCATTGCCGACGCGATGAACGCCAACCTGTCGGCCCGGCCGGAGTCGGCACAAGCCTTCGCCGAGCGGCTCAAGGAATGCCGGCGGCAATCGTATCCCCACCTCCCCGCGCCGCCCGACTCCGACAATCTGTTGCACACCGTGTGGGATCAGCTCGATCCCGAACTGCAGGATGCTTTTTCGCTGGCGTACAACAAGAAACGCCGCACTGGCTCGAACCGCATCAGTACCCGCGATCTGTTCGAGGCGATGGCCCGCTTGGGCACCGGGCCGCTCCGCGACGTCTTCAACGAGCTTCCCGCCGGCGCGTTGCCCGATCCGGTCGCCGCTGATATTCCCGTCGACATGGTGGTCCTCAAAGAGCAGCCTCTCTTGTCCGATTGCGTGGAGGAATCACTCGGCGAATTTCGGAAGTTCGACGGCGACCAGCAGAAAAAGAAGAAGGTTTCTCCCGTCGATCTGTTCGTCGACATCGCCAAGCACGGGCACGGCTCGTCGGTCGTCCAATTGCGGGAACACGGCGTCGACCCTGACGCACTGGAACGCATCGTCAAGCGGCTGGGGTTGCGCGTCCTGCGGCGCGAAGCGTCCAACGAAAATAACGAGGATAACGACGAGAAGTTTCTCTGCGACGACAACGTCCAGTTCACCGTGTATCGGCCGAAAGTCATCCCGCCGGAGATGTGGCAGCCTTTGTTGGCGTTCGCCCATCTCGCGGATTTGCCCGCCGATGCGCCGGCCGGCACGCCCGATCCCGTCGCCGAAGTCCAGCGGCAGGCCGAGCAAGTCCTCGGCACGAAGCTGTCCGGCTTTCAATCGCTGCTCGCGGACAGTGCCCAGCCGATCCCCCGTTCCAGCGAGTTGACGTTCGTGCCGACCGGAGACGGGCTCGAATTCAATCCGCCACAGCGCTCGTTCCGGTGGAACGAGCCGGTCCACCGCGAGGAGTTCCGCTTCAAAGCCGCGGCGCGGCTCGACGGACAGATCGCCCGCGGCCGGCTGTCGGTTTATCTCGGCCGGCTCCTCATCGCCGAGGTCGGCATCGTCACTCGCGTCGATCGACAGGCGTCCGCGAAAAGCGAACCGGTCCTCAGCGGCGAGAACCGCGCCTATCGCTTCCGCCGTATCTATGCCTGCGTCGCGCGGGCCGATCGCGCTGTCCTGTCCGAATTTCAGCACTACGCGCAACTGCTGCGCGACACGTTCCTGTCGTCGCAATTCGCCGACGATTCGAAGCCGTCCGACCCGCAGCAGCTCATCCGCTCCGCCGACGTCTTTCAGTTGTTCTGGTCGCGCAGCGCCATGAATTCCGCGGAAACGGAGCGCGAATGGCGTTACGCTTTGTCGCTGAAGCGGACCGATTTCATCCGCTCGCTTTACTGGGAAGAGCCGTTTCCCGCCGATCCGGCCCGCTCGCTCCCGCCGCCGGAACTTCTGGCGCTCGGCTTTCAGAAAGTTCCGCTGCGCACGACCGAGACTCCCCTCATCTTCACGAAGCGAAGCCGCTCAGCCCGCAAGGCCGCGCCGAAGAAAAGCGTATCGGTAAAACTGGAACGAATCCGTGCGCCGCGGGTAGATATTTCTTACCGCACCGAGGCGTATCTCGAACTCCTCAACGGCTCGCACATCGGCAAGATTCTGCGGTTGAGCAAGGACCGCGTGATCCTCGGCCGCAAAAGCGACGCCGACTTGCCGCTCGAATCGAACACAGTGCATCGCTATCACGCGCAGCTCGTCTGCGATCAGCATGCCTGGTGGGTCGAGGACCTGCAAAGCCGCAACGGCACGTTCGTCAACGGCGTCCGGGCGGAAGGCCGCGTCCGCCTGAACGACGGCGACCGCATCCACGTCGGCGATGTGCTGATCGGCTTCCGCGCGGAAACGATTTCCGAACCCGCAGCCGGCGGATTAAGCGCGGCGATTGAGGGGACGACGCTCTCGCCGCCGAGTGCTCCCGCCGTGCAGATCCCCGCAGACGACGAGTTCGAACTGTCGCTCGGCGCAGCGGAAGACGCCATCGCGTTTGATTCCAGCGAAGACGAGGACGGCGTCGCCTTCGAACGCGTCCTCGACGATGCGGACGACGCTGAAGAATTCCCGCAGTCGTCGAGCGGCCTGTCACAGGAGATTTTCAGCCTGCCCACCGCCGAGCAGCAGGCCGAACTTCTCCAGGAGTTGAACGAATCCGCCGACTCCTTAAGCACCGAACGAGCGGCTCAGCCCGATCGTCGTCCGCCGCAAAGCGCCGCGCCGTCCCACACCGGCCTGTTCCGCACGGGGGCCGCCTACCCCGCGTCTGAAGCGCCGCGCGCGACCAGTTCGTCTCTGCGCTGGATCGCCGCCGCGATTCTCGGCCTCGCGCTGGCCGGTGTGTTGTGGTGGCTTTTCGCGAAATAGAACCACCCGCGGCTAACCATTCTTGCACCGCATGTAATACCCCTGCACGTCGGCGATGCAGTTCTTGCCGTGCGGCGATTGCGTGAGGCACCGCGCTTCCGCCGATTGGGCCTTCAGTACGACGGCCTTCGTCCGCGTGACGACGCCTTCCGCCACGTCCTCCTCGATGTCGTCCCGCGTCAGGCCGAAGCAGCCACACAGCGGGGCCTCGACGTCCTTCAGCGGAATCGGTCGGCCGAGTTCCGACTTCTCGATCTTCGCATCATAGTCGTCGAAGTAGACGACGGGGCAACGCTCGGTCCGGCAGAAGGCCGCCGTTTCCGCGAACCGCCGCCGCAAGTCGTCCGGCAACTGCGCCGCGAGCGTCTGCGGCCCCACCGTCTGCCCGACGCTCCCGCACGCCGGGCAGCGGCTGTCGGCTTGATCGGGCTCGCGGAGGAAGGCTTTGTTCATGAGGATTGCTCGATTTGGTGAAGAGGTCTCGCGCAGAGCACGCAGAGGTCGCGGAGAAGGAGATTCAAAACATCGATTGATTGTAACCACCTTGGCCTCGCGCCTGAATAACTCCGCGGTCTCTGCGTGCTCTGCACGAGACCCACCTTTCCGTTTTGCGGAGATTTGGCGAAAAACGGGTGGCACGATTTCGCGGCGTGGGGGCCGTCTGTTACGCTCTGGTATCGCGGAATTGAAACCCCACCATTCTTCCATGAGGTTTTGGCGATGCGCTCGGTCCTGTTCCTGGTTTTCTCATCGTTGTTCGTCAGCGCTCTCTGCGCGGAAGACACCCCGGCTCCGATTCCCGCCCAGGACGCCGCGTCGAAATTCACGCTGCCGGACGGTTTTCGCGCCACGTTGTTCGCCGGCGAGCCCGACATCGTCCAGCCGATGTCGTTCACGTTCGACGACCGCGGCCGCATGTGGGTCGTCGAGTGCCTGTCGTACCCGAAGTGGCGCGACGACGGCGTCGGCAACGACCGCATCACCATCCTCGAAGACACCGACAGCGATGGCGTTCACGACAAGAAGACGATCTTCTACGACAAGGGCTGCAACTTTTCCGGCATCGAATACGGCTTCGGCGGAGTGTTCGTCACGGCGATCCCGAACCTGCTCTTCATCCCCGACAAGAACCGCGACGACATTCCCGACGGCCCGCCCGAAGTCCTCCTCAACGGCTGGGACATGAAGGCCCGCCACAACGTCGTCAACAGCCCGGCCTGGGGACCGGACGGCTGGCTCTACGGGCTCAACGGCATCCTCTCGAACTCCGCCATCGGCAAGCCGGGCACGCCCGAAGCGGAGCGAGTTCGCATGAACTGCGGCGTGTGGCGCTATCATCCCACGCGAAAAACGTTCGAAGCCTGGGCCCACGGCACCACGAACCCCTGGGGCATCGACTGGGACGATTACGGCCAGATGATGATCACCAACTGCGTGATCAAGCATTTGTTCCACATCGTCCCCGGCGGGCATTACGACCGCATGTTCGGCCAGGACCAGAACCCGCACAGTTACCACTTGATGCCGAGCATCGCCGACCATCTCCACTGGGCCGGCGGCCACTGGACGATTTCCCGGGGCGGCCAGGGCCTGCACAGCGACGCCGGCGGCGGCCACGCGCACGCCGGGTGCATGGTCTACCTCGGCGACAATTGGCCGAAGGAGTACCGCAATAACGTCTTCACGCTGAACATCCACGGTGCCCGGCTGAACCGCGACACGCTGGAGTTCGACGGCTCGACCTACGTCGCCAAGCACGCCCCCGATTTCCTCTTCGCCAACGACCCGTGGTTCCGCGGCCTCGTCGTGAAATACGGCCCTGACGGCGGCGTCTACATTAGCGACTGGACCGACACCGGCGAATGCCACAACTACGAAGTCGCCGACACGTCGAACGGGCGGATTTACAAGGTGGTGTATGGCGAGCCGAAGAAGTTACCGGCGTTTGACGTCGCGCAGAAAACGGACAACGAACTGGTCGACTTGCAATGGCACGAAAACGACTGGTACGTGCGACATGCCCGGCGAGTCTTACAGGAGCGTCGCGATCAGAAATCGGAACTGAAACTGGAACACATGAACGAACTCGTGCGGGAGTTCAAGTCCGAGCCGAAACGCGCACTCCGTGCCTTATGGGCATTCCATGCGAGTTTCAACAAGCCTGCGTATGGCGCTGCCATCTTCAAACAACGCTTAGAAAGTAGGGAGAGTCTCGTAGGAAAGTCGTACAGCGATCATCTCGCCGCATGGATGATTCAGTTGGCAGTCGATGAACTCAACAATCCTCAGACGGATGCCGAGTTGTTGGGGACGCTAGTTGAGACTGCGGCGCGCGACGAGTCGCCGCGAGTTCTTTTGTCGTTGGCGGGTGCTGTGCCGCGGCTCGTGGCGAAGGGCCGCGATGCCCATGCGCTGGCCATCACAAGGAATTTGGTTCAACGGGAGCTACCGGAAGACCCGTATCTGCCGCAGATGGTCTGGTACGCCGCGGAATCGCTCATCGAAAAGCATCGCGACGAAGTCATCGCATTGTTGCCGCAGATCGCCTCGCCGCTCGTACGGGAGTCGCTCGCGCGGCGGATCACCATGATGGACAACGGTGCAGAACTCGTGTTGGCGCAGATTGCAAAGAACAAATCGGCGGCGTGGCAAGCCGATGCCGCGCACGGCATGGTCATCGCGCTGGGCGGCGCGGCGCGATTGAAAACCCCCGCAGCCTGGCCCGCGGCGGCGAAGAAGCTGGCGGAATTGAAGGAACCTGAAGCGCGCCGGGCGCGGCGCGAGTTGGCGCTGATCTTCGGCGATGCCCAGGTGCGGGCGGAATTGCTCCAGCAGGCGGCGAACGCGCAGGCGGACGGCGAGGGACGCAATCAGGCGATCGAGTTGCTGGTGACGGACCGCGCCGAAGCCTTGCCGGCGCTGCTCATCAAGCTGCTCGACGACAAAGCCGTGCGGCCCGCGGCGATTCGCGGCCTCGCGGCGTTCAATCTGGCGGAAACGCCGCAAGCGCTGCTCAAGTGCTATCCCAAGCTGACGGCCTCCGAAAAAGAAAACGTGATTCAAACCCTCTCCGAACGGCCCGATTGGGCGCTCGCGCTCCTCGACGCCGTGCAAGCCGGCACGATTCCGCGGAAGGATGTTTCGTCACTGGTCGTCCGCCAATTGCTGACGCTCAAGAAGGACGACATCAAGGAAAAGATCACCGGCATCTGGGGCGAGATCAAACCGGCGTCGCAGCAGAAAAAGGAGCTCGCCGAAAAATTCAAGCTGCAATTGACGGATGACGTCATCGCCAAGGCCAACGTGAAAAACGGCCACGCCCTCTTCACGAAAACCTGCGGCAACTGCCACAAGCTTTATGGCCAGGGAGGCGCGATCGGCCCGGAACTCACCGGCTCACAGCGGACGAATCTCGAATACCTGCTGGACAACATTCTCGATCCGAGCGCCATCGTCCCGCGGGAATATCAGGTGACGGTGCTGGAACTGGAATCGGGCCGCGTGGTGCAGGGGATCGTCGTCGAGGAGAACAACTTCGGCGTGACGGTTCAGACGCCGAACGAGCGGGTCTCGATCCCGAAGGACCAGATAGAATCTCGCAACGGCTCGAACGTCTCGATGATGCCGGAGGGCCTGTTCGACCGCTTGAACGAAGCGGAACTCCGCGACTTGGTGGCGTATCTGAAAACCAAAGAGCCGGTGGAATAACAGAAAAATCCGAAAGGCGGGTTGGCCACAAGAAACACAAAAATCACAAAAAAAGGGGAGAACACGCTCCGGCTGACCCTCTCTCATATAATTGATGGATGCTTTTTTGTGTTTTTGTGTTTTTGTGCTTTTTGTGGCGAACCATGTATTTTGATTTCCGGACCAATTCACAGCATGGCGAGCGGCGTCGGTCCGGCCGGAGGCGGAAACATCTGATCAAGTTCGGCAAGTTGCGCGGGCGCCAGTTGGATGTCGAGCGCCCCGAGATTTTCCAGCAATCGCTCGCGCCGGCTGGTTTTCGGAATGACGATCACGTCGTCCTGCGACAACAGCCAAGCCAGCGCGGCTTGTGAGGCCGTCATGCCGTGTCGTTGGGCGAAGTCGGCGAGTTTCCTGTTGCGGAGCAGTCGGGCTTGTTCGATCGGCGAGTAAGCCATCACCGGGATGCCCTTTTCCCGCAGCAAGGGAAGCAAGTCCCATTCGATGCCGCGCCGCGAGAGGTTGTAGAGGACTTGGTTCGTCTGTACCGCAGCGCCGCCGGCAAGCGACGACCATTCCTGCAGGTCGTCGAGATCGAGGTTGCTGACGCCGAAGTGCCGAATCTTGCCGGCGCGCTGCAACGCCTCGAAGGCCTGCAACGTTTCCGCCAGCGGGACGCTCCCGCGCCAATGGAGCAGATACAAATCGAG
>CAZDGB010000239.1:0-11674 GCA_964504645.1 uncultured Planctomycetaceae bacterium | reverse complement strand
CTGTCGCACATTCCGTTCCCGGACGAACCGCCGATCCGGTTCCCGCCGGCCGCGGTCTGGCAGGCGCTGACCGAGCGCCGCCGGAAGTGGGCGAACGTCGACTTGCGCCGCAACAGCCCGAACGAAGTCCGTATCCAGACGGCCCTCGACGAGCAGACGGAAATCTCGTTCGTCGACACGTCGCTGCGGGACGCGCTGGATTACATCGAAGACCTGCACAACTTCGACATCCTCTTGATGGAACCGGAAATCGTCGCCGACGGCGGCTCGGTCGATCAGACGGTGAACCTGGAGTTGTCGGGCGTGAAGCTCCGCAGCGCGCTGAAGCTGATGCTGCAGCCGATGGAGTTGGACTACGTGATCGCCGACGAAGTCATGCAAATCACCACCGCCAACAAAGCCGGCGAACGCATGAGTACCCGCGTCTATCCCGTCGCCGATTTGACCGTCCCAATTCGCTCCGGCATGGGCGCCGGCATGTCGGGCGGTATGGGCATGGGGATGATGGGTGGCATGGGCATGGGCGGCATGGGCGGCATGGGCGGAGGTATGGGTGGCATGGGAGGCGGCATGGGTGGGATGGGGATGGGCGGCATGGGCGGCGGCATGTTTAGTCTTCCCGCCGAATGGCCCGCCAAGGTTGAACTTCGCTCCCGGAAATAGAGAATGAGCGGCCAAGGCCGCACGTTGTAGTCCTGTTCAATCATGCTCTGCTGACAACGGCTGCAGCCTTACTCCCCTCCTGCTCGGAGTCGAGTCGTGCTGCGGACCACCATGCTGATCGCGGTTCGGGCGCTGGGCAGCCCATTTCTCTGGGTCGTGTTCGCCTCAGGGATTGCATCGGCCGCTGACTACTTCGTCGCGCCGGACGGCTTGGACAACGGCCAGGGGACAGAAGCGTCGCCATGGAATCTCGCGACGGTGTTTGCACCGTCCAACGTCGTTAAACCGGGCGACACGATCTGGCTTGGAGCGGGGGTCTACCGCGGCGGCATCAAATGCGAATTTCGCGGCGCTCCCGATCGGCCGGTGACAATTCGCAGCCGACGCGGCGAGCGCGCTACCATCGATTGCCGCCCGCGCGACGATCGTGACGACGGCTTGTTCTCACTCGTCGGCTCCGATGTCACCGTGCGTGATCTGGAGATCACGTGCAGCGATTTTCGCCGCGTCACGCAGGAGAAAGGCCCGTGGCCGGCGGACGTCCATGGCGGCGGCGTTTTCCTGCGCGGCGATCGCTGCCGGCTGATCAACTGCGTGATCCACGATACAGCCTCAGGCATCGGCTTCTGGGCCGAAGGGGAAGGGGGCGAGATCTCCGGCTGCCTCATCTACGCCAATGGCTGGACCGGCCCCGATCGCGGTCACGGCCACGCGATCTACGCGCAGAACAAGTCCGGGATCAAACGTCTGGCGGATAACATCATTTTCCGCCAGTTCAGCCACGGCATTCACTGCTACGGCAGCGAGAAAGCCTCGGTCCGCGGTTTCGAGATCGTCGGCAACTTCTCACTGTTCAATGGCGTGCTCCAAGCCTCGCGCGAACCAGCACCCGATCTTTTCGTCGGAGCCGGTTCGCCCATTGGCGGTATCCTCATCAAAGACAATTGTCTCGCCGGCGGAGGAATGAAGATCGGCTATCCGTGGGGCGCTCAGGGTGATTCAGCCCGCGTCACCGGCAACTACGTGGCCGGGTGGTTGTTCGTCTGCAACATGAACCGGCTCGACTTACAAGACAACGAGTTCATCTCGCCCGAGACGACGGTCCGCGTCGAGTTGCCGCTCGGCGTCGCGAAGTCATCCTTCGAATGGAAACACAACCGTTATCGCCGCATCGGCAAGCAGTGGGGGCCGTTCTCGTGGATGGAAGTGAAACAATCCCGCGACGGCACCTTTGACGAGTGGAAGTCGCATTTCCGCATGGACGCCGACAGCACGTTCGAGCAAGGCCCGCCGCAGGGAACGCACATAGTCATCCGTCCGAATCCGCACGAACCGGGACGCGGACATGTCTTCGCGGCGAATTGGTCGGGAACGGAGACCGTCGATGTCAATCTTGGTCCCGTGTTGAAAGACGGCCAGCGGTTTCGCGTGCGATCCGCGCTGGATTTCTTCGGCGAACCGGTGCTGGAAGGGACATTTTCCGGCGAGAAGGTTTCGCTGCCGATGCCGCCGAAGAAACTTCCGCTGCCGGTGAACATGAAGGCCGCCGACGTACCAGACTGGGACACGCGATTTGGGGTGTGGGTGGTGGATGGGTTAGAGTAAAACTAGGATGCGGGCACGTGAGGCGGACCGTGCTCACCAATCAATCCTGTAGGCCCAACATTCTTGGATAACATGCCACAACTCCTCTTCGGACTGCTGCTCGGCATTACTGCGGGACTCTTGGATGAATCCGCAGAGCCTGCTGAGGAAATCCCGCCTGAGGTTCTGGCGTGGCTCGAAGCGGCGGAAGACGACGATCCTGACAAAGCTGGTGCGGCCGCTGCGGAATTGGCGATTTACCAGATGGAGCGAGCCGGCATCACGCGGGAGCCGGACCCGTTTGATTGGAAATCGCCATCCAAGGAAAAAATTCGCGGCGGGGTTCGTGCCGTCCGCAAGTCAACTCAAAAACCGGAACACGCCATTGCGAACATGTGCGCGCATACCAAAGGCTGGTTGCGCGCCAAGAACTGGCGCGAGTTGCCCGCGCCGGAAACGGATTGGCTCGACCAGCGCATGATCGGTATCGTGCAACGATCCGAAGATCCCGTCGTGAGGACGATGCTGCTGGAGGGATTGGGCGCATCGGACAGCGAGGTGGCGCGCGATGCCATTGTGGCCGCAACCGGGGATGCTCATCCCGGCGTAAGAAAGTCGGCCTGTTATTTGGTGGAAAGCCTGGCACGAACGAGTTTCGGCCTGGGCGGATCGACAGGAATCGCCAGTGAAATCGACGTGGTCCAGAAACGGGGCCGCATTATTCGGAACATGTACCATTGGGACAAGACGCTGGGAGCAGGATGGGGGCGAGTTGAAGGTGGATTGCAAACGCGGCTGAAGGTCGACGATTCCGAATTCACCGCCGAAGAGCCGATCCCCATTTCGATGCTCGTCCGCAACGTCTCTGACCAACCCATCGAACTCCCGCAGAAAGCGTTACATCCCGTGCATCATGTCAGAGTTTTATTCAGTGAGCAGCGGCGGGAAGAAAATCCCCGCTCACCCGACAAGCAACCAGAGGCCATCTCGCTGGAATGGAGAAAAAAAACTTTATCCAAAGACGCCGCGCCGCTCGCCGGGCAACAACCGGGGCGAAAGCTCGCGCCGGGAGAGGATGTCAACCTCGCGGACTTCAATTTGTTTGATTACTACGATCTGAGCATGCCCGGTTACTATGAGATCTTTACCAATGAGACTCAGGGATTGCCCCCGCCGTATTCGAACCGAGTCACAATTCACGTGATGCCGTCAGACAAGTGACAACCGAGTTGGATCGAATGTTTGGTTCGGATAGAAACTGCTTCAGAAAGGCGACCGCATGTTGCGACTCACTACGTTTCTGACCGTCGTCTCGTTGGCCGCGGTGCACGCCGCCGAGCCGACAAAATTCGTCCCGTCCAAAGCCTACGTCATTCCCAAGTACACTGCGACCGAAGGCGAAGGCTACTTCGCTATCATCGAGGGGCACAACAAGTGTCTCTACATCGGCACGCACGCCAATGCCGTCAATTCGTGGCTGGTCGAGTTCAACACGGTCGACAAGAACATGCGGGTCGCCGTCGATGCTCATAAGGCGATCGGCAATGACCTGAAGGGCTTCGGCTCGCAGTCGAAGATTCACACCCGCAACAACACCGGCGCCAGCGGCAAGATTTACTTCGGCACCAAGCAGGGATACCCCGATCCGGCGAAAGAGAAACGCGAGGACTATCCCGGCGGCTACCCGATGGTCTACGACCCCAAGACCGACACCACGAAGGTCTATCCCATTCCGGTGCCGCATCACGGCATTAACAGCATCACGCCGGATGAATCGCGCGGCGTGATGTACGTCTCGACGTGCTCCGACGGCCGGCCCGGTCCCGGTGAAAATTCGATCCTGGCCAAGATCGATCTGAGCACTGGCAAAGTGCAGGAGATCATGGACACCCGCCACATCTACGGGTTCATCTGCATCGACTACCTCGGCCGCGTCTATCATCCGACGCTGGAAGGGAAGATCGTCCGCTACAATTCGGACACCGACAAAACGGAAATCCTCACCCAGACGATCGACGGCCAACCGCCGACGCCGGAATCGCATCTCGCCGATGAGAACGGCCATCCTATCAACTGGGACATCTCGCCCGACGGCCGGACGCTCTATTCGCTGCCGATGGCGGCGAACAACATTTACACCTACGACCTCACTCAGGAAGGGGACGTCCTGAAGGGTGTCAGTCACGGCGAGTTGATCGCCGGGGCGAAGCAGACCGATTGCCGGGCGATGTGTGTCGGACCAAACGGCACGGCGTGGGCCGCGATCACCGAGAACGTGGAGGGCTTCGGCTCGAAACTGCACCTCGTCAGCTACTGCGTCTGCGAGACCGGCGGGCCGAAAGATTACGGCGTGGTGAAAGTGACGAACCCGGACTTCACGGAATTCAAGGACAAGGATGGCAAAGACTTGCCCTTCCACGGCGGTTTCGTGAAACAAGATGATGGGTCGGCACTGACGCGGTACGTCATCCTCGGGGTCTGCCAGGCGAAGAGCGGCGCGGTCTACATCCTGGCGCTCCACCCGTATTCCGTCCTGGAAGTGCTGCCGGAGGCGTTGAAATAGGTTTTGCATGTCGGACGCATCGTCGCGCCGGGAGTTTTTGATCGGGACGGGCGGCACTCAGCTCAGCTCTGTTCCCTCGCGCGGGCCAACGGTGATGCTCCGCACGCAGGCGATGGCGACCGATTTCGACTTCATCCTCAATCCCGACGGGCCGGACCAGCAGGTCGCCGCGGCGTCGGCTGCGCTCGAGGAAGTTCAGCGGCTGGAAGCGCAGCTGTCGGTCTACCGCGACGACAGCGAGTTGTCCGCGCTGAATCATACGGCCCACTTGCAGCCCGTCGCGGTGGAAACCAGGTTGTACCAGTTACTGAAGCGCGGGGCGGACATCCATCGACAAACCGGCGGGGCGTTCGATCCCGCCGCCGGGGCCGTGATTCAGCTCTGGCAAACGTGCCGCCGCCAGAACCGGATACCGACTGTGGAGGAAATCCAGGAGGCGATGTCCCGCACCGGCGTGACGCACGTCCGCTTCAATGATGCGGCTCAGACGATTGCGTTCGATCAACCCGGCGTGGCGTTCAATCTTGGCGCAATCGGCAAAGGATACGCTGTCGATCAGGGCGGAAAAATCCTCACCGATCGGGGCGTGATAGACTGGCTGGTCCACGGCGGCAAAAGCAGCGTGCTGGCGCGCGGGACGCACGCCGGACACGACGGCTGGCCAGTCGGCCTACGGAATCCGCTGCTGCCCGATCGTCCGTTTCTGACGCTGCTCTTGAAGGATGCGGCGTTGTCCACCAGCGGCACGGCCGTCAACTGGTTTCGCCATGAAGGCCAACGCTACGGCCACATTCTCGATCCGCGCACGGGTTGGCCGGTGGAAACGATGTTGTCGGTCAGCGTGATCGCGCCGGACGCCGCGCTGTCGGACGCCCTGGCGACGGCATTTTTCGTGCTGGGGGTCGAAAAGGCCCTCGCGTGCTGCGATAATTTCCCGGAGGTGGGGGCGATTTTGTTTCCGCCGCCGCCCGACGGCCGCACGCTGAAACCGGTGTTTCATCGCGTGCCGCCGGAACGAGTGTTTGTGGCGTAAAGCTCCAAGTTGTAAACCCAAGGTTCCAAACAAGCTCCAACTCTCATATTTCAAATCTGAGTTTGGCGCTCCTTTGGGATTTGAGATTTGTTTGGAGCTTGCGATTTGGAATTTGAGATTTCTGAGAGGCCTCGCGTGCTTGCGTCGGAACGTCAAATCTCCTCGCTGGGTTGCTGGCTCCTCGTCCTGGTGCGATTGGCCATCGGTTGGCACCTGATGTACGAGGGACTGTGGAAAATCCAGTCGCAGCACACCAATACGCCGTGGTCCGCGGAAGGCTACCTTAAGAACGCCACCGGCCCGTTGCGCGGTCACTTCCGCCAGATGACGGGCGACCCCGACGATTTGAACTGGCTCAATTACGACCTTGTGGCCGCCAAATGGAACGACTGGCAGCAGCGTTTCACCGCCCACTATTTCCCGGCGAATGATTCATCCGAAACGACGCAAGCGGCGAAAGCCAAGCTCGAACAGATGCTGCGCGGCCAGGAGACATTCGGGGTCAAACTCGACAAATTGCCCGAGGAGATCAAGAACAACGTCCTCGTGAAGACCAAAGTCGATGGAGAGGATCAGCCGGTTCTGTGGTACGACGCGGAGAAAAAACAACTCGTCGTCAGCGGGAAGCTCCACCTACTTCCCGACGAACGCAAGAAGGCTGTTGACCTTGCCCCGAAGGACAAGCAATACGTCAAGGCCCTCGACGATCTCTTCAAGCAGCAGTCGAAGCTGTCGTATCAGGAGCGGCTCGCCGCGATGCTGAAAGGCGACCCGGACCGTATCGGCGTCGTGCAGAAGGACTCCGTCGGCGGCGTGATCGAAAACCGCATCGGCGACGTGGAACGTTATCAGCAGAGCATCGCCCGCTATGAGGCCAAACTCCGCGAGACGAAGCAGGCGTTCCAGTGGGACCATCTCGAACGGATCGGCAAGGAGTTGCAAGACCAGCGCCGGCAACTTGTCGGCCCGGTGCAGGCCCTGGAAAAGGATCTTAAGATCGAGTCGGAAAAGCTTTTGACGGCGTCACAGTTAGCGCTCGGCCCGGTGCCGGAACCGCTGACGCCCATCCGCCGGCTGAACCTGCAGACGATGTGGGGCTTGACGATCATTGGCGGGCTGTTGATCGCCGGGCTGTTCACGCGGCTGGCGTCGCTCGCCGGCGCGGGGCTGCTCTTCATGTTTTACCTCGCCGCCCCGCCCTGGCCCGGTACGCCGCCGGAAGTCGGTGTCGAGCACAATTTTGTCGTCAACAAAGTGCTGGTGGAGTCACTGATGCTGCTCGCCTTCGCCGCGCTGCCGAGCGGGCGATGGTTCGGGGTTGATGCGCTGTTCGCAGGACTGTTCCGCAGGAGGCAAGCGACATGAGCACACCCGCCGCCATCGATCTTGAATTATTGTTCGACCACTTGGCGTCGCTGGACGGCAAAGCGGAAATCATCGACGGGGAGATCGTCCCGATGTCGCCGACCGGACCGCGGCCGGGATACGCCGGCGATGAAGTTTATGCTTCGTTGCGGGCCTATGTGAAGAAGACGAAGAAAGGCTTCGCGGTCAGCGACAACAAGATTTTCCGCGTGCGGAATTCGCAGCATCGTCAGTCGTTTAGCCCGGACGCTGCGTATTTCACAGGGCCGAAGCAGGCGATGACGTTTTACGACGGCGCGCCCGATTTCGCGGTCGAAGTCCGCAGCGCCGGCGACTACGGCCCGCAAGCCGACAAAGACTTGGCGGCGAAGCGAGCCGAGTATTTCGAGGCCGGCACGCTCGTCGTGTGGGACGTCGACCTGCTGTCGAACGAGGTCGTGAAGTCCTACCGATATGACCTGGCAGACCAGCCCGAAATCTTCCGACCGGGAGATGTGGCCCACGCCGAACCAGCCGTCCCGGGTTGGACGATGGATTTGTTGCCGGAAGATTGGCAACCCAATATAGAGCCATAGTCGTTCGAAGAATTCGTGTCATAATAGAGGTCAGGGACGCCACCCCCAACCTGCCACCCACAACCCCCAAGACTCTCCCATGCAACTCACCCCCGAACAACAGCGCATCGGCAAAGACAACTTTCACGAAGCCGTCTCGTTCACGCGACGGTCGTTTCTCGTCGGGGCGGCGGCCGCCGTGCCGACGCTCGGGGCTGCGTACTTCGGCTACTCGAAGCTCAACGGGAACCCGGTGAAAGTCGGGTTCATCGGCTCGGGCGATGAGGGGAGCGTGCTCCTCACGCAGCATCCGCCGGAGTACATGGACATCGTCGCCGTCGCCGACCTGCGGGAATCGAACCGCTTGCGGGCGCTGCACGGCGACGGGAACGACAACCGCATGGGCCTCATCCGCAAGCTAGGCCGCGACACGGCACAGAAGGTCAAGCTCCACCGCGATCACCTGGAGCTGCTCAAAGAGCATCCCGAGATCGAGGCTGTCGTCATCGCCGTGCCGCTCTGCCAGCATGCGCAAGTCGCCATCGATTGTCTGAAGGCCGGCAAGCACGTGCTGACCGAAAAACTGATGGCCCACACCGTCCGGCAGTGCAAGGAGATGATCCGCGAGGCCCGCGCCCAAAAGAAACTCCTCGCCGTCGGACATCAGCGGCACTACAACGTCCTCTACGAGAACGCCAACGAGCTGATCAAGTCGGGCCAGTTGGGCGACCTCAAGTTCATTCGCGCCCAGTGGCACCGCAACAACAGCTTCCCCGGCCGCGACAGTTGGCGGCCGGGCGGTTACACGAAAGAGTCGTTCTACAAGAAATTCAAGGTCGACATCGATCCGCTGATCGCCCGCGCCAAAGAGGATGGCTTCGACAACATCGACAAGTTCCTCAATGACAAGTTTGGCTATCCGTCGATGGAGCGGCTCGTTAACTGGCGGCTCTACTACAACACGGGCGGCGGACTCATGGCCGAACTCGGCAGCCACCAGCTCGACGCGGCGAGCATCTTCCTCGGCAAGGTGAAGCCGATCGCCTGCTACGGATACGGCGGCAAGAACTTTTATGGCGTGAAAGGCCTCGGCACGCCTGACCAGCAGGGCGACGACCGGGACATCGACGATCACGTCTACATGACGTTCGAATTCCCCGGCCCGCATTACGCCGAGGACAAGAACGACGTCTGCATCGTGACCTACTCATCGATCAGCACGAACCGCATGGAGCCGTACGGCGAAACGGTCTTTGGCAGCCGCGGCACGCTGATCATGAAGGAAGAGCTGGAGGCGATGCTGTTCAAGGAAGCCAGCCCGACGACGGGCGGCGGCGGCGCCGAGCAGCGACTGTACGTTCTCGATGGAAACGACGGTAAGCCGGTCCTCTCCGCCAGCGAAAGCACCGGGCCAAGCCGGGCCGCGTCGGTCGCCGACGTCGGCAAAGTGAGCCGCGGCTACACCGAGGAGATGGAGCATTTCAGCTACTGCATCCGCAACGACATCCAGGGAGCGCTGCGCTGCCCCGGCGAGCAGGGCATGAAAGACGCCATTATGGCGTTGACGAGCAACCTCGCCATGAAGCACAAGAAACGGATCGTCTACAAGGACGAATGGTTCGACCCGGACAACGACGCCGTGCCGGAAGAAGACCCGGAGATCATCGGCTGATTTGTGCAACACGATGGAAGCCGCGGGGCTGCGTCCCCGCGGTTCTGAAAGCACCGACGGGGCGCAGCCCGTCGGCTTTTCCAGGGACAAGCAAGATCGCATGGCGCGCTGGCCGGACAACTCGAAAGCAAACTTCATCGCCCTGGGGCTGATCTTCGGGCTGTTCCCGCTGTTGGCGTGGCTGTGCTGGTGGTTTTTGAAAAGCTGAACCACGCTTCCGCGAAGCGTCGCTAATTTTCGCCTCTCACATCGGACTTCATCCTTCTTAATGTCTCGCCGTTCCCCCCTGTTGATCATCTTCCTCGTCGTCTTCATCGACCTGCTCGGCTTTGGCATCGTGTTGCCGCTGTTGCCGCGGTACAGCGAGCATTTTCAGGCCGACAAGCTGACGCTTGGTCTCTTGATGGCGTCATTCTCGGCGATGCAGTTCCTGTTCGCGCCGTTGTGGGGCAGGCTGTCAGACCATATCGGGCGCCGGCCGGTGCTGCTCGTCGGGCTGGCCGGTTCCACGCTCTCCTACTTCTTCTTTGCCCGCATCACGCAGTTCGGCAATTCGGGGCTGATCTTCGGGCAAAGCCCGATCGTCTGGCTGTTCGTCACGCGGATCGCCGCGGGGATCGCCGGCGCAACGATTCCCACGGCTCAGGCGTATATCTCCGACGTCACCGACGTGAAGAGCCGCGGCAAGGGGATGGCCCTCATCGGCGCGGCATTCGGCATGGGTTTCACGTTCGGCCCGCTGTTGGGGGCGATGTTCGTGCCGAACGAGACAACGTCGGCGCCGAGCGCCGCGCCGGGTTACGTCGCAGCGGTGCTGTCCGGGCTGTCGTTCCTCGCGGCATTGTTCCTGTTGCCGGAATCACTGCGACCCGGCCGCGTGGCGGCGTCGCGCGGCTGGTTCAACGTCGGGGCGTTTCAGGCGGCGCTCACCCGGCCGTTCGTCGGCACGATTCTCGCTTCGATCTTTCTCACCACGTTCGCCTTCGCGCAGTTCGAAAGCACGCTGTCGCTGCTGACGAAATCGCTCGACATTGGCGATCGAGGGAACTTTTTCGTGTTCGCGTACATCGGCTGCATATTGACGCTTGCCCAAGGAGGACTGGTCCGCCGATTGATGCCACGGCTCGGCGAGTACCGCATGGCGGTCGCCGGGGTGGCGTTGATGACGATCGGTTTGGCGTGCATCGGCATGTCGAGCGTCGTGAAAGACCCGATGCTGGCCCGCTACGTCCTGCTGACGCTCATGCCGATCTCGGTCATCGGCTTTTCGGCGACGACGCCGTCGCTCCATTCTCTTTTGTCGCTCAACACGCATGAAGACGAGCAGGGGGGCACGCTCGGCGTCGGGCAGAGCATGTCGGCGTTGGCGAGAATTCTCGGACCGGCCGTCGGGTTGCCGCTGCAGGACGTGAACATCGCCGCGCCGTACTGGTTCGGCGCCGGGCTGATGGCATTTGCCGTACTGATGATCGCGACGCTGCGCGGCGCGGTGACGGCGACCGCGAACTCGCAAGCAATCGTCGGCGCGGACGCCCAGGGATAGCCATCCCTGGGCTTCTTTGCGATGATGCAGCGATGACCAAGCTCAGCGTCAACCTGAATAAAATCGCCCTCGTGCGGAACAGCCGCAATTCGGGGATCCCCAGCATCACCCGCGCGGCGACGATCTGCATCGACGCCGGAGCCGACGGCATCACGGTCCACCCGCGGCCCGACGAGCGGCACATCCGCTACCAGGACGTGTTCGATCTAAAAGCGATGCTCTCGGTTGAGTTCAATATCGAAGGCAATCCGCTTGAACCGAAGTTCATGGAGTTGGTCGCCGCCGTGCAGCCCGACCAGTGCACGCTGGTGCCGGACGCCCGGCAGCAGTTGACGTCGGATCACGGCTGGAATCTACCCCAAGACACCGAGATCGTTAGGCCCCTCGTCGCGGAACTGAAATCGCACGGAATTCGGGTCAGTCTCTTCGTCGACGCTGATCCGAGCGTGATGGGACCGGCGAAAGCCGTCGGGGCCGACCGTGTGGAGCTTTACACCGGCCCGTATGCCGAAGAATTCGCCGCGGGAAGCTCCGAGGCAGCCCTCAACCGGTATGCCGCCGCAGCGAAAGCGGCCCTGGAAGCGGGACTGGAAATCAACGCCGGTCACGATTTGAATCTGGAAAACCTCGGCCCGTTTCTGGAGTACGTCCCGGGAATCATGGAAGTCTCCATCGGCCACGCGTTGATCGCCGATGC
>CAZDGB010000238.1:0-11777 GCA_964504645.1 uncultured Planctomycetaceae bacterium | reverse complement strand
GGGTGGCATGGGTGGCATGGGCGGCATGGGTGGCGGCATGGGTGGCATGGGCATGGGCGGCGGCATGTTCAGCATTCCCGCTGAACCGTTGTCCCTGAAAAAAAAACAGTAACGCCGACCGACTTCGCCAATGACGCCTCGTTAACGCTGATCGAAGACGAATCTTCACGACGGAATCTGCCGGCAACGGTCGATTCCGTCGTGTTTTTGTTTCCCGACGACAAACAGGCGACCGCCTCTTCGCCGGAGAACCAGGAAGAACAAGCCGACAAGATCCAGGATTGGCCAAAGTTCTTCTCCAAGGGAACCGTCGATCCAAACGTGGTCCGGCAGTTGGTGCTCGATCTGCAGGCGGCGAAGAAGCACGAAGACGTCATCGGCCTGATCGAACAGGCCATCGTGCAGGGCCAGATTCAGCCGTGGATGTATGAGGTCCTGGCGCTCAACATGGAAACCGTCGGCCGGCCGCGAGCCCAGATCGAACGCGTCCTCCTTTCCGGCCCGGACCTCATCGCCGACGACAGCGATTCCCTCTTGTATCTTGCGGCTTATCTCAGCAAGTTCGAGCGGCACGAGCAGGCACTGAAGTTGTACCGGCAGGTCGCCGTGCTCGAGCCGTTGCGTGTGGAATCGTACGTGATGGGCCTCGCGCTGGCGGAACGGCTGCACGATCCCGCGGCGGCGATGTGGGCCGTGCCGGGTGTCCTCACGCGGGCCTGGGGAAAAGATCGCCAGGAACTGCACGATCAGGCCGAGCGGGTGTCGAAGCAGATTTGCGCGGAGCTGACGGAAAACGGCCGCGCGCTGGAAGCCGCTTCGCTTGAGCAATTGACGAACGCCGCGAAACAGCGCGACCTGACGGTGCTCCTGGAATGGAACGGCGCCGGCGATCTCGATTTGGAAATCGTCGATCCGACCGGCGCCGTCTGCGATGCGCGGCACACGACGACGCCCGGCGGAGCGCTGCACATCCGGTCCGGACAAGGGCCCCGGCAGCAAGACTGCGTCGAGGAAGCCGTCGTCCCGTTCGCGCTGCCCGGGGAATATCGCGTGCTGGTGAAGCATGTCTCCGGCGACATCGTCGGCAAACGGGCCCGGTTGACGATCACCCGCGCGGCGGGATCGAGCCGCGAAACGAAGCAGGTTCAAACCGTCCCGCTCTCCGCGGAAGGGCAGACGATCCGTGTTTCGGTGAAGAACGGCCGCTTGCCCGCCCCCTTGGCAATTCCCGAACCGCCGGCGCCGATCAAGGCCGCCGCGCGGCGGCGGCCGGCACTCGGCCGCGTGCCCGAAGGAAATCCGCGGATGCCGGCCGAGAATGCCCGGAACGGCGTGGGGACGGGCGTCGTCGGCTATCAGCCAGTGATCGAGTTCGTTCCCAGCGGCGTGCAACTGACGGCGCTCGCCGTCGTGTCGGGAGACCGGCGTTACGTGCGCATCTCGTCGTCGCCCTTGTTCACGAGCCTGACCGACGTCTTCACTTTTAGTTTCGCCCGGGGCGTCACCGGCCCTTAGCGACCCTTCGCAGCAGCGCTGTCTTCGCTGATCCAAGAAACCATCGCCCACTGCGGGCGATGGTCGCTGCGCCACGTCGCTTCTTGTCGGGCGGACTGGACTTCGACGTGCCGGTTGACCCATATCTGGTCGAGCTTCAGTACCGGCACGGGCCACGGCCATGTCGGAACGTAGCCGCGGCCGGCGGCGCGGAAAACTTCGCGCAGGTCGCGCTTCAAACCGTCGAACCAGACCGAGTCGTCCGGCGTGTTGAAGTCTCCCATCACGATTTGCGGATTGCCATTGCCGCCCGCCAGCCACTCGGTCAACTCGTGCAGAGGTTCCTTTCGTGAGACCCACGGGTTCGCGTGGATATCGACGACGGCGGCCCGTACGCGCGTGCCATCGATTTCGGCATCCACCCAGACCAGGTGCCCGCGGCCCGCCAGGGAAACTCGTCCGCCGTCCAGGATTTTCCCGCGCACCGCCAGCAGGCATCCCGCGCCGGGCAGGAAGAACTCGTACTCCGGATGTCGTGTTTCCCACTCCGATAGCCATTCCGGCGGCAGCGGCCCGGTTTCGACCAGACCGAGCACCGCCGGCTCCTGCTGTAGAAACTCGTCCCCCAACGTGACGTCGTCGACCAGATCATGCCCCACGTTCCAGAAGACGACGGTGCGGCTCGCGCCGCCGGCAATTCGCGGCGCATTCCAGGCGATATCCTGTGCCGCCACCCACCCGGCCAAAGCCAGCGTCAGGCCGGCCCAGAGTCCGCGATGAAGTTTTCCGCGGGACAACGCGCAGCCGATGATCGCCAGCCCGCACAACAGCGGCCGCGGCAACGCATAAAAAATTCCCGCCCAGGGAAACGGATAGCGGTCGCGAATGAGGAGTTGAAAGACGACTCCGAGGACGATCAGCCCCCAACAGCCCGCGACGAACTTCCCGCGGCGCGATGCTCGTGCCGGCAGCGCCGGTGGGCCGACGTTCGCCATCGGATCAGGTTCGCGCGCCACGGGATTCTTCCCAGCCGCGGGTGATCTGCTCCGGCAAGCGCTGAACTTTTCCCTCGCGGTCGACGGAGGCGAGCACGCTCGAAGCCGTCGCCAGCAGCAGCTCGCCGCGCAGCAAACGATAGCTGTGTTCGATTTTCACCGCGGAGATCCGCTCGACCTTCGTGCAGAGCGTCAACACGTCGTCGTAGCGGGCGGGCGAGTGATAGTTGCACACGAGCTTGACGACGACGAGGAACAGGCCGGCCTCTTCGATTTCCCGGTAGTTGCCTCCTTGGGCCCGCAACAATTCCGTACGGCCCATCTCGTAGTACGTCGCGAAGTTGGCGTGATGCAGATAGCCCATCGCGTCAGTTTCACAATACCGCACGCGAATTTCGATCTGGTGCTCCGTCAACAGCGTCACCGTGTCCTCCGTGCGAAGTTCCAAGTTCCAAAAATTCAAGTTCCAAACAAGCTCCAAAGAAACCAAGCTTCAATAGAACAACCGGTGCTTGTTTAATCTTTGAGATTTGGAACTAGTTTCGAGCTTTCGAGATTACTGCCGACCCGCAACCGTGCGGGCCGGCGCGTCGTAAGTCCGGCCGGCCGCGCCGCGGCGGGCGTCCTTGTTCTCCCGGTTGAGCAGCGCCAACTGGTAGAGCCGCTCGCCCGACGGCGTCGGATAGTTGCCGTCGAGGCACGCTTGGCACAGCGACGAAGCCGGCAGATCGAGACTGCGGGCAATGGCCGGCCGCGACAGATATCGCAGGCTGTCCGCGCCGAGCGCTTGCGCCATCCGCTCTTCGATTTCGGGGGTCAGTTGCTCGTCGTCCATGAATTGCGGGGCGAACAGTTCGCCGACCGTCGACATGTCAATCCCGTAGAAACAAGGGGCGATGATCGGCGGGCAGGCGACGCGGACGTGAATTTCCTTGGCCCGGCCGCGCTCGCGAATCTGCGAAATGAGCGCTTTCATCGTCGTCGAGCGGACGATGGTATCCTCCACCAGGATGACGCGCTTGTTCTCCAGCACCTCGGTCAGCGGTGTGTATTTCAACCGCACCTTATCGGCCCGGTTGTTGCCTTCGATGAACGTCCGGCCGACGTAGCGATTGCGGATTAGACCTTCCAGGCAGGGAACTTTCAGGTTGTACGCCATCGAGTCTGCAGCGGCTTTCGCCGTATCGGGCACCGGCACCACGACGGTGTCGTCGTCGATCGTTAGCCGTTCCTGCGCGGCGAGCTCCTCGCCGAGGCGTTTGCGCGTCAGATAGACGCTGCGCTCGTCCAGGGTGCTCGCGACATTGGCGAAGTAGATCCATTCGAAGAAACAGTGGGCCGTCCGCGGGCTCGGCGCGTAGCGGCGGATGGACAGCTCCCCTTTTTCGATGATGATCGCACAACCCGGATCGAGGCTGTGAATCTCTGACTGCTGGAAACCGAGATTCGCCAACGCGACGCTTTCGCTCGCCGCGGCAAACAGCGGGCCGTCGATGGCGTAGCACAGCGGCCGCACGCCGAGCGGATCGCGGGAGACGAACATGTCGCCCAAGGCGTTCAAAAAGACGATGTTGTACGCCCCGTCCAACCGGGCGTTCAGCCGCGAAACCAGGTCGAACAGCGACGGCTTGCGGTCGCCGGAAAGTTCCCGCGAGATGAGGTGCATCAGCACTTCAGTGTCGACGTCGTGCTGCAGATGGAAGTCGCGCTGCGACAGAATCTCCTCGCGCAATTCCAGATAGTTCGCCAGTTGGCCGTTGAAGCCGAACGCGAACCATTTCGATTTTTCGATGTGCTGACGTTCGAACGGCTGAGCGAGGCTGCCGTCTTCGCCGCCGCAGGTGGCATAGCGGACGTGCCCGATGGCCGCCGTGCCGGTGCATTTTTCCTGGAGCAGTTTGCGGCCCGATTCGTGATTGAGCTGAAAGACCTCGGTGACGGTGCCGACATTCTTGTGCGTGTCGAGCAGCCGCGCGTCTTCGGTACGGAAGCGAGTCATGCCGGCGGCGAGCTGTCCGCGATTCTGAATTTCCAACAGCAGCCGCGGAATGTAGAGCGCCGCCTGATCCGGCGCCGGCAAGCCGGAGACGGGATCGCGCGGCGTAAGCCGGCTCCAGCCCTGTCCCGATAGATGATAGACCGCGGCGATGCCGCATTCGTGGTACAGTTCGGCCATGAAAGTCCTGCCGTTGGGGAACTTTTCGCCACGGAACGCGCTCGGAAGATCGACGCCTGCGTGAGGGATTATATCATCCGGTGAGATGCACCTCCAATCCGGCGAACATCGCGTGAGTGAAACGACTCAGGGGAGCGGTGCATTACGCCAAGGAAAGGGAATTCGTAGGATGTGCCGATTCACGCACGCCGGCGGTTGGAACTCCCATCTCAGATCTCCAATCTGAGAACAGGCTGCTAAGATGGCCAACGGCTCGAGTGGCGATCGTGCTCAGGAATATTTGAGAGTCATGACCACGGAATCTGTCTCCCGACGCCGCGATCTTTTGGCCGCGGCGAAAACCGTCGTCGTCAAAGTCGGCACGAACGTGCTCTCGACGGACGACGACCGCCTCGATCCGGAGCGGATCACGTCGCTGGCCGAACAGCTCTGGGGAATCTGCCAATCGGGTCGCAAGGTCGTGCTGGTCTCCAGCGGGGCCATCGGGGCCGGCATGGCGCTCCTGGGATTGAAGCAGCGGCCGAAGGATTTGCCGCACTTGCAGGCCGCCGCGGCGACGGGCCAGGCGCATTTGATCCATATGTACGACCAATGCCTGCGGAAGCACGGCTACCACGCGGCCCAGTTGTTGTTGACGGCGAACGATTTCAAGAGCCGCGCCCGCTATCTCAACGTCCGCAACACGCTGCTCACGCTGTCGGAATACAACACCATTCCCATCGTCAACGAGAACGACACTGTCAGCGTCGACGAGATCAAGTTGGGCGACAACGACCGGCTGGCGGCGATGGTCGCCAATCTCATCTCCGCCGATCTGTTGATCATTCTGTCCGTCGTCGACGGTCTGTTGAGCGGCGATCCCGGCCTGCCCGAGAGCCGATTGATTCCGCTCGTGGAACGCTTCGACGACCAACTGCTGAATCTCGTCGGCGCGTCCCGCAGCTCGCGCGGCACCGGTGGCATGAAGTCCAAGCTGGAAGCCGTGCGGACGGCGACCGACGTCGGCACGCAGGTCATCATCGCGCACGGCAAACGGCCGCGGATTCTCGATGACATCTTCGCCGGGCAGGAGATCGGTACGCTGTTCCTCGCCGAAGAGCAGGCCATGCCCGCGTGGAAGCGGTGGATCGGCTACACGCTACCGCCGAAAGGCCGGCTGATTCTGGACGACGGCGCCCGCCGCGCCGTGGAACAACAGGGCCGCTCGCTGCTGGCGATCGGCGTGATGCAGGTCGACGGCGATTTCGCCAAGGGGGAAGTCGTGTCTCTGGTGGACAAAGCCGGCGTCGAGTTCGGCCGCGGCCTCACGAATTACGACGCGCAGACGGCCCGGGCCATTGCCGGGAAGCGGACCGACGAAATCAGCCGGGTGATCGGCGCCGTCCCGTACGCCGAAGTGATTCACCGGGATAATCTAGTTGTAACGGTTTGAACGGCGCCGATCTCCGCCCGAAATTTGCCCGCTCCTGAAGCGTGACCTAGAGTTTTGTAGGGTGGGCTGTGCCCACCAACCCTGTCGTTCGACAAGCGATGGTGGGCACAGCCCACCCTACAAGGCGGCCCCATGTCGCACTGGATCTTTGACTACGGCCGGTTCTATTACCGCTTCGCTTGGGATACCTGGCAGTCGCTCGGTCCGACGGGCTACGTCAGCATTTTGACGTTCGTCGGCGTGTTCGGCTTCCTTGCCATGCAAGGGAAGAAGCGGCACTGAGCTGAGCACGCTTCGGCGAAGCGTCGCTAACGGATCGCTATTTGGCGGCGAACGTCAGCCGGCCGTAGTTTTCCGTCTGGTGGAAATCGACTTTCGTCAGCGCCGCCGTCGTCGACAGATCGGGCGTCTCGAAGTCGAACGAGTAATCATAACGACACAGGGCGAACGACCACGCATCGCCCGGCTGCGGCTTGCCTCCCGTGTGACGGAAATCAGTCCATGGAATTTTCCCCTCGACAAACCAGCCTTTGTCTTTGTCCGTCTCATCATTGAGAGTGCCGATCAGAACCGGCTTCGTCTCCCACGCGAATTCATGGGCGCGAATCCAGCGCCGCATTTCGCCTCCGGGACCGCGCCGCTTGATGCAGGCGTCGAAGTGCGTGTTCCGCGGCGTCACCTGGAATTCGTAATACGTCCGCTCGTCCGCGTGCGGTTTGAAGAACAGCTCGAAGACGTCGTTGAACCACGTTTCGGCATCGTGCTCGGTGATGTCGGCGTACAAGTCTGCGTCTTCCATCTCCGCGAAGAAATACAACGCCTCGTCGTCCCACAGCAGCCGGGCCTTGGTCTTCGTCTTGCCGGGCGACTTCGGCGTGACCGCCGGATGATGGAAATCGTCGATGACCTCAGTATTTTTCCAGGCGGCTTCGTTCGCGATCCCGTCGATGGTGATCTTTCCCTCGGCGCGCTGGCAGACGGCGTCGCCCGCGTTCGCCGCAACAGACAGAGTTGTTGCCGCGCACGTCGTACAGAGTGCCAACAGCCAGCGCATTGGGATGGGCTTTCTCGACTGAGGAAGCGATGAAATCAGCGTTTCGCTGCGCCTTGCAGGCGGATTTGATCGATCTTCGAGAGGGGTTTGCCATCCGGTCCGGTCGTCGGCACGGCGGCCGGTTTTGCCGGAGCAGGGGCTGCGGCGGGAGTCGGTTCGGCCGCGGCCACGGGTGCCGGTGAGGGAGCTGCAGCCGGGGCCGCTCCGCCAGCGGCTTTCGCAGCCTGTTGCTGACGAATCTTTTCGAGGGGCGACAGAGCAGCGCCACCGGAGGCCGTCGCTGCGGGAGCGGGCGCGGCTCCACCGGCCTTCGCCGCCTGTTGAGCGCGGATCTGATCGAGAGGCGACGGCTTGCCCCCGGCAGCCGCCGGTGCGGGAGCGCCTCCTTTCGCGGCCTGCTGGGCGCGAATCTGATCCATCGGACTTTTGCCGCCGGCGGCCGGGGCCGCGGCAGGCGCCGCTGCCGGAGCGGCTTTGGCCGGCTTCTCTGTTTTGACTTGCTTGGGACGCGGGGCATCGACGACGGTCAGAAACGCCGGGTCGATGTCGTACCAGCCGATGTCGACCGGGCCGTCGAACTCGACGAGCGCCCGGCCGTTCATGTTGACCGTCTTCACTTTGCCGGTCCACTGGGCGAACCGCTTCAGTTCCGGCACCGAGGCATCAACCACGACCCATTTATCGGTGAATTTCTTTTTGAGTCTCTCGGCCAATTCAATCGACATCGCCGCTGCTCTCCGCGCGAATCCCTACGAACTTTCCAGCCGGGATTTTGAAGCAACCGGGCCGCGATTGCAAGCAGGGCAGCGACCGGTGACAGCGTCCCCCCAATTCGCCTGGAAATTCGCGTCGGTGTCACCGTCAGAGCACAGGGGAGTGGTGTGGACAACGTCTCGAAACACGCAAATGGGCAATCTCGGCTGAGTTTGCCGAATTTGCTGAAGTTGCAGGCTACCGGATGTCGATTTGAGAAGAAGGACCGTTTCTCTCACGAGTTGGCTCATGATTTACGGACTTTACCTTTCAGCGCAGGGTGCGGACGCGGCCGGCTTTCAGCAGGCCGTGATCGCCAATAACCTCGCCAATGCACGGACGGCGGCGTTCAAGCCGGACATTCCGGTGTTCCGCGCCCATCCGCCGTTCGACGTGGCGAATCTGCAGCCGCAAGTCGCGCCCGACACCATCGACGAGCAAACCGGCGGATTGACAGTCGAAGGAACCCTCAGCGATTTCTCACAGGGATCGCTCAATGTTACCGCCAGCGATCTCGATCTGGCGATTCTCGACGCGCCGGGGCAGCGGCCAGCGTTTTTCGAAATCGGAGCGGGTCGCCAGCGGTTTCTGACGCGAAACGGGCAGTTCGCGCTGGATCAAAATCAGCGGCTTGTCACGGCCGGCAACGATCCCTTGCCCGTGCTGACAACCGAAGGCGAGCCAATCGAAGTTCCGCTGGGCACGGCCAAACTGAACATCACTGCGGACGGCACCGTGTTCAGCATCGCGCCGGACAACCGGCGCGCGGAGCTCGGACGGTTGTCGCTCGTCGAACCGGTTGCGCCGCAATCGCTGATCAAGGAAGGCAACACCCGCTACGTGAATCCCGGGAAAGCCGTGCCGTCGGCCGAGAGCAAAGTACGGCAAGGGGCGTTCGAGGAATCGGGGAGCGAACCCGTAACAGGCATGGTCGACATGATCCAAGCCTCGCGGGGCTTCGAGATGAACATGAATCTGATCAAGGTGCAGGACGAAATGGTGGCGCAACTACTGCAAAAGATTCCGCGGAAATAGTGGCGGGTTGAGCGCACACTCCGTGTGCGGCTTAACGAAGGCTGTTTAGCCGCACACGAAGTGTGCGCTGGTTGGCCAGGGGAATGAACGCGTATGCTCTACCGAGCGATGAATTCGGCCGCGTCCGGGATGACGGCCCAGATATTCAACCTTGACGTCATCGCCAACAACATGGCGAACGCCAGCACGACCGGCTTCAAGCGGTCGCGCACCAACTTCGAAGACTTGTTCTACCAGTACTACAAGCTGCCGGGCGCACTGGAGGTCAACACCGGGCAAATGACGCCGATCGGCACGGCGATCGGCATGGGAACGCAGGTCACCGGCACGCAATTGGATTTCACGCAAGGCAGCTTCCTCACGACCGGACGCCCGCTCGATCTGGCCATCGTCGGCGAAGGATTCTTCCAGGTGCAGGACGTCACGGCGCCGGGCAGCATCCTCTACACCCGCAACGGGCAGCTCACCCGCAACGCCAACGGGCAAATCATGATCGCCTCGGCCAATCGCGGCTATCCGCTCGAACCCTCGATCGTCATCCCGCAGGAAGCGACCAACATCAACGTCTCTGCGGACGGCGTCGTCAGCTATCTCGCGCCGGGCAATTACACTCAAGTCCAGGCGGGAATTATCCAGCTTGCCAAGTTCTTCAACAACGAAGGCCTGATCCAGTACGGCAATTCGATGTTCCTGCCGTCCGACGCCTCGAACGTCCCCACCCCCGGCTCACCCGGCACGCTCGGCCTGGGAACGATTCAGCAGAACACGCTGGAAGCCTCGAACTCGGAACCGGTGAAGGAACTCGTCGAGCTCATCCGCACGCAACGCAACGTGGAACTCAACAGCCAGGTCGTCCAGGCGACCGACCAGTTGCTGCAATTGGTGTCGAATCTGAGAAGGTTCTAAACGTTTGACGATTCCGCATTCGCCTGCGCTTCGCGGCGCATCGATCCCCGCAAAGTTTCTTCCATGCCGCCGATCAAGCTCGCTCTGTCGCTCGTTCTCGCCTGCACAGCGCAATCATCGCTGTTATCGGCGGCCGTCATCGACGTGCGTTCCGGCGCGACCGTACGTGCGGGATTAATCCACTTGAGCGATGTGGCCGACATCGACGACGTCGATCCGCAGATCCGCCGGCAGTTGGAATCCGTATCGCTCGGGCCGGCGCCGGCGCCGGGCAAGAAATTAAGAATCACGCAGCAGGCAATCCGACAGCGTCTGCTCGCGCACGGCGTGAATCTCAGCGAGATCGAGTTCACCGGACAGGCTGTCGTCCTGCTGGAAAGTCCCGGCGAAGCGAAACCGGCCCCGGAACCGAAGCCGGCCGTCGCGGCGGCGGCGAAGCCGGTGGCCGTGCGTCCCTTTTCCCTCTCTCCCTCGCAGCACAAGCGAGCGGAACGCATCGTGCAGGAGGCGTTTCACCGGCAGTTCAAGATTTCCAGTGCTCAGGTCGGGTCGCTGAATCTCGCCGTGGAGATTCCCGAGGATGACGTGCCGGAACTGCTGAAGGTCGATTCACAAATCGTGCGGTTCGTCGAGCCCGGTCTGGAATGGGGCGGACCGCAGACGCTGACGGCCCAGTTTCCGCGGCGCGATGGTTCGACGCACGTTGTGCGGATGCAAGCGTGGCTCAATGAAACGCCGCAAGTGCTGACCGTGAAACACACTGTTCCCAAAGGACAGGTCGTCCGGGAAAGCGATCTCGTGCGCGTGCCGGCAAAGAACGGCGAAACGGGCATGGAACATTCCGGCGAAATCGTCGGCCAGGAAGCGACCAAGTCGTTGCGGCCCGGCACGGCCATTCAATCGGGCGACACGACCCGCGTGCCCCTCGTGCGGAACAACGACCTGGTCACCGTGCGGTCCGGCGTGCGGGGCTTGAAAGTCACGCGGCTCTTCCGGGCGAACGGCAGCGGCGCGGAGGGGGACATCATCCCGTGCGTCGCCCTCGATGATCCGAAGGAAAAGATTCAAGCCCGCGTCACGAACTGGCACGAAGCGGAAGTCGTCGTCGCCGACGTCACCGCGCCCCCCATTCCCTCTCAGCGGATTTCCGCTAGTCAGCACTTTCCGGCAGGAGGTTCGCCATGAAGTCTGTGCGCATGGGAATCGCGGCCGCGGCATTCCTGGCGACATCCCGCCTCTTCGCCCAGGGTCCGCCCGTCATCGACTACGAAGACGCCCCGATGCTTCAGGACATTTCGCTTGTCTTCGTAGACGTCGCTCCGCCGCCGGCGGAGATCCGCGTGCACGACATCATCATGATCGAGGTCGACGAAAAGGCCGAGGTGATCATCAACTCGCGGTTCAACCGGCAACGCAACGGGGCCTATCAAGCGGCGCTGGAGAACTTCGTCCGCTTCGGCGACGGGGGAAGCCTCGAGGCGACCACTCCCAACTTCAACATCAACGGCACGCTGCAGAATCGCTTGCAGACCATCGGCACCGGGACCGACACCGAAGGCATCACCTACAAGATCGGCGCGACTGTCGTCGACGTGCTTCCCAACGGAAATCTGGTGCTGGAAGCGCGGAAGTCGATCCAGACCAATCAGGACTTCTTCGAGTATCGCCTGACCGGCACCGTGCCGGCCGTTGAAGTGAACGTGAAGCGCACGGTCCGCACCGAGAAAATCGCCGACCTGAAAATCGTCCGCCGTCAAAAGGGCAAGATCTTCGACAGCACCAAGGTCAACTGGGGCACGCGAATCCTGGACATCATTACGCCGTTCTGAGTGGTTGAGAGTTGATGGTTAAGAGTTGAGGGACAAAAAAAACTGCTCTGTTCGGCGCGGGTCTCCCGACCCCGCCGCTCTTCCGACCGCAGGTCTCCTCTTC
>CAZDGB010000237.1:0-11801 GCA_964504645.1 uncultured Planctomycetaceae bacterium | reverse complement strand
GCAGGAATTTTCCCATCTTGTCGTGATTGGCACCGGTGAAGGCTCCGGCGACGTGGCCGAAGAGTTCGCTTTCCAAGAGCGAATCGGGCAGGGCGCCGCAGGCGACTTCCACGAACGGTTTGTCGCGGCGGCTCGACATCTGATGTATGGCCCGGGCCGTCATTGTCTTGCCGGTCCCGCTTTCGCCGAGGACCAGCACCGTCGTCTTGGTGTCGGCGACGCTCTCGATGAGGTCGAACATTTTGAGCATGCGGTAATCGTGTCCGACGATGTTCCCCATGCCGAAGCGCTGATTGAGCTGCGCCCGCAGCGATTTGTTTTCCGCGACGATCTGGCGTTTGCCGAGCGCGCGTTGAATCGAAAAATTGAGCTCGTCTTCGATGATCGGCTTCGTGAGGTAGTCGAACGCTCCCATGCGGATCGCTTCGACGGCGTTCTCGATGGTGCCGAAGCCCGTCAGCAACAGCACTTCCGTTTCAGGCACGCTTTTCTCGGCCCATTCCAAGAGTTGGAAGCCGTCTTCGTCCGGGAGATTGACGTCGCAGAGGACCGCGTCGAAGGGATATTCCTTCATGCGGGTCATGGCGTCCTTGCAGGTGGTCGCCGTTTCCGTGCGGTGTCCCAGGCTGCGGAGATAGTCGGCCATCGATTCGAGCAACGGACGATCATCATCGACGACAAGCAGCGAACCATGAATCATGATACGGCGACTCTCTCAAGTGTCTCGGGTTGGAAACCGAACACACGGAGGCCATCTCGACGAAATCGCTGTGGGCCGGGGCAGGCCGAGCAAGACGCCGATATGCCGATCGCCGGGAAAACTGCGAACTCGCCAGCATCGTGCTGTGCGGGTTCCAAGGAATTCCCGGGAGTCGCTGGGAGCTGTGGTCTGAGGGTAGAGAACCCTACGTCACAGGTTGCAGTGCGTCAACAAATTTTGCGCAGTTTACGTTGTCAACCGGCAACAAGCGTGGCGATTTTAACGCGCCGCCTCCAGGCGAGCGGCGCGGCGTCAGCCCGCCGTGCGCTTCGCGCCAACCAAGCAGTTTGGTTGGAAGGCCTGTCGATGAAATGACATCTGACGAACGCTCGCATCAGCGAGAAAGCGAGAACAGCACTGGCGGAGCCAGTGGCACACCTGCGACGTGGGCGCGTTTCCAACGAGCCGGAAGCCGCGGGGTCGCACCCCCGCGTTTGATTTCACCGACTACGCCACTTGCCGGTGGATCTCTCCAGCCGGCAACCCCATCTCGGAACGCAAATCCCCGAACAATACCTCCAGGCAGCGCTGGCTCTTGCCCCAGTCGTACATCTGGCCGGGAATGTACGTTGATGCTGCGACGTTTGTTCGGTGGTCTCGTTTCGTCAGAGAGACCGTCAAGCGTCCTTTGAGGGCGCAGACCGACGACGGCAGTTCCGCCGTCAGGATGCAGCCGGAATCCTGTTGCTTGGCGTGCTGAAACGTCTGGGCATGCTTCGCCAGCGAGCAAAGCGCCCGCGCGATCGCCCGGCCGATCGGGGCGTCGATGACTTCCATCCGCTCCTTGCCGGTGCGGATGCCCCATGATTCGTAGAGCGGCTGTACGATTTCCGCCAGGCTTTCCAGCGGCACTGGCGACGACATGAACTTATCGTACAGCGCCAAAATCTTCTCGCCCGACAGTCCTTGCGGAGCGCTGGCCGCGTGGCCGGCGATGACGGTCCGCACCGCCTCGACGCGGATGATTGTGTCGTACCGCGCGTCGTGTTCCCAATCGACGACGTCGACCGGCACGTCCTGCTCGGGCAATGTCAGGACGTCATCGGCAGAATGCAGCCGGCTGCCGCACTGGTGGCAAAATTTGCCGCTCGCCTTCACGCCGCATTCCGAACAGAACATCGTCGGCCCTTCCCTGGATTCGGCTGGAGAGTTCCTGTTCTCAATATCGGCACGCAGAGCGACGAGGGACTATTCTCGATTCGCTGCACCGACCAGACACTCCTCGGACTCCGGCAGCCACGCTCCTTGCAACCGGACCGGGTCGCCGATGCATTGATAGAGCAAATCACCGTTGCCGAGCAGACGTTCGGCGCCGGCGCGAGCCAGCGCAACGCGGGATTCGAGCGCCGACGACACCCGCAGCGCGACTTTGGCCCCGATGGACGCCTGGATCGCCGAAGTGATGATTTTCCGGCTCGGATATTGCGTGGCCAGGATCAGATGCACGCCCGCCGCGCGGCCTTTGCCGGCCAGACGTTGGAATGCTTTTTCGATCTCCTTCCGCGCGGCGTTGCTTTCCGTCGTTTCGGCGTGCAGCAAGAGATCCGCGTATTCATCGCAGACACAGACGATGCGCGGCAACGTTTCGCCGGTTTGATGCCGATAGCTCATCAGCGATTGGGCATTGGCCTGGCTGAAGAGCGCGTAGCGACGATCCATCTCGTCGATCAGACCGCCGAGAATTTCCGTGGTGCTCTCGTCATCGCCGGGAACGACGATGGGGCGGCGCAAGTAGGACGATCCGTGTGCGAACTGGAAAGCATTCTGTTTCGGGTCGATCAGCAGGAGTTGCAATGTCGCGGGGCTGTTCGTGCGCAGCAACGAAGACACAGCGACGCGCAGCCATTGGCTCTTGCCGCTACCCGGCGTGCCGACGACGAGCAGATGAGCGCTTTCCGACGCCGACAAGTCGCAGAACTGCCAGCGGCCGTTAAAATCGACGCCGATCGGCACTCGCGAGCAACCGCCGGCCGCATCACTCTCCTGGAAATGCGCCTCCAATTTCGAAAACGGAATCAACTCGCGGTCGGGCCGCGGCAGATCGATGGCGACGGCTCCATCCAGGATGTCCATGTTCGGCGGCGATTCGAGCTTCAGCCGCAGATGCAGCTGGTCCGCCTGATTCAACACCTTCCGCGCGGCAACGCCGCGTTCCGGCGTCACGAAGAACCGGGCGAACGCCGGCCCGACAACCGGCGGCTTGATCTCCCGGCATGGTGCGCCAAATTCCCGCAAGACTTTGAGCAACGTCTCGCGCAGCTCCGCCGTCCATGGTGGATTCTTTGCCGGCATCTCGGCTGGGGCTGGGGTTAGTCTCGAAGTCTCCGTTTTCGCTATAGTCCTCTCACTGGCGACTCCCGCGAGTCGGCCGATTAAATCGAGCAGTTTTTCCTGAACTCCGGCTAATTGCTCCGCGGTGAACGGTCGTTCGTCGAGTTCCGGTCGGAAGTTGATGACGGCCAGCGCCGAGCGGCCGTTTGTCTCCGATGTGCGGCTTAAGATCAGGTGATACAGGCAAGCCTGCCCGAGATCGACGTCCGGCGCGGCCCGGCCCAGCTTCCATTCCAACACGCACCAGTGATTGTTCTTCGGCACGCGCAGCACCGCATCAGGCTGGCCAAGAATGGCGACCGGCTCGCGCCACTGCGGACGCCGGACTTCGCACAGAATCTGCTGTTCGGCGGACAGCCACTGGCTCTGATCGACCGGTTTGCGGCCTTGGTTGGTGATGTCCCACCAGACGTCGGCCAGAAAATCGCAGGCCGCTTGCACCGCTGTCCACAGATGCAGCACCTTCTCCCCTTGCGATTGCAACGCCGCCGCCTGTCGCGTGAGGAGCGGGCCGAGCAACTGGTCGTACGCTTGCCGCTTGAGATGCGTTTTCCACTCGGCGAGATCGGCGTCGAGATCGCGCAGGGACGCTTCCAGGTTGCACGGCGAATCGCCTCGCAAGAGTTCGCCGAGAACTTGATGAAATAACGTGCCGATCGCCGCGCATGATGCGGCGCCGTCGCCCGTCCGTCCGCCGGCGTGCATCAAGGCCTGCCGAATCTCCGAAACCGTCAGCGTCACTGCCATGATACGGCCTGATTGAGACGTTAGGATTCGACCACGACCTGCGGATCGAGACACCGACTGCCGACCCGCGCGGAGAAGACAGCCGTCGCCGGGCCATCGATCACGCCGAATAGATCGGGACGGCTGCGTGCGGCGTCGACCAAATCGTGCACGCGAACACCGAGCCCGCTGGCCAGCGCCTCGGCCGACGCCACACACTGTTCGGTCAGTTGCTCCTGCAAGCGGTCGATGAGCGTGGACGCGGGCTCGGGTTCGGCGGGTGTCACCAGCACGTCGGCGAGTTCCTTGAGCGATCCCGGCAGGTGCGCACGGAGCCAGTCGCGGACGGTCTCCGGACCGATGGCCTGGCCGTCGAGAGCGAGATCGCCGGACTGCGAATCACCGAGCAGCGCTCGCAACGCGTCGAGCGCGGCCAGCGCTTCCGGCGGCACGCGGAAGTACAGGGCATGCTTCTTTTCGAGGCTGTCGAGATATTCGCGGGCTTTGACAGCAGTCGGACGGATCGGCGTTCGTTCGTCCCGCAGGATCACCAGCTTTTGCAGCTTGGGCTGCAGTTTGTCGGGATAGAGATTGTTCAGCGTCTTCAGCGGGTTCCACAGCCGTCGCGAATCGGTTCCTGTGAGAATTTTCACGCCGACGCGGCCTTCCTGCTGTTCGCCGGTCAGGACGTGGTCGAGCGCGACTCCTTGCTTTCCTTGAGACGATGTCCATCCCGAATCGACGACATTGACCAGCAGTGGGATGCCGTGTCCCAGAATTGCTTCCGTCAGGTCCGGCGAACTGGTTTGCACGGCCTGTTCGGTCCGGCGGTCCCATTCTTCCGCCAGCCAGTCCTCAAGCGGCTTTTCTGGGACGACGCTCCCCGTCAGTTGATCGAATCGCCGCGCCGCCCGATCCAGCAGTTCCCGCGGATAGACGTGGTTCAGCGGGCCGAGGAATTTCTTCAGGTCCGTTTCTGTCAGCGGCCAAAGATCGGTCGTTGCGAATTTGCCGGCCGGCTTCACCCTTGCCGCCAACAAGTCGCGGGCCTGATTCGCATCCAGCGGCTTCAAGATGCAGACCGCGTAGCCTTGCAGCCGCGGCTTCGCATACTCCGGAATCGCCGGCAGAATACTTTGCGCAATCGCCGTCTGCATGCAGGAGATCAGCACCAGATTCGTATCGGCGTCGTACAGATCAGCGATCAGCTTGGCATACGTGAAAAATGGCAGCGTGTCTGCCGGCGTGACTTGCAGTGCCTCCACTTGATCGAAGCACAGCACGAGCGGAATTTTTGGCCCGGCGAGCCGCATCAAGTCGATCAGCGTTTCACGGGCAAACGCTTCGGGATCGGATTCCGCATCGAGTTCCGGCACGCCGAGCTTCTCGTAATCGGCTGCCGACAGCGCGTCGCCGCGCAGCCAGCCGGCGACTTCCAATCGGTGCTGCCTGCGGACGACGTGCCCGAGAATTTTCACGAACGTCGGCGACAACCGCTCGTTCAGGCCGAGCGTCGTCAGCAAGTCGTCGATCTCCGCGGCCCGCTCATCGAGGAAGAAATCCCACCAGTGTGCGAGATCGCCTTGGCCCTCGGCGACGTTCATCAGTTGCGTGAGGGCCAGCCGCTCCAATTGCGACGGGCCCTTGCCAAACGTCCGCAGCAGATCGCCGGCGACGCACCGCCGCACGTGCCGCGCCAGCGACGATTCATTCGTGTTCAGCCGGACGTAAGCGAACGCCTGGCTGATGCGCTCCAGCGTCGGCTCGCAAAAGCGATCGGTGAATTGGCGCCGCAACCGGCCGATGAGGTGCGTTTTGCCGCTGCCCGGCTCGCCGTGAATCACGATGCCGGCGCTGCACGGCCCTTCGCGCACGGCGTCCACCGCCTGGCAGCATTTGAGGAACGTGCCGTGATGAATGCCGGCGACGTCGTGCAGGCCGCTTTCCTCGCCCCATGCGTCGCCCTGAACCGATCCGCGAAACGGGTTGTGCGACATGGTCAATCTCTCCAGAGGGCGACCGTGTTGTAGTAATTCCCCAGGTGATCAGTGACGAGCTGCGCCCGCTCGGACTCCGGCAACGTCCCCGCGTTCTGCCGACTCAAAACCACCTGGCGATCGCGGAACATCTCCAGCAGCATCTTGTCGAAGCGCTCTTTGTCGGCGGCGTGAAAGTCCAGCCGCTGCCGCAGTTCCGGGATCAGCACCAAATCGCCATCCGCCACGCGCGGATTGATATCGTGCATGGCTTGCAGAATAGTTTCCGGCAGCTCCGTGCTGGAGACCGGCGTCGTTGTCTTGGCAGTCGATATCACGAATGGCGCGCCGATTTGATCCCCCACTTGGGCGTGCGCCAGTTCGAAGACCGCGCGCTCCGGCAATCCCTCTTTGTAAGCCAGCGTTTTGAGCTTCTTGATGAAGGCGTCTACAGGGCCGACAACGTGTTTCGCGTACACGCTAAAGTCGATCGGCCGCAGACTGTATTTAGCCGCCTTCGTTCTTGGCGGCTTCGGCAGCAGAAACAACTTTTCCGTCGCGACCATTTCGGCGAGGAATGCTTCCGATTCGATCAGCCCCTTCAATTCATCCTTCACCAAGGGCTTTGTTAGTTCAGCGGCCGTGCGATCTTTCTGCGCAAGCAGCGCTTCCACCCGCTGCCAGGCCAGATCGCGCGGACTCTGGGTCCAATAGCGCGGTTGTCCTTTTTGCGGCGGATACTCCCACAGCTCTTCACCGGCAACGGCGCGCGTCAGTAGCTCGGCGAGCGCCCCTTTCGCCGGTCGAATCGGCTGTGGTAACGCCGTGTTGATAGCGGAGGCCGTTGCGGGGCCGGGCTTTTTCCGTTGCTCCAGCGCCTGCCGCACATGTTCGACCGTGCAATCGTCCGTCATCGCCGCGGCCATGATTCGGTCCTTGCAGAATGAGGAAACGGGAGAAAGCAGATGTGGTCAAACGTTCCCGTGCCGCGTAACCTTACTCCGCGACGAATCGATTTTCCAGCGCCGCGAAATCGGCGAGTTTCCGCGAATGACCGCACGCCGTTGATTTTCCAGTCGGGAATCCAACAGGCTTTCCGAAAATCCCCCGATCCGCTGTTGACGCAAACGCCGGCCGGACGAAGAATACCGTCTGGGTTGCGGACTTTTTTCCGCGACCCTAGTGAACTCCAACACAGGGGGCGATCGGATTCGACTGGGTGTTCCGTAACGATGGTTGCGTGCCGTGGTTGATCAGCTGGCCACGTTAAAAGCCGATCAAACAACAATTGCTAACAGCAATTTCGCTCTCGCTGCCTAGTAATAGTCAGCGGTGACTGCGGAAGCCCCGCCGGAGGCGTCCAAAAGTCACTCGCAAATTCCGGCTGGCTCCGGGTCAACGGACCTTACGCCCGGAGCGAGATTTGTGGGGACCTGGTCGGGGAGGGCTTCGTCTGCTGAGCCGGACCCGATGAGAGCAATCAGCCGACTACGCATGTAGAAGCTACCGTTGCCGCATCACAGGACGGGGGTTCGATTCCCCCCGCCTCCACTTCAACAAAAAACCGCTTGCATGTATGCAAGCGGTTTTTTGTTTGTCCACCTAGAAGAGATTTAATAGTGAACACTTGAAAATTGTGATCATGTGTATACAGTTATTTCCAAGGACTTGTGATTCGCAATTAAATTTTGTGGCAGACGATCACGGGACTTCAGGCGGCTCTGTGTGCCGTCACACGATTACGCGTCCCAATTCATGGAGAACACGATGTGTCAAACCGGAATGGACAGAAAGTTCTTTATCAAACTGCACAATGCAAGTTTCCTTCACTTCGACTTTCGCCTGGAGCATGCTGGAGTTCTGAAGAGCTGGGTGATACCTGAAGAAGGCCCCTGTTTGGATCCGATGGTGCGTCGACCAGCAGATTTTGTGGCCGATCACGAAGTCAAGTGCGGCTCTGTCGAGAGGGTAATCCCTGCGGGCCGTTATGGTGCCGGACCGATGTTGCTCTGGGATCACGGTATTTGGGTGCCCGATCAACAAGATATCGATCAGGCACTTCAGGGCGGTTACCTAAGGTTTCACCTTTATGGAATCAAACTCAAAGGCGTCTGGTCACTGACTCGGATACCAGTTCGCTCTGGAGTGAGAGGGAAGATGTGGTTGCTGAGGAAAGAAGAGGATGCCGAAGCTTGGCCGCTATCGGAGAGGGATATCGCTACCGAGATGCCGAAGAGCGTGCTTACCGACAGAACTTTGGATGAGGTTGCTGCTGATCCCCACCGCGTTGTTTCCTTGAAATCAATTTCGCAGAGAATTACTCGTTCAAGAAAGAAAGGCCCAGATCGCAATCAAGGGTCTCTCTTTTGACGGTAGGCTCCGATGAGACTCACCCCGCCAGCATTTGTTGCTCCAGCGACGCCAGCACATCTGGGACCGTCCACGCCGAAGAGGCGACGTTCATCGCGGCGTTGGATTTGATCCAGTCCTGCACTTTTTGCTCGGCGGACATCACGGTGCTGTGGTTGCGGCCGCCGAAGTGCTGGCCGATTTCGCTGTAGGGGGTAGCGGTGTGCTTTCGCGCGAGATACATCGCGAGCATCCGCGGATGGCTGATCTTTCGCGAGCGGCTGTCGGACTTCAATTCGCGGTTCGTGATGCCGAACAGTGAGCAGACGGCCTGTTCAATGTCGGCCAGGCGGATCGTCTTGCGGCAGTCGCGTTCGAGATCGCTCAGGATTTCGCGGGCGTGCTGGGCCGTGACGGTTTGTCGCGTCATCTCGCCGAACGTCTGCAGGCAGTTCAGTGCGCCTTCCAGTTCGCGGATGTTGGCGCGGAATTTCTCGGCAACGTAATCGAGGGCCGCGGGGGCGATCGGAATCGATCGCTTGCGGGCCTTCGCGTCGAGAATCCGGCGACGGGCTTCGAGTTCAGGGACTTCGACCCGGCAAACCATGCCGGCGACGAGGCGATTCGTCAATTCGGGAGAAAGCTTCGTCAGCAGCCGCGGATGCCGATCGCCGGCGAGCACTACCGGCCGGTCGTGATCCATTAAATCGGAAACCGTGTGCAGGAATTCTTCCTGGATAACGCGTTTCCCCTCGAAGAAACCAATATCGTCGACGAGCAGCACGTCGGCGGTCCGGAACTTCTGCCGAAAACCAGGCAGCGTGTGCTCCCGCAAAGCCTGCGTGAAATAATTGGTAAAGGCCTCCGCCGTCAACAGCACGGCGTTCTGCCGTTTCGAGTCCTGTCGCAGCTCACGGCAGATGCCTTCGAGAAGATGACTCTTGCCGACGCCGACTGAGCCGTGAAAGTAGAGCGGATTGAACGGCACCGGATGATGCGACACGACTTGCCGTGCCGCGGCGAGCGCCAATGAGTTCGCGTCGCCGGGGATGAACTCGGCCAGATCGGCCAGCCGGCGGACCTTTCCGTGCCGCGCTTCCGGCTGCTGCACGATCTCCACTCTGGCGATCGGTGTGCCGGCGGAATCCGTAGGCGCCGGTAGCGCCAGGATCTTTTGGGTTGGAGTCGGAGTGCCGGCGACGGAAGACTCCGCTTTCGGAGCGAGTGAAAGGCGGGCATCGACTTCAAAGGCGATCTGCGCCGCCGGACCGAGCACCGATTGCGCGGCATCGGACATCACCTCGCGGAACTGGCGCTGCATCCAACTCAACAGGAACGGACTGCCGACGCCGACCGTCAGCCGCTCGCCTTCCACGGTGAGTGCGATTTTGCCGTCGCACCAGAGTTGATAGCGCTGCGGCCCGAGGCGTTCGAGCAGTTTCGCGTGTATGTCGCCTGCGCGGTCGAAGGTGCGCGGCGAGAGTTCCCGTTCGGCGGGCGTCATGCCGGGCTGCATCATGCGACCCTTTCTCCTGCGATCGCATCGTTCCCGTGGCTGGCCGCCGAACAACGGCCAACACCGATCCCCATCACGCGCGGCAAATGCCGCACGGAGAAACGAAGCGATCAACTCGAATTGTGTCTTGGTGGAATCGTCGGAGTGATTTCCGTCGAAGCGGGTGTGATCCTACCGAGCCGCCGCGCGGAGTCAAACCCAATCATTCACAAAATTTTCAAATGCGCTTCATGCGAGTCCTGGCTTGTCGAAAACCGCTAACACGTCGTCAGTTGGCGAAAATAAAAAGTCGTCGCTTGACAGGTGCGCGGACGAAACGTCTGTGCGAAACATGTCGATTACTCGCGTGCCGAAGCGCGCGGAAACCGCAGCCACACGACGCGCCGCGCGACTTCCTGAAATCCGTGCGCCGCGTAAAGGTCGTTCGCAAAAGTGTTTGCCGCGTCGACCGCGAGAAAGATCGCCGCGCGGTTCCACGACCGCGACAACTCGATGGCGTCGGCGAGCAGTCGCTGGCCCCAATGTCGCCCGCGAAATTCCGGAGCCACGCCGAAGTAAACCAGCTCCACCGCGTCCTGATCGGGATGTTCGTTCAACAGCAGCACCGCGGCGTCTTGTCCGTCGTGTTGATACAGTCTCCACCCGCGCGGATGAAACTGCCCTGACAAGCGATGCCCGGCGATCGCATCGACTCCTGTCCGCTCGCCATTCAAACGCGGGCAATCGAGACTGTCGAGATACGTCCGTTCGATCAGCCGGGCGAAGCGGTCATAGTTGCGCGGCTCGTCGAAGATTTCAAAGTCGGAATGCGGCGTGGAAGAACATTCCGCACCTTCCTCCAACGATCTCGCCAGAAAGAACAGCTCCGCGGCGGATTCAAAACCGTACTCAACGAGCCAGCCGCAAGCGGCGGATTCCTCCGGCGACAGTAAAATCTGGCCGAATTTGATCCCCGGGCCGTCGAGCTCCCGGCAAATCTCGGTCATCAGGGCCGAGCGAATGGTTTGCTGTTCATCGGGAATCAAGATGACCGGCAGCCACACGAGACTGACGCCGTCGGCCTGCGTCATCACTAACGCGGCGCCGATCGGTCGTTGATCGAGTTCGGCCAGCCACAGTCCCGTCAGGCTGAGCGCCCCGTGATTCACCGCCGCAAGCGTGTCGAGCAGACGGGCTTCTTGTTCGTCCGCGGGAAACTGCGACAAGAGGATCCGCAGCGCGGCGACTTGCCGGTCGACATCGGCGCGAAAAACGTGGAGCGACACGGGCGGGTGATGGTTAAGGGCTGTTGATTGGGAATTGTGTGCCGATGATTGTAGATTCGTGTCGGCGAAACGACAAAGCCCGGCTTCCTCCAACCTACCACCCCCAACTCTCCCATGCCCGAACGGATTCTCAGCATCTCTGGCTTGCGCGGCGTTATCGGCGACGGACTCGATCCCGAATACGTCGCGCGGTTCACGGCGGCTCTCGGCACGATGTTCGACGGCGGCACGGTCATTCTGTCCCGCGACGGGCGTTCCACCGGCGAGATGCTGCGGCATGCGGTACTCGCCGGATTGCTGGCGACGGGATGTAAGGTGGTCGATCTAAGCATCGCCTCGACGCCGACGTGCGGCGTGATCGTCAAACATCTGGCGGCCGCCGGCGGCCTGCAACTGACGGCGAGCCACAACCCCATCGAATGGAACGGTCTCAAACCCTTCGCCCCGATCGGCGGCGTGTTCGACGCGGTGTTGGGTGAAAAGCTTCTCGCTCAATTGGAGCAGCCGCCAAAGTATCGGGAGTGGAGCGGCATCGGATCGTTGGAACTGTTCTATCAAGCGGCCGAGATTCACCTCGAACAGATTCTGCCGCTAATCGACGTCGGCGCGATTCGTGCCCGGCGGTTTCGCGTCGTGCTCGATGTGAATCATGGTTCCGGCGCGATTCTCGGCCCGATGCTACTGAACATCCTCGGCTGCGAAGTCCGCGTGCTGGGAGGCATTCCCGACGGGCAATTCGAACATCCGGCGGAACCGCTCAAGGAGAATCTTACCGGCCTGTGCAATGCCGTGCGCAGCTTGCAGGCTGACGTCGGTTTCGCGGAAGACCCCGATGCCGATCGGCTGGCGATCGTCGATGAAACTGGCCGCTACATCGG